>DATJXV010000103.1:0-34899 GCA_035499955.1 Casimicrobiaceae bacterium
CGGGCGCGCGCGACGGGACTGCTTGCGTTTCCGTTACGGCTGGGAGACCACGGCCACCTCCGCGCGCTCGGCGCTGAGCTGCCACTTCGCCCAGATCTTGTCGTAGGTTCCGTCCTTGACCAGCGCCTTGAGCGCCGCCTCCATCGCCTGCCCGAGCTTCACGTTCTGCTTGTTGAACGCGATGCCGCACTCCACCGTGGCACCCGGGACCGGGCCTCCGGGCGCGGCGTCGAGCTTCCCGTTCGAGTGCTTGGCGGCGACGATGGCCGTGGCGAAGCCCACGCCCGCGGCTTCCGCGCGGCCGGATTCCACGGCGAGCACCTGCGGCCCCTTGCCCTCGAACACCATGAGCTCGATCTTGGCCTTGCCCGCGGCGACGCACTCGTCCGACTTCTTCTGCCACACGAGCAGCGGCTGCGTGCCCTTCTCCACCGAGAGGACGTGACCGCAGGCGTCGTCGTTGCGAACGTTGGTCGGATTGCCCGCGCGCACGACGAGCCCGTTGCTGAAGTGCCCGTAGCGGACGAACGAGACGAGCGGAAGCCGGGCCGGGAGGATGCCCATGGCCGACATCGCGGCGTCGACGCGGCCGCCCGACACCGACGGAATCATCGCCGCGAAGCCCATCCGCTGGATGTCCACCTTGAGCCCGAGCTTGTCGCCGATGGCACGGATCATGTCGACGTCGAGGCCCGTCGGCTCGTTCTTCTCGTCGAGGTAGTTGAACGGCTCGAAGTCGAGCGGCATCGCCACGACGAGAACGCCCTTCTGCCGGATGTCGTCGGGTAGCAACGCGCGGGCGGCCTCGTCGACCGCCGCGTAGGGTGCGGCGCTCGCGCACAGGGCCAGCGCGGCGACGAAAGTCTTGAGACTCATCATGTCCTCCGTATCGTCAATGGTTGCCGAGAAACCCTTCCAGCAATTCGCCGACTTGCGCCGGCGCCTCGATGAGAAGGCTGTGCCGCAGCCGCGGTAACACGCGGACCTGCGAAGCGCCGATGCGCTCGCCCATGAGCCGCGCCATGCGCGGCGTGGCCGCGACGTCGTGCTCGCCCGTGACGACCAGCGTCGCAACGCGGATCTCGGGGAGGCGGTCGGCGAAGTCGGCGGTGCAGAACACCGTGAACGCGTATAGGTACGACGCCGGATCGCACGCCTTGACCTGGTCGACGCGGCGCTCGACGGCGTCCGGATGCGCCCCGCGGAATTCGTCGGTGAACCAGCGCTCGCGGTTGGCTTCCGCGAGCGCCGGCGCGCCGTGCGCCTTCAGGAATTCGATGCGCTCGAGCGCCCGCGCACGCTCCTCCGGCGTTCGCCCGCAGGGCGATCCCATGACGGCGAGCCTTGCGACACGCCCCGGGAAGTCGAGCGCGAGCGCCTGCGCGACTGTGCCGCCCAGCGAGAATCCAACCACCGCCGACGCGGCCACGCCGCACTCGTCCAGCACCTGCGCCGCATCGCGCGCAAGGTCGTGGGCCTGCACGGGCCCCGTGATGAGGTCGGATCGTCCGTGCCCGCGCAGGTCCATCGCGATCACGTCGAAGCGCCTCTGAAGCCGCGCGGCGATCGGGCCCCAGTTGCCCGAGTCGCCGCCCACGCCGTGGATCAGCAGCACGGGCGCGCCGCGGCCTTCGCGTCGGTATGCAATCTTCACGCGTTTCGTTGTATAAGAGCGCGATGCACGGCGATCGTGTCGACGTCCACCACCACCTGTTCCCGCCGCCGTTCGTCGCGCAGCTCGTCGACCACGAGCATTACCTCTCTCGCGGCGTGGCGCGCCACTGGACGCCGCGCGCGTCGATCGAGGACATGGACGCCGCCGGCATCGCCACCGCGTTCACCTCCATCACCGCGCCGGGCCTCGCGTTCACTGCGCGGGAGCGCATGTTCGCCGTCAACCGCGAATGCAACGAGTTCGGCGCGCGGATGATGGCCGATCACGGCGAGCGCTTCGGGCTTTTCGCGAGCCTGCCGCTGCCCGACGTCGAGTCGAGCCTGGGCGAGATCGAGTACGCGCTCGACACGCTCCGGGCCGACGGCATCGGCCTTCTCACGAGCTACGCCGGCCGGTGGCTCGGCGACGGTGCGTTCGCGCCCGTGATGGACGAATTGAACCGGCGCCGGGCGGTCGTCTACGTGCATCCGACGGTGGCCGACTGCTGCCGCAACCTGCTGCCGGGCATCGCCGATTGGGTGCTCGAGTTTCCCGTCGACACGACGCGCACGATCGCGAGCCTCCTCTTCGGCGGCACGTTGACGCGCTGTCCGGACATTCGCTTCATCTTCGCCCATGTCGGCGGCATCCTGCCGCTGGTCGTCGAGCATCTCGAACGCGCAGCGCAGGTCGATCCCACGCTCACCGCCATGGCGCCCGACGGGGTGCGCACGCACCTGCGCAGGCTGCACTACGACACCGCGCTGCGCATGCATGCTGTGGGCATAAGCTCCGCCTTGGGATTCGCGGACGCCTCGCAATTGCTCCTCGGCACGGACGCGCCGCTGCGCAAAAGTGCCGATCAGCTCGCGGAATTGCATGCGCTAGGGCTGCCGGATGAGGTGTTGGCGAAGATCGAATCGCAGAACGCGCGGCGGCTGCTCGGCCGCTACCGTTCGTTTACTCGGAAATCCTGATGTTGCGCTTGCGCGCGATGTCGACCCATGTGTCGATCTCGGTGCGCACCTGCTTGGCGAGAACGTCGGGGCCGCCGCCGACGACGTCTACCGACAGCTGAGCGAATCCGTCCTTCGCCGCCTGCGTCTGGAGCGCCGCGTTGGCCTTGGCATTCAACAGATCGATCACGGCCTTCGGCGTGCCTGCCGGCGCGAAAAGGCCGAACCATGTGATCGCGTCGAACCCGGGCACGCCCGATTCGCCCACGGTCGGCACGTCCGGAAACACGGACCAGCGCTTCTTGCTCGTCACTGCGATGAGCTTGACCTTGCCGCCCTTGACCTGGCCGAGCGCGGCGGGACCGTCGAAGGTGTACTGCACCCGGCCCGCGATGAGATCGGCCATGGCGGGCGCGCTGCCCTTGTAAGGCACGTGCGTCACGTCGATGCCGGCCATCGAGGCGAAGAGCTCGCCGACGAGATGGTTGATGCTGCCGTTGCCGTAGGAGGCGTAGTTGAGCTGGCCCGGTTTTGCTTTCGCCACGGCGATCAGGTCCTGCACCGATTGCGCCTCGAGCAGCGGGGACGCGAGCAGCATGAACGGCGACGTCGCGATGAGCATGACCGGCGCGAAGTCCTTCACCGGGTCGTACGGGAGGCTGGGATAGACCGCTACGTTCGTGCCGTGGGTGCTCGGCGTACCGACGAACAGCGTATAGCCGTCGGGTGCGGCATGCGCCGCCCTCGCCGTGCCGATGGTGCCGCCCGCGCCCGAGACGTTCTCGACGACGATCGTCTGGCCGAGCTGCTCGCCGAGCGACGTCGCGAGGATGCGCGCGGCAACGTCCGCGCCGCCGCCTGGCGGAAACGCGACGATGAGCTGGATCGGCTTCGCCGGATACGTCTGCGCCGACGCGACGAACCCCGCGAGCGCGAGCGAGATTCCTGCGATGAAGCGGCGCATCGTCAGAACGCGAGCAAGCGCTTCGGGTTGTCGACGAGCATCGTCTCGAGGTCCTTGGCGCGAAAGCCCTTCTTCTCGAGCCGCGGCGCGAAGCTTTCGAACAGATAGCCCAAGCCGACCTTCTGGTTGAGAAGCTGCGGGTTCTCGGCGGTGGCCGGACCGCGCGGATTGAAGAACCAGCGGTCGTAGGTGATGGTCATCTGCGGCAGGTAGCCGCGGTCGGCGACCTCGCTCATGAGGTTGGCGATAGCCTCGTCGAGCTCGTCCGTGCTGTCGTGGCGCCACGGAATGCCGATGTGGTCGACCTGCACGCTGGCGCCGCGCTTGCAGACGTCGACGATCTGCTCGACGCTTTGCGGCTCGACGAAGGCGTGCCCGATGATCACCTTGGCCGGATCGCCGCCTTCCTGCTCGATGAGGTCCAGCTGCTCCATGCCCGGATTGGTGACCGTGTAATCCATGGGATCGGTGTGCGTGTTGATGCACACGCTCAGGCGCTTCTGCGCGCGGCCCGCGGCACGAATCAGGCGCTGCTCGGCGGCGCTGATATGGAGTCCGTTCGGCCCCGGCGGGCTGGGCTTGGGATTGACGCCTTCCTGACCCGTCGCGATCTTGATCGCGCCGGCCTTGATGTCGGTCTGCGTGCCGGCGAACACCATCCCTTGCGTGATGTCGCGCACGTAGAAGTCGGCGAGCTCGTCCACCGTCTGCCGCTTGTACCAGTACGGCAGGCCCATGCTCTCGGGGAAGAATCCCGTCACGGCGATGACGTTGCAACCCGTGCTCCGGGCGACCCGCTTCATGAGCTCCGGGTGGCGCCCGACTTCGCAAGGCGTCATGTCGACGATGGTCGCGAAGCCCCAATCCTCCATGCCTTGCTTCAACTCGCCCGCGATACGCACGACGGCGTCGTCGAGCACGAACGCGGAATTGTGGTCGTATTCGCCTCCGGGATAGGTGTAGAGGAGGTGCTCGTGGGTGAGCGTGCGGCCGATCTTGTCGGCGGGCACGTCGCCCAGGACGGTGCGGATCTTCATTTCGATCTCGCTTCCTTGGGGACGGGTTCGGCGAACGTGCGCTCGGCCGCGGCCAGGTGCGCCTCCATCGCGGCCGCGGCGGCGTCCGGGTCGCGGTCGACGATCGCGTCGTAGATCGCACGATGCTCTTCCGACGCGGCGCGGCGGCGATAGGGCGCGCGCGCCACGGCCAGCGAATGCTCCTCGAGGACGCTGCGCAGGTCCTCGACGAGCTTGACGATCAACGGGTTGCCCGACGAGCGCGCGATCGCGATGTGGAAGCTCGCGTCGAGCTGGTTGCGGCGCGCGGGATTGTCGGCGTCGTCCATGCGCGCCATGATCGCGGCGATCTCACCGATGTCGCGATCGGTGCGCCGCGCGGCCGACAGCCTCGCGGCGGGAATCTCGATGCAGCGCCGCACCTCGCGCACGTGGGCCGGCGAGTAGCGGCCGAGAAGCAGCGGCACGCGCACACGGTCGGAGACGACGAAGGTGCCGATGCCGGGTTGCGAGGTCGTGAGTCCCAGCGCCTGGAGGCTCATGAGCGCCTCGCGCACGACGGGCCGGCTGACCCCGAACACCTTGCACAGCTCGCTCTCCGACGGCAGGCGCCCGTCCGCCTTGTATTCGCCCGCGGCGATCTGCGCCTGCAGGCGCGCGAGCACGTCGGCCACCGCGCCGCGCCGCGCCGGCACCACCGTCAGCCTCATGTAAGACAGGTTCCTGTCACGGTACCTTTCGAACTTCTCGCCACCCGCCCGATCTCGCTGTACGATAGCGCCTCGGCGGCAGGCGACAACCTGTCAGACAGCTTACAGCAAACGGAAGGTCATGGGCAAGGTCGGCGTGTTTCTCTACAACGGATTCCAGGAGATGGAATTCTGGTACCCGGTCCTGCGTTTGCGCGAGATCGGTGCCGACGTGGTGGTGATCGGCGTGGAAGGCGGCGAGGCCGCGACCAGCGTACTGGGTTACCCCGTCGTCCCGAACGTCGCCATGGCGCAGACTCAGGCCGGCGACTACGCCGCCTTGGTGGTCCCCGGCGGCAACATCGTGAAACTGGGCGAGAACGGGGCCTTCCGCGCGTTCCTGCGCGATGCCGCGGCAAGGCACGTGCGCATCGCCGCCGCGTCGCAGGCGACCCGCCTGGTGCCGGACGCGCTCGCGGCTGCGACCACCGACGACGTCCCGCAATGGACGAGGCAGCTGATCGAGGAGCTTTCACGATGAACCTGAACGAAGCCCAAGTCGCCGTCCTGGCCGAGAACATGTACCAGGAGCTCGAGCTGTGGTACCCGCTCATGCGCCTGCGCGAGGAGGGCTGCAACGTCGCGGTAGTCGGCCCGACCGAGCAGACGTACGCGAGCAAGCTCGGCTATCCCGTGAAGCCCGACATCGCGATCGCCGATGCCGATCCCGCGGCGTTCGACGCCGTGGTGATCCCGGGCGGCTTCGCCCCGGAGAACATGCGCCGCCACAAGGCGATGATCGAGTTCGTGCGCAAGGTGCACGACCAGGGATCGCTGGTTGCCGCCGTGTGCCATGCGGGGCTCGTGCTCGCCTCGGCGGAGATCGCGCGCGACCGCGACCTCACGTGCGTGGCGCTCGTCAAGGACGATGTGATCCACGCCGGCGGCAAGTACCGCGATCAGGCCGTCGTCCGGGACGGCAACCTCGTCACCTCGCGGCTGCCGAGCGACCTGCATCTGTTTTGCAAGGAGATTCTCGCCTACCTGCGCGAAGCCCCGCGCGTTGCGACCATCCCGCTGCAGGTGAAGCACCCCCGCGTGTCGGCCGCGTACACGAACGCGTTCGAGCTCTCCCAGGGGCCGCGCGGCGTCGCTTCGGCCGACTACACCACCGTCGTCAAGACCGGGCCGCGCGTCCTCTAGATGGAGCGCGTTCGCCTTGCAGGTGCGCCGCGCGTGCGCGGGCGCCAGTACGGCAGGCTCGCGTCGCCGCAGATCGGGCGTTGCCTCGCCTCGTATCGCGACGTGTTCGAGCATCGCGCGGGGCTCGAATGGGATGCGGCCGTCGCTCACGCGCGAGCGTTCCTCGACGACATCGAGCAGTTCTCGCCCGTCGCGCTCGAGGAGATGCGCGGCATCGCCGAGGGGGCCCGCGTACCGTTCGACGCGATCCTCGTCCTCAACTGCCGCAGCGAGCTCATGTTCGCCGCCGCCAAGCGCAAAGGCGAGACGCCGCCCGGCGAATGCACGTCCTTCGCCGTGACGCCGGAGGCGAGTGCCAACGGCCACATGCTGCTCGGCCAGAACTGGGACTGGGTGCCGTTCGCGCGCGACGTGTGCGTGCTCGTCGACGTGCAGCGCGACGACAAGCCGCCCTACGCGACCGTCGTCGAGGCCGGCATGCTCGCCAAGGTCGGTGTCAACGCGGCCGGCCTCGGGCTTTGCACCAACACCCTCGTAAGCGAGCGCGACGCCGACCGCCGCGGCGTCCCGTATCACGTGATGCTGCGCGCGCTGCTCGATTGCGAGTCCGTCGACGAGGCGGGCCGCACGCTCGGATCCGTGCAGCGCGCGCTGTCGGCGAACTATCTCGTGGCCGACAGATCGGGCGAGGCAGTCAACTTCGAGACGATCGCGGGCGGCAAGAGCGAGATCTACGCGACGTGGCCGCAGGCGGGGCTCCTCGCGCACGCGAACCACTTCCTCTGTCCTGCGTTCGCGCCCATCGATGCCTACGTCGGCAACAGCCCGCACAGCCTCACCCGCCTCGCCGACATGTGGCGCGGGCTCACGTCGGGGGAGCGACTTTCCGTCGGCCGCATGCAGGACCTCTTGCGCAGCCATGCCCACGCGCCCAACGGCGTGTGCTCGCATCCCGATCCCACCGCGCATCCCTTGTACGCGCGCACGACGGTCGCGTCGATCGTGACGGACCTCACCGCGGGCGAGCTCTGGTTCACCGACGGACCGCCCTGCGCGGCCGCCTACGAGTCCTACCGTTTGGGCACCTACGCGACATCATGACGAAGCTTCGATGGCCCGTATTCGGCGCGCTCGTTCTCGCCTTCGGCGTTGCCGCCGCGCAGACGTACCCGACCAGGCCCGTGCATCTCGTCGTCGGCTTCGCGCCGGGCGGATCGACCGACGTGTTCGCGCGCGCCCTCGCCGTTCCCCTCGCCAGGGAGCTCGGCCAGCCGGTGGTCGTCGAGAACCGCCCGGGCGCCGGATCGAGCATCGCCGCCGACATGGTGTCCAAGGCTGTTGCGGACGGCTACACGATGCTGCTGAGCCCGCCGTCGGGCTATTCGGTGAATCCGGCGCTCAATCCGAAGCTCGACTACCAGAAGAACCTGCTGCCCGTCACGCTGCTCGGCAGCTCCCCGCTCGTGGTCGTGGTCAACGCGAGCTCGCCGATCAAGTCGATCAGGGACCTCGTGGAGGAAGCGAAGAAAGCCCCGGGCAAGCTCAACTACGCGACGTCGGGCAACGGCTCGGCGCCGCACTTCTGCGCGGCGCTGTTCATGCAGCTCACGGGCGTGGACATGGTGCATCTGCCTTACAAGGGCGGCGCGGAATCGGTGCAGTCGGTGTTGAGCGGCGATGCGCAGGTGACGTTCGCGACGCCGCCTACAGTGCTGAGCCTCGTGCAGGCCGGACGACTGCGCGCACTGGCGGTGACGAGCCGCGAGCGCTCGCCGCTCATGCCCGACATCCCGGGCATGGCCGAAGCGGGCCTGCCCGCGTACGACCTCGCGTCCTGGTACGGTCTCTTCCTCCCCGCCGCGACTGCGCCCGCGGTCGTGCAAACGGTGTTCGACGCCGCCACGAAGGCCGTGCAGCAACCCGAGATCAAGACGGTCCTTGCGCGGGAAGGCACGGAGGTGCTGCTGTCGAAGTCGCCGCAGGACTTCGCGGGCTACCTCGCCCGGGATTCGAAGTTCTGGGTCGATCTCGTCAAGCGGTCCGGCATCACGGTGAACTGACGTGGCATCGCGGCGCGAGCTTCGCGAGCGGGGCCGAGCCATGCGCGCACGGCTCTTCGGCGACTCGGCGAAGGGCAGCGCGCATGGCGACGTCGACGACTATCTTCTCGAGACCACGTACGGCTCGATCTGGAGCCGACCCGGTCTCGCCCTTGCGGACCGCATGGTCTGCACGCTCGCCGCACTCTGCGCGGTTCGTGAGCTCGTGCCGTTGCGCCGCTATGTGGGCGCCGCGCTCGACCTCGGCCTGCACAGCGAAGCGCCCGTCACGATCTTCATGCAGATCGGCATCTACGCCGGCTTCGCGGCGGCGGAGGCGGCAATCGAGGTCGCCGAAGCGGCCTATCGCGAGATGGGCGTCGCGATGTCGCAAGCCCGGGACGACCACGCGACGCTCGATGCCATGGAACGCCGCGGGCGCGAAGTCATGGCGAAGCTGCACGGCGAGCGCGCCACGCAGGGCTACGCCGCGCCCGAGAACGCATTCACGAGCCGACTCTACCCGTTGACCATTCCGTACGGCTACGGTGAGATCTGGCAGCGTCCGGGGCTCTCGCTTCGGCAGCGCGCGATGGTCTCGCTCGCCGGCTTCACGGCCTTGCAGCTCGCCGATCAGCTGCGCAAGTTCGGGCCTTCGGCACGCAACGTCGGCCTGACGACCGACGAAGTCTGCGAGGCGATCATTCAGACCGCGCCGTACAGCGGATACGCGCCGGCGCTCAACGCGCTGCGCTGGCTGAGCGAGGTCATGTAGGCCCACCCGGCCGCGGCTCGTACCTCACCGCCCCGCCCGCGCGACCGCCGACGTGCTGATGCCGATCACGTCATTCCGTATCACCTGCCGGTGGAAGGCACCTGTTACGCGCGCCTGACCGACGGCGAGTTCGTCGGCTACGAATCGGAGGCGGCGTGGCGGCGCTCATTCCGCCAGCGTGATCCCGGAGCCGCCCATCTCCTCCGGCACGTCCTTGAACTTCGGCGCGCCGTCCTTGATGGGAAGCACGGTCTCCTGGTAGTGGACGTGCACGCCCGCCTTGAACGGGAGCTTGGGTAGCACCGCGGCGTACACGTCGACCAGGCTCCAGCCGGGGTGCTCCGTGAAGAGGTGGCCGCCGCAGGACTTGCACCACTTGCGGCAGCTCTTCGGCGTCTTGTTGAACGTTGCGATGTGGTCCGCGCCGCGGGTGACGCGCACCGACTCGGGCTTCCAAAGCGTGAAGGCGTTCACCGGCGACGCCGACCAGGCGCGGCAGGACTCGCAATGGCAATAACCCATTGCGACCGGGGCGCCCGTCACCGCGACCTCGACCGCGCCGCAGAGGCAAGTCCCGCTGTAGCTGTTTTGCGATTCCATGTTCGATCTCCGTTTGAGCAAGCGACGCTGCCTGCACGATTGGCATGTTGCGTCCGCCGCGGCCAACGCGCGTGCCGCGGACGCCGCCGCCCTTTGCCGACCCGCTCGCGTTGGCGACCCGACGGGCTTGCCGCCCGGCCGCGGTCTCGGGAGAATGCTTGGCAGCCTCGACGTCCGACGCCGCCTTGTCCCCCGCCACGCTCGCAGCCCTCGTCGCCAACGCGGCGATGCCGGCGTACACGGCGTACCGATACGTGCAGTTCGCCCTCGCCCCGGGCGAGTTCGGCGACGACTACTCGCTCTGGCTCGCGGCGCTCATGATCGCACAGCTTCCGCTGTGCCTGCTCGGCGGGGCGTTCGCTGGCGTGAGCTACATCGAGGGGCCGGGGTGGCGGCGCGTGCTCGTCTACGTCGTCGTGGTTGCGGTGTTCGGCCTGGCGACGGGGCTCGTGAAGCTCGCGTGGGACACCGAGATGGGGCCCATCCTGGCGTGGGCCGTCGCGATGCAGCTCCTGATCATCGCGGTCGCCGGACCGCAGCCCGCGCTGGCACGTGCGCGCATCGACGCCGTGACCGGCGACGCGGTCAACCTGACGATCCTCACGCCCTTCGTGGCGCTCCTCCTCGGCATCGCCGCCGTCGCGCTGCAGCCCGCGATCACGCGCAGGCTCGAGTGGCGGTCGGTAAGCTTCGAGTGGAGCGATCTTGCCTGGATCTGCGCCGCCTACTTCGCGCTGCGCGCCTGGAGCGCCGCGTACGTGTTCACGCCTGGGTTCGAGGCGCGGCGCAAGGGCTTCTTCCAGCGCCGGTGGATCGAAGCGCTCGTCAAGCCGGCGCCCAAGGGCGATCCATGACTATCGCCACCAGGGCACGTCGGCGCCGCTCGCGACCTCGTCGAGCGGCGCCTCGCTCTCGGCGCGGACGTGGGCGAGATACGCGAGCCAGCCCACGCCCCACACGATCGCCATGGCGCGCGTGACGGTCGAGGGATCGCCGCGATGCGACTCGACGTACGCAGCCGCCGCCTCGAGGATCGCGTCGCGCCGCAGGCCGGAGCCGCCGACCATATCGAGGTCGGTGATCGTCTCCAAGAGGCGCGCATCCTTGGCGCGGTGCGGATCGGCAAGGCGCGCCGCGAGATCGTCGTACGCGGCGGCGACCGCGCGCACGGCGTCGTCGAAGCGCTGCGCGGCGTCCCCGGTCTGCACCGCCGCGAAGCCCGAGCGATGCATCGCGATCAGCGCGTCGGCAGCGCCGCGCATCACGATCGGGACGCGGAAGAGCCACCCCCACGTGGCGAGCGGCACGCGCTTCGCACCCCGCTCCCCCAGATAGGCCGCGAACGCCTCGTCGGCTCGATGGCGCGCCGCGGCGGTCTCGCCGAGCGAAGCGTCGACGTGCGCGGGCGTGGCCCGACCGACGATCATGTCGAACGCCCCCGCGACGAGGCGCCCGGCCGCGCGCACGTGCGCGGCCAGCTCTTCGCGCAGCGCCGCCGATGCACCCTTGGGCCACATGATGAGCGAGGCCGCGAGCGCGACGAGCGCGCCGACCGCGACCGCCGTGAGGCGGGCCTCGCCGACCTCCCAGCCCTCCGGCGCCATGATGTTGAACAGCTCGACCACGAGCAGCGCGAACATCGCCTGGCCGGCGCCGAAGGAGATCGCGTACGGCGCATAGCCCGCGAGGAACGCCGCCAGCGGCAGCGTGATCCACAGGAGCGTCGGATTCGACCCGAGCAGCCACATCGCGATCGTTGCCAGCACGAACCCCGCGAACGTCCCGACGAGCGCGCTTACCACCGTCGCACCGGTCGTGATCGCATTCGAGCGCAGGATCGACAGCGTCGCGAGCACGACCCAGAACGCGTGCCCGATGTCCGTGAGCTTGGCGACGAGCACGGCAAGCGCGAGCGCGAGTCCCGCCCGCAGGCAGTTGTGCATCCACACCGAACGCGCCGACAGGTGCGGGAGCAGGATGTCGGCCCAATGCCGCACGGTGCCGGTCGCCTCGGTGGGCTCGGTGATCGCGAAGTCGTCGTGGATCCGGATGGTGCGTCCGGTGATGACGAGCGCATCGACGGTCATTCCCAGGACGAGGTACGACAGCACGCGCACCGGGAACACGCCGGCGAACACCGCCACGACGTCGGCGCCGGGAACATCGGAGGCGAGCGCGCGCGCGGCGTTCGTGTCGAGCTGCGTGAGATGCCCGTGCCTCGCTGCGACGAGCGCCTCGGCCGTGGGCACCGCGAAGTCCGCGCGGCCCTCGGCGCAGACCTGCATGACGCTCGCGATGGCATCGAGCGTCTGCGCCACGGCGCGCGCGAGGTCGCGGTCGGCCGCGGTCGACTTGCCTTCCGCCGCCAGCACGCGCGCGAAGCGAAGCGCCTGGCTCATCGCATCCACGAGCCCGAGCAGCGCGCGCTGATGCCCGGGCGGGCCGATCGGGCGGAAGCCGAGCGCGCGCTGCACCTCGCGCACGCGGTCGACCGCTTCGCTCGCCTCGGTGATGCGCCCCGCGGCGCCGCCGCCGTCGGCGGCCGCGCGCACCAGCGCGGCGAGCGCGGCGCAGGCCTCGCGCAGGCGCAGATACAGGTCGCGCCGCTCGTGGCGCGGCCATAGCAGTGTCGCGGCGATCGCGGAGCAGGCCATCGCCGCGAGCCATCCGCCCACACGCGAGGCCATTGCGCCGTCGGGCGCCGGCACCATTACGGCGACGACGAACGACAGCACGCCCGCGTTGTTGCCGAGCGCGAACTGGCCGCCCAGCGCCATCACGAACTGCGCCGCGAGGCCGATGACGAGCATCGCGATCACCGCGGGCCACAGCGTGTTGGAAAGCGCGGTGCCGAGCGCGACGAGCACCGTGCCCACGACGGCGAGAACGAGGTGCGCGAGCAGGCGCGAAGCGCGCGGCCCCATGAAATCCGCCATGGCGAGCGCGGCGAACGATCCGAACGCGGCGACCAGCGCGAACTGCGCGTCGTGCAGCAGCGAAAGTCCGGCCCACACGAGAGGCGGCTGCACGATCGCGACACGCAGCGCGCGGTGCAGGATGGTGCGGTCCGGGTCGGCGACACGCGCGGCAAGGGCTTGCAGCATGACGGCAAGCATACCGGGCGCTGCGCCCCCCGGCGTGCCGGCCCGGCCGCGGTCGGGACCCCCTCTCCCCGCCCGCGGGGAGAGGGTCAGGCGTGCCCTATTTGGATTGCCACAACCCCAGATGCGCGCCCGTGGGGTCGACGATGATCGAGAACCAGCCCATGTCCTTCACTTCGGTCACGTCGCGCATCACTTGCGCCCCCAGCTCCTTTGCCTTCTTCGTCGAGGCGTGGATGTCGCTCACGAGCGCGTAGGGCATCCACATCGCGGGCGCCTGCGGCATCGGGTGCTTCATCATGCCCCCGCCCGTGCCCTCGCCCACCCCGATCAGGGTGTACGTGCCGTCGGGCATCGGCATGTCCTCGAGCTTCCAGTCGAAGAGACCGCCGTAGAACGACTTCGCCTTCGCGACGTCGTGGGTGGCGAGCTCGCAATGACAGAACGGATTGGCCATGAAGATATCTCCGGGTCAAGGATGAAGATGCCGGGCCAGGCGGTCGAGGCAGCCGATCCAGCCCTGCTGGTGACGATCGCGTGCGTCGCGATCGAAGAAACGCTGATGGGTGAGCAGAAGCTCGGTCCCGCCGCCGTCGGGCCGGAGCTCGACGGTGACGAGCGACTCGCGCTCGGGCGTGCTCTCCCACGCCCACGTGTAGACGAGCTTGCGCGGCGGCTCGATCTCGCGGTACGCGCCGCCGACGCGATGCGTCTGCCCGTCCGGCGCGTGCATCACGATGCGGTAGCGGCCGCCGACGCGAAGGTCCACCGCGACCTCCGACTCCTCGTAGGCGTCGGCCGGCGCCATCCAGTGCTTCATCTTCGCCGGCTCGGTCCACGCGGCCCAGACCGCGTCGAGGGGGGCGTCGTAGGTCCGTCGGAGGACGAGCCGCGTGTCTTCGCCGAGGGTGGATTGCATTGCGCCTGCTCCTTGTGTGCGAGAAACGCGCCCAGCCGGTCGAGCCGCGTGTTCCAGAAGATCTCGTGACGCTCGAGCCACGCATGCGCCTCGCGAAGCGCGCCGGCGGAAAGCCGGCAGCTCACGATACGCCCGCTTTTTTGCCGTTCGATGAGGCCCGCGCGCTCGAGGATGTGCAGGTGCTTGAGAAAGCCCGTGAGCGACATGCTGAACGGTTGCGCCAGCTCGCCGACGGTGTGCCCCCCGCGCGTGAGAAGGTCCAGTACGGCGCGCCGCGTCGGGTCGGCGAGCGCGCCGAAAACGGCGTCGAGGGGAGCGGCCTGATAGTGAACCATTCGGTTCACTATAAAACAAGCGCGCCGCCCGCGTCAAGCGGGACGGCGCGCACGGGGGAACCGGCTACCTGGCGGGGAACGCTTCCACGCGTGCGATGGGGGCGAGCGCCTCCTCGCGTGCGATGGCGGCGAGCGCCTCGCTCTTGCTGACGGTGACCTGCACCGGCGGCAAGCGGTACACCGGCAGGCCGTGGTCGTATTCGCCGGTGGCCGCGCCCACCATCGGGGCTTGCGGGGCGATGCGCGCGGGGATCGGCACGTCGCGGGTCGTGTAGTGCGCGGCGCCGACCAGGCCGGAAGCGGCGGCGGCGAGCACGACGGCGATCGCGAGGCGGCGGTTGCGGGTCTTGGCGTTCATGGCGGTCTCCTGTTCAGTGGGTTGGCATCGACGACGGACCCACTGTCCGCCTGAAGGGGCTTTGGCGTCCTTTACGCGGCCTTAAACGTTCTTAAATCGGACTGCCGCCGCCCCGACCGCCCAGGGACTAAGCCGCCCCGGTTGGCGCCCGCCACGCAGGCGGAGGCGAAGGGCGCGGTCATGACGTCGTTGCTCTGCGCGCAGCTGGGCGTGGGCTTGCCCTTGATCGTCTGCACCTTCTTGCCGAGGAAGCTCGCCATGGGGCCGACCATGACGAGGGCCGCCTTCTTCGCGGCGGCAATCTCGCCTGCGGTCGACGTCGGCGCCGCGGAGACGACATCGGGGTTGTCGCACGTCCCCGCGTTCTGCGCCTTCAGTTTCTGGTCGCCGATATGGCGGCCGTGGGCGGGGCTCACGAGCACGACGTGGATCGTGCCGAGCCTCGGATCGTCGGCGCCCAACACCGACTGTCCCGGGTCGTAGAGGATGGGCAAGCCGGTGGGATCCTCGAAGATCGTCGCCCGGTCGCGCGAGCACAGCTCGCCGGTGTGCGTTCCGAGGAAGTTGACCTTGACGTTCTGCGCGTGCGCGACACATGCACGCGGCGAGCGCGCACGCTGCCAGTCGATTCATCCTGCTTCGCTCCTCCGCGGCGTCGGAGAAACGATGGCAGCCGATCCTACTTGGGCGGGGCGGAGGCGACCGCGTCCCCGTGGCCTTGGCAGCGCTGCTCGACGGCGCGTATCTGCCGCGACATGGTGTAGCCGTCGCGTGCCGGCGGCATCTGCGCGACGCCGGTGCGCAAGCATGCCGTGACCGGATCGCCGGGGCTCGCCGCCGAGGCGCGATCGAAGGCGGCCTTGGCTTCCTGGGGGCGGCCGAGGCGCGCGTTGAGGAGCGCGACCTGGTGCAGGCTGTCCACGTCGACGGGATTGCGCGCGGCCGCCTGCTCGTAAGCGGCAAGCGCCGCCTCGGGATCGTCGAGCTCGAGGTCGACCTCGCCCAGCTTGCGCCACAGGCGCGCGGCGTCCGGCGCCACCTGCGTGGCCTTGATCGCGGCGCTGCGCGCGTCTTCGTACTGCCGCAGGAACAGGTAGCCGGCCCGCAGCTGGTCCCAGGCATCGGGGTTCTCGGGCTCCTGCCGCGTCCATTCCATCGAATAGAGCACGACCAGGTTCCAGTTGCCGGCGGCGCGCAAGTCCTCGATCTTTTTCGTGAGGTCGGCGCCCACCGGCTTCGCTCCAGTCCCTTGCGTTGCCGGGGCAGGCGTCGTGGCTGGCGCGGCAGCGGCTGCCTTGGCCGGGATCGGCGGCGAGCCGCCCTGGGTCTGGGCGGACGTCCCGCCCCGGTTGACCAGGAGCACGGCCGCCACGGCCCCCACGGACACGACCGCGACCCCGGCCATGATGGCGTGGCGGTAACGCTGCCAGATCGCCTGGTCGGGCGGAGGAGGCGGCGGGCCGTCGTCGGGCGGCGCGGGCCGCACCCGATCGTTGGCGCGGCGGTCGCGATCGAGAAGACGAAGCGCCGTGCCGCGGGCGCGGACGTAAATGGCCGCCGCGGCCGTGGCGTCGCCGTCCGCCTGGCGCAGCGCCCGGTCCCACAACGGCGTGTCGATGTGACCCTGCGCGTACTCGCGCTGCGCTTGCGCGGCATATGCATCGATGCTGACGGCGGCACCCGTGCGCCTGGGCAGGGGCCTTTCGAACGGGACGATCTCGATCGCGTCGAGGGTCGCGTCCGCGGAATTGGGGTCCTGCCCCTCGGAAGGCGCGGGTTTGCCTTCGTCGGGGGCCTGGGGCTCGGGTGGCTTCGAGGTGGCCTCCGGCGTTGCCGCCTTCGGCTCCTCCATCGGCACGAGCTCGAGGAAGAGCGGCGCTTTATCCATCCCCACGGACATGCAATTTGGATACCAGCGGCACCATGTGGACGACAAACGGCGGCGCCTGCGGGGAGCTCGCCGAGGCGATGTTACGATGCCCCGCCGCGCCGGCCGAACCGGCCCAGGGTGCGACACCATCGTGAAGAGCATCCGGAGCAACATCCTCGCGTTCGCGGTGCTCGCGACGCTCATTCCCTCCGTCGGGTTGGGGCTCATCTCGTTCGTCGGCTACCAGGACGTCGTCAACCGCAACGTCGATTACGAGCTGCGCGCACTGTCCAAGGACGCAAGCGGCGAGCTCGCGCTGTGGGCCCGCGAGCGCGCCCACGACATCCGCACGCTTACCACCGCCTACACGCTGGTCGACGGCCTGCGCGGCGGCACGCCGCGTCCGGGCGCGCTCCGCATCGGCGCGCCCGAGCTCGCGGTGTACCTGAAGTCGGTGCAGAAGAAGCTCGATCCCCTGATCGAGCTCACCCTGCGCGACGCCACGGGCCAGGTGGTGGCGAGCAGCGCCGCGGAGCCGGCGGCGATCGAGCTTCCCGCGACGTGGCAGAGCGCATCGCTCGCGACCGGCATCGTGGTCGCGCCCCCGCGCTGGGACGAAGCTCGCGTCACCGCCACGATGGCGATCGCCGTGCCCGTCCTGTCGGCGCGCAACGAGCAGATCGGCGCGCTGACCGCCGTGCTCGACCTGCGCTCGATCGAGCCTCGCTTGCGCGCCGGCGTGGGCGCGTCCCCGGCGGAGGTGATGTTGCTGGCTACCGACGGCACGCCGCTCGTGAGTACGCGCAGCGCGGCGAGCACGCTGCCGAAGCTCGATGCGCAGGCGCTCGTCCACCTGCGCGGCCAGCCGGGCGAGGCGCAGCGCTACGTCGACGTCCGCGGCCGCGAGGCGGTGGGCGTCGCCGCGCCGCCGAGCGCGTTTGCGGTCGTCGTGCTCGCGCAACGCGAGCGCGCCGAAGTCTTCGCCGAATGGCTCTCGCTCGTGAAGCTCTATCTCGCGGTCGTCGCGGCGCTGATGCTGCTGGTCGGCGTCGTCGCCTATTGGATGGGCCGCTCGATCGTCACGCCGCTCGCGGCGCTCGCGGCCGCCGCGAAGCGCGTCGCGGGCGGCGATTTCTCGGTCACGCTGCACGACCAAACCAACGACGAGATCGGCGAGCTCAACCGCGCGTTCAACGCGATGACGGACCGCCTGCGCACGAGCCAGCGTGCGCTTGAATCCGCCAACGCCGCCCTGCGCCGGAACAACGACGAGCTCGCCTCGCTCGCCACCACCGACAGCCTTACGGGCCTTTACAACCGCAAGAAGCTCGACGAGATCCTGCGCGCGTGCTTCGCGACCTTCACGCGCGACGGGGCGCCGTTCGCGCTGCTGATGGTTTCGCTCGACCATCTCGACGTCATCAACGCCGACTACGGGCTGCCGGCCGGCGACGACGTGCTCGTCAAGCTCGCGGCGATATTGCGGCAGACCGTCGGCGAAGGCGACCCGGTCGCCCGCTTCGGCGGCGAGCGCTTCGTGGCGGTGGTCGCCGGCGTGGCCTTCGACGACGCGATGGACCTGGCCGAGCGCATCCGCTCCCTCGTGGAGGCGCCGGACTTCGGCGGGCACGCGATCCGCAGCACCGTCAGCATCGGCGTCGCGCAAAGCCGCGAGGGGGACGCGAGCGCCGAAACCGTGCTCTTCCGCGCCGATCACGCGCTGCACGAGGCGCGGCGCGCGGGCGGCAACCGCGTGCAGAGCGCTATGTAGCGGCGCCTAGCGCGCCCCGAGCTGCGCCTGCGCGACCCACCCCGATCGCCCGTCCGGAGTCTCGACGCGCATCCAGCTGCCCCTGTACGCGTGCGCGACGAGCGGCGTGTCCTTCGAAAGCTTCGCGAAGGCCGTCGACGAAGGCTTCGGCTCGCGACGAAGGGCGCCGTCGGCCACGAGGCGCAGTGGGATCGTGACTTGCAGCAGGACCTCGCCGGGCACGCGCACGCGCTGCGAAGGCGGCGTCCGGCCGTCGGCGACCACGGCGATCAGCTGCTCGGCCTGCGCGGCGCGATCCATCGCTGCGCCGTAGTCGCCCTGCGCGAACGGCGCCGCGGTCGAATCGAGCAGCGACTGAGCGAGCGCCACGAGCGGCGCCGGCGACGATGCCGGAAGCGACGCGCGCAAGGCGCCGAGCGCGACCTCCACCTCGGCGATGTAGGACGCGGCGTCGGCCTGGGTGGCGAGCCGCCGCATCTTCGCCTTGGCCCGCGTGACTTCGCGTGTGGACTCCTGGATCGCTTTCACCTGGTCGCGCTGGCTCGAGCGCAGCTCGCGTATCTCGGCGTCGCGGCTCGCCAGGTCCTGACGCAGGCGGGCGAGCTCCTGCGACTGGTCGACGCACGCGGGGCACATCTGCGGGGCGGTCGGCGCCGGCACGGGAGGCGGCGGCTCGGGCTCGGGCGGCGTCGCGCAGCCGGCCAGCGCGAGCGTCACGGCCGCAAGCGCGCGCGTCGATCGAAGTCGAGCCATCGCCGCATTACATCACAGGCGGCGCGACGGCTATGATTGGCCGATGCTTCTCGCGGTCGACCCGGACATCACGCGTGCGCGCACGCCCGACCCCGCGTTCTACGTAAGCGAGGCCGCGCACGCGGCGTCGCGCGAGCGCGTGTTCGCACGCACGTGGCAGTGGATCGGAGATCTCGCCGATGTCGCGCGGCCGCACGCCCTGTCTCCGCGCATGCTGCTGCCGGGCCTCCTCGACGAGCCGCTACTCCTCGCGCGCGACGGCGAAGGGGCGCTGCGCTGCCTGTCCAACGTGTGCACGCACCGTGCGAACCTCCTGGTCGACGCGCCGTGCCGCGCCCGCGAGATCCGCTGCCGCTACCACTCGCGCCGCTTCGACCTCGCCGGCCGGATGACCTTCATGCCGGAGTTCACGGGGGTGCAGGATTTCCCGTCGCCCGTCGATGACCTGCCGCACGTGCCGCTCGCGCAGTGGATGGGACACGCCTTGGCCTCGCTCGCGCCCGTGTGCCCCTGCGAGGCGTTCGTCGGCGACATCGCGGCGCGCACGCCTTGGCTCGACGCGGCGGGCTTTCGCCACGACCCGTCGCGAGACTGCGACTATGCGATCGGTTGCCACTGGGCGCTCTACGTGGAGAACTACCTCGAGGGCTTCCACATTCCGTTCGTGCACGCGGGATTGAACGCGGTCGTCGATCACGCGACGTACTCGACGGAGCTCTTTCCCTACGCGAGTCTTCAGATCGCGCGCGCGAAGCCGGGCGAGGCTGCGTTCGCGTCGCAGGCCCGCAGCGAAGGCGTCGCGGTGGCCGCCTACTACTGGTTCGTGTTTCCAAACCTCATGCTCAACTTCTATCCGTGGGGACTGTCGCTCAACGTGGTGGAGCCACAATCGATCGCGGCCACGCGCGTGCGGTTCCGAAGCTACGTCGGCGACCCGGCGAAGCTCGGGTCGGGCGCCGGAGCTTGCCTCGACCGCGTGGAAGCCGAGGACGAGGCGATCGTGTCCGCCGTGCAAAAGGGCGTGCGCTCGCGCCTGTACCGGGGCGGACGCTACTCCCCCGCCCAGGAGCGCGGCGTGCATCATTTCCACCGGCTGCTGGCGCAGTTCATGGCGCCGGAATGCAAGGGCCTGGCGGAGTGTTAGCCCGATACAAAGCGGCGTATAGTGGTTCCGCCGAGATCGCTCTCATGTCGTCGCTTAACGCAAAAGCCCGTTGCCGCGCGCGCCTCGCGGGCGTCATCGGCCTCCTCCTCGCCACGGCGTTGCCGGCGGGCGCCGCCGTCACCACGGTGTACAAGTGCTTCGACCGCAACCTGGGCGTGCTCTACACGGACCAGCCCTGCCGCGGGGAGCAGCTGAGCATCGAAAGCGGCAGCGTCGACCCGGTGGGCATCGCCGAGCTGCAGCGCGAGCGCGAGGCGCTGTCGCGATCGATGGCAGCGCGCACCGCGGCGACCAAGCGCAACGCTGCGGTGGACCGCGACGTTGCGTTGGGCTACGACGTGGGCTACGGCTATCCGGCCCCGCAGGGCGATGACGTGTATTACCCCGCCTACTTCGGCGGCTGGGGCTCCGCGCCGAACACGAAGGACCGGCGGCCGCCGCAGGATTCGCGCAAGGACAAGCAGCCCTACCACGTGCCCGTCCCGCCGCCGACCCACTTGCACCGCTAAGCCGTTTCGCCCCGGGTCACGTCGCGGCCGGACCCGCCGCAAGGCGCGTGCGCACGTCGGACAGGCGCGCGAGGTTGTTGACCAGCGTCGGCGCCTGGTTCAAGCCCTCGAGGTAGTCGTAGATGTACGCGAGCACCGCGTAGATCGCCCCCGCCGTGAACGACGGCGACTGCGTGAAGTCGATGAGGATGAAGACGAGCGCGACCATCGTCGCGAGCTCCGTCGCGCCCCACGTCCACGCCTCGCTGTCCGACAGCAGGACGCGCCAGCGCCGCAGCAGCAGGAAATGGCGTCGGATGCGGAAGGCTCGGCCCGATTCTATGTCGTCGACTTCGCGCTCGATCTGGTTATTGATGCCCTTGTTGAGACGGACCGCGCGCCGCCAATACCACGCGTTGACGAGCCCGGCCGGAAGGAGCACGCCCATCGCGATGAAGCCGGCGTCCACGTCGTAGATGAACAGCATGACGAGCGAGCCCACCACGGCGATCACGTTGCGGAACATCGCGGGCACTTCCCTCTCGAAAAAGCCGACGATGTCGCGCACCATCTCCACGCGCGCCGACACCTTGCTCGTGCCGTGGCCCTCCTCCTGCTGCGCCCCGACGATGTGCGAGGCGACCTCCGCGTACAGGCCCATGAATACGCGCGTATCGAGACGCTGCCGCACCACCGACAGCACGAGGTGCACGGCCCACACCGCGACCAGCAGCGCGAGCCCCGTGTAGCTGCGCTTGACGAGGTCGTCGACGGCGCGGCCGGTGAGCGCCGGGTAGGCGAGCGTGCAGACGTTTTCGAGCAGGGCGAGCGTGTAGGTCCCGGCAACCGCCGCGCGGCGGGCGCGCAGGAGCGGCGCGATGCCGCTCATGTCACGCGGCCGCGCGGACACGGTGTGCGCCAGGCGCCGCCTTCGAGGACCGCGCGCAGCGTCTTGCATGCGTCGTAGGCGTCGGTGTGGCGATTGAAAAGCGGCGAAAAGCCGAAGCGCAGCAGGTCCGGCGCGCGGAAGTCGCCCACCACGCCGCGTTCGATCAGTGCCTGCATGACCGCGTAGCCGTCGCCCTCGAACGCGTAGCTCACCTGGCTTCCGCGCAGCTGCGGGTCGCGCGGCGTGCGCAGCGTAAGGCCGAGACCCGCGCAGCGCGCGTCGACCAGCGCGATGAAGAGCTCGGTGAGCGCTTGCGATTTGCGGCGCAGCGCCGGCATGCCTCCGAAAGGCGCCGCCGCGAGCACGGTGTCCACACCGCATTCCATTGCGGCAAGCGACAGGATCGGCGGCGTGCCGCATTGGAAGCGCGCGATGCCGGGCGCGGGCCGGTAGTCCTCCGAGAACGCGAACGGGTCGGCGTGGCCGAGCCAACCCGGCAGCGGCGGCGGCGTGCCCGCCTCCTGCATGTGGGCGAGATGGCGCGGATGGACCCACAGGTATGCGGGCGCGCCGGGCCCGCCGTTGAGGTACTTGTAGCCGCAGCCCACCGCGAAGTCGCAGGCCTCGGCGGCGGCTCCGCCGTGCAGCGCGATCGGCACGACGCCTGCGGAGTGCGACAGGTCCCACACGGTGAGCGCACCCGCTTCGTGCGCGGCGCGGTTCACCGGCGCCATCGCGGTGAGGCGGCCGGTGCGGTAGTCGACCTGCGTCAGCGTGACCACCGCGACGTCGCCGCCGAGTGCGGCGAGCACATCGTCGGCGCGCCGCAGCGTCGGGCCGCGCTCGCGCGCGAGGCTGCCGGCGATGTAGAGGTCGGTCGGGAAGTTGTGCCGCTCGGTGAGGATCACACGACGTTGCGGAGCGCGCTCGCTCGTAAGGTCGAGCGCGGCGCCGAGCGCCTTGTGCAGATTGACGGACGTCGAGTCGGCGACCACCACTTCCCCGGGCCCCGCGCCGACGACACGCCCGACCTTGTCGCCGGCCACGCGAGGCAGGTCGATCCATCGCGCGTCGTTCCAGCTCGCGATGAGCCCCTCGGCCCACTCGTGCGCCGCCACGCGCGACAGCCGCCCGAGGGCGGCCTTCGGCAGCGGTCCCAGCGAATTGCCGTCGAGGTAAACCCGTCCTCGCGGCAACGCGAACAGCTCGCGCAGCGGCGCCAGGGCGTCCGCGGCGTCGAGGGCGCAGCAGTCCGTGCGCGTCGTCACGACCGCGAGGATAGCAGCCGCGTCGTCGTGGGCAATGGCGGCCCCCGGTAGGCCGGCCTCCTACAGGAATTTCAGCGCCGGCCCGGCAGCGGTCGCGGCCTTTTCGCGGCGACAGTAGCGCCTACGCGTGCCACGACATGGAGTCGCGCATGAAGTCGATCCTCGACCCCACGTTCCATTACGTGCCGAGCACTCAGACCGACCTTCGCAAGACGTTCTCGCGGATCCGCCGCGAGTTGGCGCGCGCCAAGTCCGCGCAGGCGCCGGCGCAGCCGGGGCCCGGCCGGGTCGTCGCGCTTTCGCGCGCGAAGCAATTCGCGAACCGGTAGGCCGTTGCGCGAGCCGGCACGCCTCAGCGCGTGGCGAGCGCCAGCGCCTGCGTGGTCGTGTAGTACTTGGCGAGCATGTTCGGCACCTCCCACGCCGGAAGCGCGCGCGCACCCACGTAGCGCAGGAAGTCATCGGCCACCTGCCCGAAATGCGCCTCGTGGCCGACGTGATAGCTCGCGGGCACGAGTACCTCAAAGCCTCGCGGCGTGCCGCGCAGGTCGACGCCGGGATAACGTTCCTGCACGTGCGGCAGCGCCGCGAGCACGCCCGCCTCCCACGTCGCCCGCGCCGTTGTCGCGTGCGCCTCGAGGTAGAGCACGGGCGCGAACGCCTGCTCGCGGCCCTGGCGGATCACGAGGCTCGCGCGCGTACCGCGCATGAGCGAATAGTGCGTGTCGCCCGTCCCCGGCGGCGCCTCGTAGGTCCACACCACCGACACGCGCGCGTGCACGCCGTGCACCATGTAGTCGATGCGGCCGTTGCAGTAGACCTGCGCGTTGCCGTCTCCCGCGACGTCCTTGCGAAGATAATCGGGCCACGCCGCGAGGCCGGTCACCCCGCTGAATTGCTCGGGCGTCAGCGCGGTCGGCCAGCGCTTGCCGGCCCGCACGCGCACGTCGTTGCGGTAGTCGAGGACGAGACCCGGGAAGCAGGACCATTGCACGAGGTCGACGAGGTGCGTGGTGATGTCGACCAGCCCTTCGCCCTGCTGCGCGGTATCGAAGAACCAGCCCGGACGCCGCAGCGGCAGGCCCGACACTTTCTTCGCGAAGTAGTGCACGCTCTCCTTGATCACGGCCGGGTCGTCGGCGGTGCCGCAGTCGAGCTCGCCGAAGAGCGCGGGGATGCGCGCGAGCTCGCGCTGGAGGATGGTCGTGATCTCGTGCCGCTCCGTCATGATGTCGTACAGCAACGCGCCATTTGCGCGCGCGGTCGCGAACGCGACTTCGAGCGCGGCGAAGCCCGCGGCGTCGATCGCCATCGGCTTGTCGGCCAGCGTGTGGACGCCCGCCCCGACGGCGCACGAGACGTACTCGGTCTTGCGCCGGTTGTTGCCCGCGATCACGACGACGTCGGCCGCCTTGTCCGCCGCGAAGCGGTCGAGGAAGTCCTCGCCCGCCGCAACGCGCGTGCGCCACGCGGTCGGATCCTCCGCGCGGCCGTTGAAGGCCTCCACGCGGCGCAGGTAGTCCTCGAGGTCGGGTCCCTGCGGGGCGTAGACGCGCACGACCGGCTCGACGTCCGCGTACATCCTCTTCTGCACGAGCGCAGCGTGAAAATGGCCGGGGTCGAGCACGGCGAGCCTCATGGCGCTTCGTTCGATCCCGCGAGCAGCTCGCGCGCGGTGGTGACGATCTCGGTGCGGATCGCCGCGCGTGCCGCATCCGACGAGCCGCCGCACACGGCCCTGCAGAAATTGTTGGTGGGATCCTCGAAATCGCAGTGCGAGGCGTCCGCAACGTCCACGGTGCGCCATCGGTGCGGCAGCGCCTCGGCTATCGAGCGGCCGCTGGTCATGAGGTTGCAAAGCGAAGGCTCGGCCAGCATCACCACGGCGGGCGCGGCAAGCTGCGCCGCTGCCGCGGCGCCGCTGCCCGTGCGGTCGGTGGGATCGAGCCCGATCCAGCCCGCGAGGCCCGGCAACCGCGCCGCCGCAAGGAGGCTCGCAAGCCCGCCCGCGGACGTGCCCATGAGGACGACATGCGCACGGTCGACGATGAGCGAAGGAATCGCCCCGCGCTCCAGGCCCTGCGTCAGCTCCGCGAGCGCGCGGCCGTTGGCCCAGAGGTCGACCGTGCTCGGAAGGTCCGGGATCACCGCGGTCACGCCGGCTTCGGCGAGCGCGCGTCCGAGGTCGCGATGCCGGGCGCGGGTGCGGCCGAAGCCGTGCGCCACGATCGCCACGCCCGCGCTCGGCGCATGCAAGGGCCGATAGACGTCGACCGACTGGCGCGAGCCGGCGAGCTCGAGCGTGTACGTTTCGGGCGCGTAGCCCTCGCCGTGGGCTGCGCCCGCCGCGGCGAGCGCGGCGCCGAGCAACACAGCGCGCATAGCGCTCACCGGCAGTTCACCGGCAGGGCCGATTCCGGAACGTCGGTGCGGTTCTGTCCGCGCACCGTCATGCTCTCCGGCGGTGGCGCGTTGCCGCAGACCCACGCGATCGGCACGATCGGCGCGTCCTCGACGACGGCGGGGCGAATGCTCAACACCTTGCCTTGCAGCATGCCGAACGCCTTGTTGCCGAAGGCCACCTCGATGACACCGTCGCTCACGCTGACCGACTTTACCGTGTTGCCCACCATCTTGGTGGGCGGAGGCAGCCCCGCTTCGGCGTTGTCGGCGGGCATCGTACCGGCGCCGGACCACGCCGCGGCCACGCCCTTCTTCGCCACGTCGACGAGCGACCCCGCCTCGACCACCTGGTCGCGCACGTAGCTCAAGTACAGGCCGGGCACTGCGAGCGCGGCGAGCACGCCGACGATGGCGAGCGCGACGAGGACCTCGATCAGGGAGAACGCGCGCTCGCGGAGCCCCAAGCCGATCACGGCTTACTCCACACCACGTTGCCGCGCTCGTCGATGAACATCGACTTGCCCTTGTCGAGCACGAAGGCCAGGCCCCTCTCGTACGGCCGCGCGTACGAATACACGGGCGCGATCACCACCTTGCCGCTCCTGTCGATGTAGCCGAACTTGTCCGGAGCGAGCACGACCTTGCCGGCCCGGTCTATGAGACCGATGAGATCGCCATCGCGAATCAGATACAGCCCGGCATCGGCAAAGGTCGCCTGCGCGCACGCGAGGGGTGCGGCCAGCACGACCGAGCCGCAGGCGAGGAGCCGGGCGAGGCGGCGCAATGTCATGAGATGCAGCGTGCCCATCGCACGTCGTCGCCTCCACTTTCGGGCTCATTCGCCGACGCGCTCGAATCGTCGCCTCGCCGGAGATCCGGTGAAAGTCCTTGACTCGGGCGAGGATCCTCGTTCGCATTCTCCTTGCTTGGGCAGCCATGAGCCGGCTGCGGGGTTGCACCGGTGTACACAAGAAGGCACATGGGAGATTATGACGGTAGCATAGGGGCTGGAGGCCTTCCGAGGATGCCCGAAACCGATCTTCGATCCGTGCCGGCCGGCGAAGCTCCCGCGCGGGCAAGCCCGGCCACCGGCGAGGATGCCGGCCGGTCTCCCATCTTCATCGGCGGGGCGGGCCGCTCCGGGACCACGCTCCTGCGCGTCATCCTGGATTCGCACTCGCGCATCGCCTGCGGGCCGGAGCTCAAGGTCATACCGTGTGTCGCGGATCTCTGGGCGGAGTTTCGGACCAAGTATGCCCCGTTTCTGGCCGAATCGCGGATGGGCGAGAGCGAAGTCGACGAGATCTTCCGCGGATTCATCGTCAACCTCCTCGAGCCGCTGCGCCGGTACGAGGGCAAGGCGCGGGTGGCCGAGAAGTCGCCCAACAACGTCTTCTACTTCACACACCTGCATCGCATCTTTCCGGACGCGAGGTTCCTGCACATGCTGCGCGACGGACGCGACGTCGTGGCGTCCCTGCTGACGATGCGCTGGACGACACCGGAGGGAGCGCCGGTGGACTACACGCGCGACGCCCGGCTTGCGGCCCGCTACTGGGCGCGTGCGGTCCGCGCCGGACGCGAGTTCGCGCAGGAGACAGCGGGCGCTTCCCACTACCGCGAGATCCGCTACGAAGAGCTGGTGACGCGTCCCGAGTCCTACCTTCGCGCGCTCTTCGCCTATCTCGAAGAGGCGTGGGAGCCCGCGGTGATGCGCTATCACGAGCACCCCCGCGCGCTCGGCGGCGAGTCGAGCGCCGAGCAGGTGACGCGCGCGATACACGGCGACTCGATGGGACGCTGGCAGAGGGAGCTCACGAGGGACGAGCGCGCCGCCGTCAAGGACGAGATCGGCGCGCTGCTGATCGAGCTCGGCTACTGCACCGACCTCGACTGGTGAAGCCTTCGGCGCGAAGCCTCCTACCCGTTCGATTTTTGCTTCAGATTCTCGTCGAAGAACTTGAGGATGTGCCCGAGCTCGAGCGTCGTATTGCTTCGCCGCGACGCGCCGTGCCCTTCGTCGGCGAACAGGATGAGCGGCGCCGAAACGCCGCGCTTCTCGAGCGCGTCGTGGAGCTGGATCGCCTCGCCCACCGGTACGCGCGGATCGTTGACTCCCTGGATCAGGAGGATGGGCGCGTTCACGCGGTCGAGGTAGGTCACCGGCGAGAGCTTGCGCAGGGCGTCGGCGTCCCTCTCGGGATCGCCGTACTCGGACACGCGCAGGGCCCTGCGGTACGGCGCCGTATTGCGCAAGAAAGTCTCGAGGTTGCCGATGCCGACCACCGACGCGCCCGCGTCGTACGTGCCGGCGAACATCGTCATCGCCACGAGCGTGGCGTAGCCGCCATAGCTGCCGCCCATCACGCCGACGCGAGGCGCCTTGCCGTTGCGCGCGAACTTCGCGCGAACGAAGCGACCCGCGTCCTCGATGTCTCCGATGACGTCGAGCCGCTTCGGCCCATTGTCGGCGTCGAGCCACTTCCTGCCGTAGCCGTCGCTGCCGCGCACGTTCGGCTCGACGACGATGTAGCCCGCATCGACGAAGATCTGCCGGTAGGGCGAAAAGCCGGGCTTCGTCTGACCCTCGGGACCGCCGTGGAACTGGACGATCACCGGGCACGGGTCGCGGCTCGGGTTCTCGTCGGGCGCGCACCCCTTCGGGAAGCGTACGAACATCGGGATCGGCGTGCCGTCCTTCGCCGAGTAAGTCATGAGCTTCGCCGGAACGAACGTCGCGAGGTCGACTTCGGGCGCTGAAGGAACGAGCCACTGCGTGAGCGTCCTGCCCTGCCAGTCCCACACGTAGCTCGTGCGCGGCGCCTGCGCGGTCTCGATCCCGATCGTCACGAAGCGGCCGTCCCTGCTCGCGAAGCCCACGACCTCCTGCTCGGACCCGGCCGGCAACGGGAGCGCGACGCGCGCGTAGGTCTTCGCGTCGAGCACGACCAGCCGCGCGTAGCCGCCGTCGTTGGTCTCCGCATAGATGTGCGTGCGCGCCTCGTCGATCGTGAACTTCGCCACGTCCATGCCGGTGGGCGCGAGTACCTCGCGGAAGCTCTTCTGCGAGGTGTCGGCGCCGATCTTCCAGCGATACAGCGTGCGGAAATCGCGGAACTTGTTCGTGCTCACCAGCAGCTCGCCCGACTGCGCGGCGTAGGCGGCGTCGTACTCCACGGTCTCGCCGGCGCCGAGCAGCGGCGTAAGCCTGCGCGTGGCGGGAACGTACTCCACGAACTCCGTCGCAAGGGAGCTCGGCACCTTGACGAGCAACAGCTTCAGGCTCTCGCCCGAGCCCGTGTGGTCGGCGACCTGCCACAGGCCCTTCTCACCGAAGACGAGCGTGCGCGTGCCGCCCGCAATGTCGTAGCGGTAGATCGCGTAGCTGTCCGGCGCGACGTCGTTGGCGTGATAGTAGAGCTCGCGGCCGTCCGCGCTCACGAAATCGAGGAACGCCTGCACCTTGGGGGCCTGGAAGACCAATTTGAGCGGGCCGCCCAGAGCGGACTGCAGGAACAGCCCGGGGTTTTCCTGACCGCCCGTGTCGCGCGAGAGCACGAGCCACTTGCCGTCCGGCGTCACGGCGTCGAGCGTGGTGCGCTCCTCGCCTCCCGTCATCTGGATCGGGAAGCCCTTCGGCTGGTCGAGCCGGTAGACCTGCGGCGAGCCGGTGATGCGCCAGCCGAAGTACAGCCGCTTGCCGTCGGGGGCCACGATCCCGAGGCCGGGGGCGCGCACGTCGAGCATCGTCTCGATGTCGCGCGTGAAGCGCGCGGGAAGCGACGGCGGCGCGTACTTGGCGATCGTCCCCGGCGTGATGCTCTCCGCGCCGAGCCCGCGGTACCCGGTATCCTGGGCGAAAGCGGCCACCGCGCCGACGGCGATGGCGGAAGCCAGCAGCGCTCGTTTCATCATGTGCAATCCCCCGTTAGGGACGCGCGACGTCGACCATGTTGTCGCCGATGTCGCGGTCGATGAGCTTGTTGAGCGGATCGATCCCCGCCTTCGCCGGCTCGCCCGCGACGACCAGTGTAAGGCGGTTCTCGCCCGATTTCACAGACGTGCGCATGAGCGTCGACTTGCCGGCGCCGTTGGGCCCCGGCAGTCCGAACATCCCCGGCGGTACGGTGAGTGAAACGGCGGCGAGCGCCTGCACGCCGTTGGAGTAGCGCTTCGACAGGTTCCGGATGATCAGCTTCATGGATGGGATCTTGGGTTCGGCGGAGCGCGCGGACGGCGCGAGTACGGCTTGGACAGCGGCCCGACGCGAGCCGGATTCGGGACTCGCGTCCTGGCGCAAACCTAGCGTGCACCGGCGGCCCGCGCATCCTGCCGGAGACGGACCATCGGACCAATGGCGCGAACGGCGCCATCCGCCGACGCGCCGAGCAGAAGCCCGACGCCCCGCTAGTTCATGGCATACTATTGAAGTTGTAGATGACAGCAAGTTCATGCATGCGCGATAGCCGCCTCGGACCCTCGCGGTCCGCCGTCCTCAGATGGTCGTCGCTGATCGTGGTCGCAGCGGGCGTCGGGTTTCTCGTGGTGTTCTCCAAAGGACGCGACGTCCTGGCCATGCGCCCCGCGGCGAGCGCCTCGACCACGTCGATGCTCTCCTCGAGCGTCGCCTTGCTGGTCGCCGTCATGGCCGCTACCGGGGTCGCCCTGTTCTTCGCCATGGCGCTGTGGCCACGCCGCCGCGACCCGGACGTCTATCAGCGCCTGGCCCTGGTCGTCGCCACGACAATGCTGCTCGCCACGGCATACAGCGTAACGGTCGCCGAGGAGTACGCCGGGGGCGCGCTGATTCTTATCGCCGCCGTTTGGATCTGCACGTGGGTCATGCTCGCCATGGCGGCGCACGCCTCGCCCACGCGAATCTCGCTGTGGCTGCGCGTACCTTTCGGAATGTTCCTCGCGCTCGCGACGCTCCTGCTCCTGCAGGAGATTTGGACCACGCCGCTGCCGAATCCTCTGGCGCGGATCGTGGCCCACTGGAACTTGATCGTCCCGATCGTCGCTGTCCTCGTAGCCGGCCTCGCCGCGCTCCTGCTTCACGATTTCGTCTGCTCCCTCGCGACCGCAGGTTGGCTCGCCGCCGTGCTCACCACGGGCGTTGTTGACGCGCGCGCGGCACAAATCGCGATTCCTTCACTGCTGATGTTGGCGGTACTCGCGGCGATCGCGGCGGCGCACGACCCGCGCGAGCCGCGCCACGGACGCCGCTATGCGCAAGCCGAATCGGAGGCGGATGGCTCCCCCGAGGAAGCAACGCGCAAGCCCATCCCCTCATTTGGCCGGAAAAAGAAGAAGAAGGAACAGAACCGCCGCTATCTGCTCGAGGCTGATTCCTCACTGATGCGCCTCTGAAGGACGATGACGGACTCGGGGTCAGCCGTCGCCCGGCACACGGCCGATGCCGGGCAGCTTGAGCGCCGGGCGGCGCACGTCCACGCCCGCGACGAGCCCCAGCACGTTGACCTCGAGGCCTTCGTCCCAGGCGGCGGTCACGCCGACGAGACCATACAGGGACACGGCAACACCGGTATGGCTGGGTGACGGACCGACGATTTCGCGCAGCGAAACGTAGTCCTTGCCGACCGCCGTCGACGGCATGGCGAGCCGAAGCTCGGGAATCGCGCGTCCGAGATGCGCGACGAACGTGTTGCTGTTCGGCCCCGGCCATACGCGGTACTCGGTCGGCCAGGGATAGGCGGCGATCGCCTGCGGCAGGCGCTCGATCACGGCGGCCGCCTCCGGCCCGCGCAAGTCGCGCAGCAGGCGCGGCGGCGCGCCGTACCACTCGGCGTCGGGCGCGCGCTGACTCGAAATCGAGATCACCGGACGCCCGCCGCTCGCATACCAGCCGATGACTTCGTATCGCGTATAGCGCGCGGCGCCCTCGGGTTTCACCGCGACCCAGGTGTGATCGGAGAATGCGCCGCGCCAGCCGAACGCGCGGCTCGCGTACACCTGCACGACCGGCTCGCGGTGCTCGGCCGGGTCCGGCGCGAGGCCCGCGGCGCGCTGGCTCGCCGTGCGCCAGTCCCCGCCGACCGACGCGCGCCCGAAAGCAAGCGTGAGCAGTGGTCCGGCGAGCAGCAGCGCAAGGGCCACGAGAAACCACATCGACATGCGGGTGAGCCTCGCGGAGAGACTGCGGGGAGGGTTCGTTGAAGCGGCGGGCGCGCGCTCGGCGTGCGGCGCACGGGAATACATAGGTATAGCTTGTCGGTCGCGCAAGTGCCCTTATGATAATCGCCATCGCCGCGCGAGCCCGACCTACGCCAAACATGACCAACTCGCCCCGTCCCGTCGTCTGGCTCGCCGCGGGCGTACGTACGCCGTTCGCCAAGGTCGACGGCCCGCTCGCCGGGCTCGACGCGATCGAGCTCTCCCTGCCGGTCGTGCGCCACATGTTGGGCGAGCTCGACGGCGCCGTCCCCGACTTCTTCGCATGGGGCACGGTGGTGCCGAACCTCACCTGGAGCAACATCGCACGCGAGGTGCTGCTCGATGCCGGCGCGCCGCCGACGATTCCGGCCTTCTCCACCGTCATGGCCTGCTCGACCAGCATGATCGGCGCCATCGAGGCGGCAGGCATGCTGAACGGCGTGGACCGCACGCTAGCGCTGGTCGGGGGCACGGAGAGCTTGAGCCGCATCCAGCTGGGGCTCGGGCAGAAGCTGTCCGACTGGATCCGTCGCTTCCAGCAAGCGCGCTCGCTCGGCGAAAAGGTGTCGCACGTCGGCGACTTGAGCCTGGGCGACGTGCGCCTTTACATTCCGTCGGTCACCAACCGAACGACCGGCAAGAGCATGGGTGAGCATACGGAGATCACTGCGCGCGCATGGAGCGCGCCGCGCGCCGCGCAGGACGAGATCGCGCTCGCGAGCCACCGGCGCGCGATGGCGGCTCGCGAGCGCGGGTTCTTCGACGATCTCATCGTGCCGGCTGGCGACCTCGCCGCGGACACCATTCCGCGGCGGGACACGTCGATTGAAAAGCTCGCCAAGCTTCCGCCGTCGTTCGACCGCGCGAGCGGCCTGGGCACGCTCACGGCCGGCAACTCCTCCCCGCTCACCGACGGTGCGGCGAGCGTATGGGTCGCCACCACTGCGGGCCTGGCCAAGCTGCCGGAGCGGGTGCCGCGGGTGCGCCTCATCGACTGGGAGATCACTGCGATAGACCTGCGCACGGAGGGCCTGCTGATGGCGCCGGCGTACGGCATTCCGCGCCTGCTTGCGCGCAACGGCCTCACCTACGACGACATCGACCTGTGGGAGATCCACGAGGCGTTCGCCGCGCAGGTGCTGGCGCACGTGAGCGCGCTCGAAAGCGAATCGTTCTTGCGCGACAAGGCCGGCGTCAACACGCCGTTTGGTACGTTTCCGCGCGAACGCATGAATCCCAACGGCGGCAGCATCGCCCTGGGGCATCCGTTCGGCGCGACTGGCGCGCGCATCCTGAGCCAGGCCGTGAAGGAGCTCGCCGCGCGCCCGGCCGGCAAGCGCGCGATCGTGAGCATCTGCGCCGACGGCGGGCAGGGCAGCGTCGTGCTGCTCGAAGCGGGACCCGGAACGATCGCCGCGAAAAGCCCTAGGTCCTAGCGCGGTTGCCCCACGTCGTTGAAGAACTCGGTCATCATGAAGGCCTCGAGCTCCGCGTTGTCGGCCGGCCGCGCGGAGAGCGTGAGATCGCGTCCGAGGCGCTTCGACTCCCAATGGAAGTCGCCGGGCTCGTAGTCCCGGATGATCGAGATGATCTTGCGCACGATGGCGAGGTTGATCGTCGCGTTGTCGCCCTTGCGCACGTCGATCACCTGGAACGCCCGCCGGTTGATGTCGCGGTTCCAGCCGTAGAACGTGAACTGGGCGTCTTGGTAATCCATGCGGCGGATCTGGAACGTGCCGCCACCGTTGTGAGGCAGCTCGCCGAACGTCTGCGTCTGCATCGACGCCAGGTTCGCGGCGATGGCGCGGTCGCGCCGCGCGCTCTCGGTATCCACCGTCGATGGCGCGTCCCCGGTTTCGCCGCGGGAACGTCGGCGCTCCGCGATGTACGACGCCAAGTCGCCCATCATCTGCGGCGGTGACACGGGCGTCGGTGGCGGCGCGGGCGCGGGCGGCGCGGGCTCAGGCGGGCGCGGCGGCGGCGCGGGGATCGGCGCGGGCGCGGGCGCCGCGATCACAGGCGGCGAAGGCGCGGGACGCGGGATCACGCGCCGCGGCGCCGCCTTGATCGAAGGGGCGGGAGGCGCCTCGAGCGAGCTGGCCCGCGGCGGCTGGGCAGCGGTGGGCGGCTGCGGCACGATCCGCAGCGACAACGGTTCCTCGGCCTTGGCGAGGCGGTCGCCGTGCGATTTGAAAGGCTCGTGGGCGAGGAACTGCCACAGCGCGAGCGCATGCAGGATGAGCGATACCGCGAGCGCGATCTCGAAGCGGCGACGGACGAGGTCGCGCTCGTGGACACGAACGAGATCGAATACGACCCTCACCGCGTGGATGCCCGCCCGCGGCCGGCATCGCGACCGGCCCTCGCTCCCCGTGCAGTGAAGTGGATGCGCATGTCAGCCGCGCCGAGCCTTCGGCAGGAGGCGCGCAAGCTCGGGCGGGCCCACCAGCGTGACGGAATGCTTGACGGCGAACTCGCGTGCGTTGTCGGTGATCTCGCCGACCGCGACGTAGACGCAGTCGTGCGCCTCGCGCGCCTCCTTCGCGCGGACGAGCTCGCGCAGCGGCTCGATTCCCGTGCGCGCGACCTTCCACCGCTTGCAGCTCACGAGGCTGCGGCGCCACTGCTTGCGGATTTCGAAGTCCGCCGCCGCGCCGTCGACGGGCTGCACCTCGTAGCCGTCGCGGCGATACGCCTCGGTGAGCGCGCGCGAGAAGTCGGGCCACGGCATGGCGCGCACCCGCGTGGCCGTGCTCTCGATGCGCTTTCTCGACGGCGCCTTCCATTGCCGCCACGCCGCCATGCAACCGGTCGCGACGAAGGGCACCCCGGCGATGACGCCCGCGAGCCGATACGCCTCGGGCAGCAGCGCGACCATGACGCCGATCGTGCACCCGGCGATGAGAAAGCTCCACCAGAAACCCGAGCGCAGCAGGATCGCGAACAGCGAATTCTCGTTCATGGTCCACTGCATTGCGGGTTTTCTCCTGACGCTTCGCGCGGGGATGTTTGTGCGAGTTATGAAGTATAGCCAACCGGCGCGCCGGCCATGCGCGAGCATGCCGATCGGCGCCCGGTGTATCGTATCGGCGCACCCTTACACGGACGCTTTGCAGATGAGCACGACCCGGATCGCACGCATCTTCGTCGCTGCCGCCGCCGTCGGACTCGGTGCGTGCGCGCAGCAGATTCAGGACATGGAGGCCGGCCAACAGGTGCGGCTTCGGGGCAGCAACGAGGTGCCGCCCGCGGACATGCACAGCGCGAAGTACCCGGGGGGCGACGTGCGCGCGCAGCTCGCCGGCAGACCTTAGCCCACGCATGCTCGAACTCGCTGCCGTTGCGGCGGTGGCCGCGGCGGGCTGGTTCCTGTGGAGCAGCCTGCGTGCGCGCGAGGCGGCAAACGCGGCGATCCGCCCCGCGTGCCGCGCCGAGGGGCTGCTCTTCCTCGACGACACGGTGGCGCTCGATCGCTTGCGCCCGCGCCGAGACGGCGAAGGGCGCATCGC
>DATJXV010000104.1:0-26636 GCA_035499955.1 Casimicrobiaceae bacterium
GCGCCGCGCGGCAGCGGGGCCACCGCGCCGTATCCCGTCGTGGCGAGCGCGGCGGCGACGTTCGCGTAGCGCGCCGCGGCGTACGGATCGTCGCCCGCGACGAGCCTCGCGGCAAACGCGCCGTCGAAGCAGTCGCCCGCCCCAGTGGCATCCACGCACGTGACGGCGTGCGCTGCGATGCGCTCGCGCCGCGTGCCGTCGGAGACGATGCAGCCTTGCGCGCCGCGCTTCAGCACCACGCCTCGGGCGCCGGCGCGATGCAGCGCATCGATCACGTCGTCGGGTGCCATGCCGGCGAAGAGCACGTTCGCATCGTCCTGGCTCGGCAGGCACCAGGTGCACAGCGCGACGGTCGCCTGCACGATCGCCCTCGCCCGCGCGATCGGCCACAGCTGGCGGCGCACGTTCGGATCGTAGGTCACGACGGCGCCGTCGCCGCGCGCGAGATCGAAGGCCGCGAACACGGCATCGCACGCGGACGGGGAGATCGCCTGGCTGATGCCCGACGCATGCACGACCTTCGCCCCGCGCAAGGCGCCCTCGTCGAGGTCGGAGGGCCGCAGCCGGCTAGCGGCGCTGCCGGCGCGCAAATACGAAAACTCGTGGCCGCTCGGCCCGTGCGCGACGAAGTACACGCCGGTAGGCGCCTCGGCGTCGACTTTCACCGCGCTCGCGTCCACGCCCTCGCGCGACCACAGCTCGAGGAACATGCGGCCGAAGCGATCGGCGCCGAGCCGTGTGACGTATCCGACGCTCGCGCCGAGGCGCGCCGCGGCAATGGCCATGTTCGACGTGTCGCCGCCGAACCCCTGCAGGTAGGCCGCAGGATCGGCGGAGCGGGCCTGGTTGAACTCGACGAGCGGCTCGCCGACGGCGACGATGTCAGGCATTGCGGATCGTCTGGCGCCCCGGCAGCTTGCGCACGGCCGCCGCGAACGCCGCGGCCACTTCGCGCACCGTGCCCACGGGCACGTCCGGCTTGTACAGGTTGGAGCCCGTGCCGAAGCCGGAGGCGCCGGCGACCCAATAGGGTTCGAGATTGTCGGGCCTCATGCCGCCGACCGCGAACACGAGCGCGTCCTGCGGCAGCACCGCGCGCCAAGCGCGAAGCGCGGCGGGAGGCAGCGCCTCGGCCGGGAACATCTTGAGCGCGTCGGCGCCCGCCTCGAGCGCGGCGAAGGCCTCGGTGGGTGTCGCCACGCCGGGCACGCACAGCAGCCCCTGCGCCTTCGCCTCCCGGATCACGGCGGCATCGGCGTGCGGCATGACGATCACGCGCCCGCCCGCCTCGCGTACGCGCGCCACGTCCGCGACGCGCAGCACGGTACCGGCCCCGACCAGGCAGGTCGCCCCGCACATGCGCGCGAGCGCGCGAATCGAGTCGTGGGGCCGCGGCGAGTTGAGCGGGACCTCGAGCACGCGAAAGCCGTTGCCGACGAGCGCGTCGCCGACCGCCGGGATCTCCTCGGGCGTGATCCCGCGCAGCACGGCGATGAGCGGAAGCGGGTCGAGATACTTCGCGATTTCGTTCATGGGCTCTTAGTCGTTGACGAATCCTGCCTGTCGCGCGATGCGCCAAAGCCCGAACGCCGCGGCGCGAGCGTCGGCGCGCTCGGCGGCAACGTCCGCCTGCGCGAGTGCCGCAGCATAGCGCGCGACGAGCGCGTCGTCGCCGATGAGCCGCACCCGCGCGCCGTCGTAATGGTGGCGATGCGCCCAGGCACGCGCATTGCGCACTTCACGGCCGATCATCACGCCCGATAGCCAATCGGCCACGTCCTCGCCACGCAGGTCGCCCATGAGGGCGAGCGAGCGGGCGCCGAAGGCGTCGTGCGCGAGGGTGCCCGGGCCCAGGCCGCGCGCGACCCCGCGGCGGAAGCCCTCGCCGAGCGGCGCCGGCGCGCCCGGCTGCACGGCGAGGCGCCCGAGGATGCTATGCGTCATCATCACGTGCCACATCTCGCCGGTCATGAAGGTGAGGAAGTCGACGATGCGACCCGCCTCCACGCAGGCCCACTTGCTGTGCGTGCCCGGCATGCACAGGAGGACGCGCGCTTCGCGCGGCTCCACGCCGCCGACGATCTGCGTCTCCTCGCCGCGCATGACGTCGGGGAGGCCGTGGGCGTCGCACGTACGGATGCCGGGCACGACCGCGACCTCCTCTTCCGGCGTGCGCACGATCCCGGCCGCGAGTCCCGCAAGCGGCGCCGGGCAGGCGATGTACGGCGCCTCGACCCAGCCCTGGCGGCTGCCGATCATGCCGCATGCGATGCGCGGCGCGCGCTCGTGGCGCCAGTCGCCGAGCAGGCGCCCGAGCGCTTCGGCGAAGCCGCCCCCTTTCACCTGGGTAACGCCGAGCGGACCGCTGCGCATGTCGAGCACGGCGCCGTGCGGACCCATGCGGTACGCGCGCGCCGACGTCGTGCCCCAGTCGATCGCGAAGAGCGCGGCGGCGGTCATCGAGCGCGCGAGCTTCTAGGGTTTCCAGCGCGCGGCCGCTTCGTCGTCGCTCGCGCGCGCGTCGACCCATCGTGCGCCGGCCGGGGTCTGCTCACGCTTCCAGAACGGCGCGCGCGTCTTGAGATAGTCCATGATGAAGCGGCAGGCGTCGAAGGCTTCGCCGCGGTGCGCGCTCGTGACCGCGACGAGCACGATCTGCTCGGTCGGCTTCAATTCGCCGATGCGATGGATGACCAGCGCATCGAGGATGTCGAAACGGCCGCGCGCCTCCTCGACGATGGCCGCAAGCGCCTTCTCCGTCATGCCCGGGTAATGCTCGAGGGTCATCGCGAGCACCTGCGCCTCGTCGTTGACGTCGCGTACCGTGCCGATGAACGAGGCGACCGCGCCGACGCGGCGATCGCTGCCGCGCAGCGCGGCGATCTCGCGCCCGGCGTCGAAATCGTCTTCGGTGATGCGGACGCTCACGCCGGACTCGCTATCCGCCAGTGACCGGAGGAAGGAGCGCGACCTCGTCGCCGTCGCGCAGCGTTACCGCCGGTCCCGCCACTTCATGATTCACCGCCACGCGATAGGCGCGGCCCGGCGCAAGCTCACGCGCCCAGGGGTCGCCGCGCGCGCGAAGCGCCGCGACGAGGTCGCCGACCGTGGGATGAGCCGCCGCAAGCGCCAGGCGCTCGCCGCTTTGGCCGAACGCCTCGCGCAGGCGAGCGAGGTACACCAGGTTGACGGTGGCGCCGACGAGGGAAGGCGGTGCGGAATCGGGCATGGCCTAGGCGCGGCCGGAATCCGGCCACGCAAAATTATAGGCCCGGGACCGCGTCAGAACCGGAATTGCAGGCCCAACTGCACCTGGTCGTTCTCCGGCATCACGCCGTTGGCGAGATCGGCCGGCAGCTTGCCGAAGCGCGCGTATTCGAGGCGCAGTCCGAGTGCGGGCGTCATGTCGTAGCGCACGCCGAGTCCGTAGTTGACTCCGTCGCGGTTCGGCCGCACCACGTCGCCGACGGGTGCGTACGCCGGCGCGCGCTCGCTCTGCGCATAGCCCAGCCGGCCGTAGAGGGACATGCTCTTGCGGAATTCCCAGCTCGTGTAGACGTCGACGTTCCATGTCTTGCTCTGCGTGTCGCCGTCCGGGACCAGGGCGAGCCCGATGCCGCGGCGCGCGCCCGGCAATGTAGGCTGCAGCGCGTACCGATCGAGCATCGCCACGGCGGCCTCCACCGCGACGTCGTTGGCCCAGCGGTACCCGCCGTATGCGAGCGTGCGACTGCCGTTGTCGTCGGTGGTGGGTGCCGCGAACCGGCTCCACACGGAGGTCGGCGCCGTGAAAAGGTGCCCGAAAGACACCCCCTCCGCCTCCTGCCCGGCCGCGCGCAGCGAGATGCCCCCGTAGAAGCCGCTCGAGGTCCCCGGGGCGGGAGGGCCTTCAGCCGCAAAGGCACTCCCAGCGAGCGCCAGCAGCACCGCGAACATCGAAGTAAGTAGCTGTTTCCTCGACATTTTCGAACCGCACCGAGCAAAGGGCGCGCACCCGGGTGGGCGAACCGGATCAACCACTTTGTCCCCTTCGCGCCACGCAAGTTCAACCTACTCCGCACGACAAGTGTCGTCAATTGGAAACAGTATGGGGAGCAGCGCTATTCAGTACGAACGTTGCGATTTCGTCGACGGCGTCGAGCCGGAAGACCGGCCGGCCGGCGGTCGCCACGGCGCCCGGGGTGTCGGTGGCGATGGCCAGGACGGCCGGGTCGAGGGGATAGAGGAGCGGCTTGCCGACGCCGGGCCGCCAGACCTCGAGCTTGGGGATAGGCTGGGTCTTGAAGCCCTCCACCAGCACGAGGTTGCATGGCGAAAGCATCGCCACGGCCTGCGCCAGCGTGAGCTCGGGGGCCCCGCGCAGCTCGTGCACGAGGGCGTAACGCCGGGACGAGCTCACCAAGACCTCGGTGCATCCCGCCTGGCGGTGGCGAAAGGAGTCCTTACCGGGCTGGTCGATGTCGAACCCGTGATGCGCATGCTTCACGAGCGACACGGTCCCCACGCGTGCCACCAGGAGCGGTACGAGCCGCTCGATGAGGGTGGTCTTGCCGCTTCCCGACCAGCCGGCGAATCCGAAGATCAGCGCCACAGCACCGCGACGCTGATGACCACGATGCCCAGCACGAGATTGACCGCGACGAGATGGCGGATCCGCTGCATCGCGCTGCCTGCGCGCGGCCAATCACTCACCGCCACGCCTGCGCGCAACTCGCGCAGCGGCACGGCCGCGAGGTAGACGTAGACGCCGATCATGGCGAGCGCGATGCCGGCCATGACGTGCACGTACTTGCCGACAGTCTCGAAGCCGCCGAGCATCGCGACCATCGCCAGGCCGCTGGCGACGATCGCCACGATCGCCGCCGCGACCCATGCCACGAAGCGGGTCATGGCCGCGGCCATCAGGGGGAGACGCACGGGAGGGGCGAGCGCCGCGGCGGCGGGTCGCAGAGCCGCGTATGCGAAGAACATCCCGCCGACCCACACGACGACGCCCAGGAGGTGCAACCAGCGCGCGACCGACATGAAAACTATTGTATCGCGCGGCTCTCGGCCGATTTGCCGGGCGCCGGGACGGCGTCCTATAGTAGAAATACGAAGGCTCGCCCCGATCTACAACCGATCATGGCCCTGTCCCTGCCCGCCGTTCGCGACGAGGTTTCGCCCGATCTCGAAGGCCTCATCGAGCGTGCGATCGCGGACGTGCCGGCGCCGACGACCCACGCGGTGGGCGACCCCGACCGCCAGGCCGACGCCATCGCCAAGAAGGCCGCGCGCCAGGCCGCCGTGCTCTCGGGCTCGCTCGCCCTGCCGCCGGGCCCGTTCGGGATGATCACCGTGCTGCCCGACCTGTATCTCATCTGGAAGACGCAGCGCCAGATGGTGGCGGACATCTTCGCGCTTTACGGACGGTCGGCCGAGCTCACCCGCATGCACATGCTCTATTGCCTCTTCCGCCACGCCGCGAGCCAGGTGCTGCGCGATGTCGTCGTGCGGACCGGCCAGCGCATCGTCGTGCAGCAGCTTTCCGCCGGAACGCTCAAGACCGTCGTTTCCAAGGTCGGCATCAGGCTCACGCAGCGCGTCGCGGGCAACGCGGCGAGCCGCTGGATACCGCTCGTCGGCGCGGCCGCCGTAGGCGCCTACGCGTACTGGGACACGCTGCAGGTGGCGCGCACCGCGCGCCGGCTGCTCGCCGACCCGTCGCTCGACGCGCCGCGCAAAGGCTAGCAACCCGATGTGCGGACGCTACGAGTTGCACACGCACCCGGCGGCGCTGGCACTGGCGTTCGGCCTTGCCCATCCGCCGCCGATCGGACCGCGCTACAACATCGCGCCGATGCAGGACATCCCGGTCGTTCGCCTGTCGAGGACCGGCGAGCGCGAGCTCGCCCAGGTGCGCTGGGGCCTCGTGCCGCGCTGGGCGAAAGACCCATCGATCGGCGCGCGCATGATCAACGCGCGCGCCGAGACGCTCGCGGAGAAGCCCGCGTTCCGCACGTCGCTGCGACGGCATCGCTGCCTCGTGCCGGCCGACGGCTTCTACGAGTGGAAGGCGGTGCCCGGCGCCGGCAAGCAGCCGTACCACATCGGAATGAAGGACGGCGCGCCGTTCGCGCTCGCCGGCCTCACCGAGCGCTGGCTGTCGGCGGACGGCGAGACGCTCGACACCTGCACTATCGTCACTACGCAGGCCAACGCCCTTCTCGATCCGCTGCACGACCGCATGCCGCTCATCATCGCGCCCGCCGAGTACGGGCGCTGGCTCGACGTGCGCAACGACGACGTCGCCGACCTGCTATCTCCCTATCCTTCCGAGGCGATGGCCTACTACCCGGTCTCCACGCGCGTGAATGCCGTGCGCAACGACGATGCGCAGGTGATCGAGCGTGCCGCCGAGATCGCGCCGTGCGCGCCGCCGGCGCGCGCGGAAGCCGGGCAGGAGCACGTGCCGGAGCAGGCGAAGCTGTTCTAAGCGCTTCCGTCGTTACGACGTCGGCGAGCACATGACCGACGCCGCCGGCGCCGCCCCGTAGCCTTCCTGCGTCCATCCGCCGTCGTCGATGATCGAATCGCGCACGTCGACCTCGGCGGTGTAGCGGTGGTGCAGGCCGTTGACGTCGTTGACGAACCGGAACACGGCGCGCGTGCCCGACGGGCAGGCGCCGGTCGAAGGGTTCGGAACCTGTATGTAGAACAGCGCGGCGCTCTCCTCGAGCCACGTGCCGGCGAACTTCGCGGCGGTCGCCGCGCATTCGGAAGGATCGGCCGAATAGAAGTGCGAGTCGCCGACCTGGGGCAGCACGTAGAAGCGGCACACGGGCTGCGCGCCCGCGGGAGCCACCGCCGGATCCGAGTAGGCGAGGAAGGTGAGCCCCGTGCGCACCCATCCGACGTGCACACCCGTGTCGAGATCATGGATCTCGGCGCTGTTCGCCGTGATGAAGAAGTCGTCGAGGGTGGCGTCGTAGTATTCGACCACGACGACCTTCTTCGCAGGATCCACGGCCGTCGGCGTGAGATATTGCGCAATCAACGGCAGGGCGACGTCGAGCCGCGAGTAGTCGTCGATGCCGTTGCGTTGCCCCGCGCTGCACGCCGAGTCGCCTCCGTATAAGGCGCCGCGAAGCTCGTAGTAGTTGCTGGCGGCGTTGTACGTGAACAGCCCGCTGCCGCTGCTGCCGGGCTCGGTCACGCCCTGCGTCCACTGCATCGCGATGAAGCTGCTGCCGTCGGTATAGGTGTCATAGGCCTGGGCGCTGCCTACGCTGAACTTCTTGAGGTCCCCTTCCGGGTGATGAATGCCGGAAGCCGCGAGGCCGGTCGCGAGCGGTCCGGCGGCATTCCATGCCGCAAACGTCGCGCCGGCCGGAGGCGCATCGTTCAGCTGGAGCAGGTTCCAGTCGTAATCGACGCTGCGCCCGAGCAGCTTGGCGCCTCCCGGCAGCATGACGAAGTTGACGTCGCTCGACGTATCGATGCCGCATTGCATGGCCTGGAAGAACCAGTACGTGTTGATGGACGCCGCGGCCGCGGCCGGGCCGCCCTTCGACGCGCCCGGATCGGCGTCGCCGTTGTCGATGCAATGGCTCGCGAAGTACAGATACGGCGTCCCCGACGCGATCGAATCGTTGACGAGCGTCGCGGAGCACAGGATGGTCTCGCCCCCGTCGGTCAGAGCGACGCGTACGACCGCATTGATCGCGTTCGCGGCCTGCTGCTGGACGGTCGCGCTCATGCATACGACGTCCACTTCGCAGGCGCCCGCGGTGCCGATCGCGTGGAGCGGATCCGCCTGCTTGAACGCGGCGGGTGCGACGACGAGATGAGAGATCATCGGTAGCGAGACGGTCGCGTCACCGACGGCGGTACCGGGAGGCAGCGCGATCTCGATCGTCGCCGTGTCGCCTTCGAGAATGGGAGACCAATACGGCCGCTGCGACGCGACCGAGCCCGGGTAGGGACCGTACGCCTGTCCGCTGGACGGGCTCGCGAAGCGCAGCGACAGGCCGGCAGGCGCATGCGCCAGCGCGACCTGCACGCGCAGCGCCGACGCGCCGGGAGACGTGACGCGAATCTGCGCGGCTCGCCCGCCGTCGTCGAGCGTGGTCCATCGAAGGCCGGACAGGCGCTGGACGCCTTCCGAAGCAGGCACGGCGCGACCGAAGCCGATTGCCACGCGTTTCACCGTCGGCTTGCTCTTCGACGAAGCGGCGGCGGACTTCGCAACCAAGGCCGCGCGTTCGGCGGGCGCCGGCTCGGGGAGCGTAATCGCGAGCGCGGGTGCCGAGGCCGGCAGCAGGAGGACGGCCGCCTTCACAGGCTCGCCGCTCTTCGGCGGCCGGGCGATCGCGGGCGGAACGGAGGTTTGCGCCTGGGCGGCGACGGGCGCGAGCGTCGTCGCGGCGACGGCGAGCAGGAGCGGCGCGCAGAGTTTGGCGAAACGGCGGCGAAGGAAAGGCACGGAGGCAGGTCGCTTCGGGATGGGAGAGTGTCCCTCTGACAGTCGAATCGGGAAAAAGTCGCCGCGCGGCCCCGACCCGGCTGCGGAAAGTGTTACCAGGTGTTGCGTCCGGGCGAACCGCCCACTATCGCGATAAACCCTAGGTTATCGGGTCATTCCAGCTAACGTTCGGCAGGCGATATTGTTAATCACAACGATTATTCTTCGCGGCAGCAGGGCCTGACGTCGACCGCGAGCACCCGTGGTTGCCGCGCAGGACTCCGCCACGCGCATCTTCGCGCAAGGAGGCACCGCCATGCGAACCCAAGTCGGGATAGTCGGGGCCGGCCCTGCGGGCCTGCTGCTTTCCCACATGCTGCATCTGCAAGGCATCGAATCGGTTGTCCTCGAGAGGAACAGCCGGAACGACGTCGAGGCGATCATCAAGGCCGGCGTGCTCGAGCAAGGCACCGTCGACTTGATGAACGAGATCGGCGCTGGCCAGCGGATGATGAAGGAAGGGTTTCATCACGAAGGCATCATCCTGCGCTTCGACGGGCGGGACGAGCGGATCGATTTCCCGTCGCTCACCGGCGGCAAGAAGGTTACGATCTACGCCCAGCACGACGTCAACAAGGACCTCATCAAGGCGCGGCTCGACAGCGGAGGCGATGTCCGCTTCGAGGCCAAGGTCGACGCGGTCTACGACCTCGACACGACCGAGCCCAAGATCCACTTCCGCACCAAGGACGGCGAGCGCGTCGAGCTCACCTGCGACTTCATCGCGGGATGCGACGGCACGCAGGGCATCTGTCGACCCTCGATCCCGGCCGGGGTGGTCAAGGTCTACGAGCGCCTCTACCCGTTCGGGTGGTTCGGCATCCTGTGCCGCGCGCCGCTGTCGTCCGAAGAGCTGATCTACGCGATGCACGAGCGCGGGTTCGTGCTGGTGAGCACCCGGTCGCCCGATATCCAGCGCATGTACTTCCAGTGCAGCCCGACCGAGAAGATCGCCGACTGGCCGGACGACAAGGTTTGGGCGGAGTTTCGTGCGAGGCTCGCCACGCGCGACGGGTGGGCGCCGAAGGAAGGCGAGATCTTCAGCAAGACCGTCATCGGGATGCGCAGCCTCGTCGTCGAGCCTCTGCGCCATGGCAGGCTGTTCCTTGCGGGCGACTCCGGCCACGTCGTGCCGCCCACGGGCGCAAAGGGCCTCAACCTCGCGGCAAGCGACGCCCAGATCCTCGCGCGTGCCTTGATCGCGTTCTACAAGAAGGGCCGCTCCGACCTGCTGGACCAGTATTCGGCGACGGCCTTGCGCCGCATATGGAAGGCCACCCGCTTTTCCTGGTGGATGACCTCGATGCTGCACACCTTCCCCGGATCCGACGAATTCCAGCATCGCCTGCAAGTGGCCGAGCTGGATTACGTCACTTCGTCGCGGGCCGCGTCCACCGCGCTCGCCGAAAATTACGTGGGCTTGCCCATCGAATGAGGAGGATGCCGTGCCCGACACCAAGACAGTCAACCTGCAGGCCTTTCTCAACGAGCACGGGTTCTCCAGCTACCAGTGGATGATCTTCGGGCTGTGCTTCATGATCGTGCTGCTGGACGGATTCGACACCGCGGCCATCGGGTACATCGCGCCCTCGCTCATCAAGGAGTGGGGTGTGGGCAAGCCGGAGCTCGGCCCCGTGCTGAGCGCCGCCCTCTTCGGCCTCGCCGTGGGCGCCCTGTCGGCGGGTCCGCTGGCCGATAAGCTGGGGCGCCGGCGGCTGCTCGTCGCCTCGGTGCTGATATTCGCGGTGGCCTGCTTCGCGTCGGCGTTCTCGGTGGATCTGACGCAGCTCACCTTGCTTCGCTTCGTTACGGGCGTCGGCCTGGGCGCGGCGATGCCCAACGCCGTGACGCTCATGAGCGAGTACTGCCCGGACCAGCGGCGCGCGGTGCTGACCAACACGATGTTCTGCGGATTTCCGCTGGGCGCAGCCTTCGGCGGCTTTCTCGCCGCGTGGATGATCCCGCAATGGGGATGGCGCAGCGTGCTCGAGCTCGGCGGCATCACGCCGTTCGTGCTCGCGATCCTGATGTTCCTGCTCCTGCCGGAATCGGCGAGGTACATGGTGGCGCATTCGTACCCGGTGGAGCGGATCAGGGCGGTGCTGCGGCGCATCTCGGAGGCTGCGGAATCGGCCACGGCATTCGTCATGACGGAGGCCAAAGGCGCGGCGCACGGAAAGCGCGGCCTCGCCGTCGTGTTCTCGTCCCACTACGCGATCGGATCGGTGATGCTGTGGGTCGCGTATTTCATGGGCCTCGTGATCTTCTACGCGCTCATCAACTGGATGCCGATCCTCTTCAAGGAGGCCGGAATCGATGCGCAGCACGCGACCCTCATCTCGGCGCTGTTCCCGCTGGGAGGCGTGGGCGCGATCTTCTTCGGCTGGCTCATGGACCGCCTCAACGGCAATCGCGTGATCGCGATCGGCTACGCGCTCACCGCGATCGCCGTGTTCGCCATCGGCCAGGCGGTGGGGGCCGAGGGCCTGCTGGTCCTGGCGGTCTTCGTCGCGGGCGTCCTCATGAACACGGCTCAATCCTCCATGCCGGCGCTCGCGGCGGGCTTCTATCCGACCCAGGGCCGCGCGAGCGGCGTGGCCTGGATGCTGGGGATAGGACGCTTCGGCGGCATCGCCGGGTCGTTCCTGGTGGCGGAGCTCACACGCCGGCAAGTGGGCCTGGCCGGCATCTTCAGCATCGTGGCCGTGGCGGGGGTGGTCGCCGCCGTTGCGCTGGTCGTCAAGCAGTGGGCGCACCCGGAATCGACCGACGAGCATCAGGCCGCGCAGAAGGAAGCGCACGAGCACGCCGAGGAGGTGCTCGGCCACTAAGGGCCGATACGTCACCTGGCCGGCGCGCCGGCTGCCAGCCAGCCGGCCAGGACGGCGCGCTCGGCGTCGGTCATGCCCGTGAGGTTGCCGATGGGCATGGCTTGCGTCAGCACCGCCTGCTCGTTGATCTTCTGCGCGTTGGTGACGATCGCCTCCGGGGTGTCGAGAACGACACCCTTCGGCGGGTCGTTGAAGCCGGCCTGCGTCGGCTTCGCGGCATGACACGGCGCGCAGCGCTGCGCGACGATCTTCTGTACGTCGGCAAAGGTGTACGCGGCGGCCTTCGGCTTCTCCGGCGCGATCGCGATCGCGATGACGAAGGTGGCGATCGCGGCCGTGATCGGGATCGCCCACACCGTGCGCCCTCTGTGCCGCAGGTTGAAGAAGTGCCGCACGTACGCCGCGAGGAGCAGGATCGCGATCAGGAGCAGCCACGCGTGCCGGTACCCGAACGTCATCGGGTAGTGATTGCTGATCATGATGAACAGCACGGGCAGCGTGAAATAGTTGTTGTGCACCGAGCGCTGCTTGCCGCGCAGACCGTACACCGGGTCGGGCGCGACGTTGAGCGCCTTGGCTTCCACCAGCTTGCGCTGCCCCGGAATGATCACGAAAAAGACGTTCCACGCCATGATCGTGCCCATCATGGCGCCCACCTGGATGAACATCGCGCGACCGGAAAAGACCTGCGACAGCCCCCACGCGACGAGCGCGAAGAAGGCGATGATCGCGACGGCGACCACGCGCTCGCGGTCGAGACCCGCGCGCTTGCACAGCTGGTCGTAGAAGACCCAGCCGGCGACGAGCAGCGCGACCGAGATCGCGATGGCCTGCCACGGCGCGACGTCTGCGACGCTGCGGTCGATCATGTACAGGTCGGCGTGCGCGTAGTACATCACGACCAAAAGCGCGAAGCCCGACATCCAGGTCCAGTACGCCTCCCACTTGAACCAGTGCAGGGTTTCGGGAAGCGCGGGCGGCGCCACGCGGTACTTCATCGCGTGATAGAAGCCGCCGCCGTGGATGGCCCACAGCTCGCCGCCGATGCCCTCGTCGGCGTCCTCCTTGCGCGCAGGCGGCGTCAGGCTGTTGTCGAGGAAGACGAAGTAGAACGACGCCCCGATCCAGGCGATGCCCGTGATGAGGTGGACCCAGCGGATGACGAGCTGGACCCAGTCGAATGCGTAGGCTTCCATCGCCGGGAACTCAGCTGCCGCGGTACGTCGACCAGCTCCACGGCGACACGAGCAGCGGCACGTGGTAGTGCGCGGTGGGATCGGCCACGCCGAAGTCGAGCACGACCTCGTCGACGAAGGGTGGATCGGGGAGCACCGCGCCTTGCGCAGCGAAGTACTCGCCGGCCGCGAACACGAGGCGGTAGCGTCCCTTGCCGAAGGCCTCGCCCGCGAGCAGCGGCGCGTCGCAGCGGCCGTCGGCGTTGGTCACCGCGTCGCCGACGAGTGCGTAACGCTCGCCGAGATTGCGGTACAGCGTGACGCGGATCCCGGCGCCGGGGCGGCCGTTGGCGGTGTCGAGCACGTGCGTGGTGAGGCGTCCCATTGTCGGTCCTGCCGTTGCGGGGGTGGGCGATATTGTATAAACCTTCCTCGATGACCGCGCGCACGCCCTTCGAGCCCGGCTACCCGCGCGATCTCGCGGGCCACGGCGCGTCTCCGCCGCATCCGCGCTGGCCCGGCGGGGCGCGCATCGCCGTGCAGTTCGTCCTCAACTACGAGGAAGGTGGGGAGAACTGCGTGCTGCACGGCGACCCGGCCTCCGAGACGTTCCTCTCCGAGATCGTCGCGGCGGTGCCCTTCCCCGCCCGCCACATGTGCATGGAGTCGCTCTACGAGTACGGCGCGCGCGCCGGCGTATGGCGCGTGCTGCGGCTGTTTCGCGAACGCAAGCTGCCGCTCACCGTCTTCGGCGTCGGCATGGCACTGGCGCGTCACCCCGAGGTGGTGGACGCGTTCATGGCCGACGGCCACGAGATCGCGAGCCACGGCTGGCGCTGGATCAGCTACCAGCAGATCGACGAGTACGTCGAGCGCGAGCACTTGGCACTCGCCGTCGACACCATCACCCGCCTCACCGGCCGGCCGCCGGACGGCTGGTACACCGGTCGCGACAGCCCCAACACACGGCGGCTGGTCGTCGAGCACGGCGGCTTCACTTACAGCGCCGACGGCTACGCCGACGACCTGCCCTATTACGTCCCGGTGCGCACGCGTTTGGGCGTGGCGCCGCTGCTCGTGGTGCCCTATGCGCTCGACGTCAACGACATGCGCTTCGTGACACCGCAGGGCTTCAACAGCGGGGACCAGTTCTTCGCCTACCTCAAGGACACCTTCGACCTCCTCTACGCCGAGGGCGACCCGCGGGGCTTGGGCGCGCCGAAAATGATGTCGGTCGGCCTGCACTGCCGCATTGCAGGGCATCCCGGCCGCGCCGGCGCGCTCGCACGCTTTCTCGACTACGTGCGCGATCATCAAGACGTGTGGATAGCGCGCCGCGTGGAAATCGCCCGGCACTGGCTCGCCACCCATCCTTACGCCGAACCCGAATCATGACGCTCGGCGAGCTCAACGCGATGGACGAGGCGCGCTTCGTCGACACCCTCGGTGGCGTCTTCGAGCACTCGCCGTGGGTCGCGCAGCGCGCGTTCGTCGACCGCCCCTTCGCGAGCGTCGACGCACTGCACGCCTCGATGGTCGCGGCGGTCGACCGCGCGGGCGAGACCGCGAGGCTCGCGCTCCTGCGGGCGCACCCCGAGCTCGCGGGGAGGGCCGCGGTGCGCGGCGAGCTGACCGCGGATTCGACGCGTGAGCAATCCGGCGCCGGCCTCGACCAATGCACGCCGCGGGAGTTCGCGCGCCTCACCGAGCTCAACGCGCGCTACAACGCACGCTTCGGATTTCCCTTCATACTCGCGGTGAAGGGCTACGACCGCGCCGGTATCATCGGCGAATTCGAGCGACGCGCACGCAACGACCGCGCCACCGAGCTCAAAGAATGTCTCGCGCAGGTCGCGCGCATCGCTGGCTACCGGCTGGAGGCGCTCCTCAAGTAAGCGCCCCGCCCGCCAAGGAGGACGGATGACCTCGTATCCGCCGCTGACCCTGCACGTACCCGAGCCGCCTGCGCGGCCCGGAAGCGAGACCGACTTTTCCTACCTCAAGCTTTCCGCGGCCGGCGAAGTGCGCAAGCCGCCGCTCGATACGCGCCCCGCGCAGTCGCGCGACATCGCCGAGGCGCTCGTGCGCGTGCTCGACGACGAGGGCCGCGCGGTCGGGCCGTGGGACCCGCACGCCGACCCCGAGCTCCTGCGCACGGGACTGCGCGCCATGCTCAAGACGCGCGTGTTCGACGCGCGCATGCTGACCGCGCAGCGACAGAAGAAGATCTCCTTCTACATGCAAAGCCTGGGCGAAGAGGCCGTCGGCATCGGCCAGGCGATGGCCCTCGAGCCGGGCGACATGTGCTTTCCCACGTATCGCCAGCAGGGCATTCTCGTCGCCCGCGGCTACCCGCTGGTCGACATGATGTGCCAGCTCTACTCCAACGACCGCGACCCGGTGCTCGGCCGCCAGATGCCCGTGATGTACACGTCGCGCGAGCGCGGCTTCTTCTCGATCGCCGGCAACCTCGGACTGCAGTACATCGAAGCGGTCGGCTGGGCGATGGCCTCGGCGATCAAGGGCGACACGCGCATCGCCTCGGCGTGGATCGGCGACGGCTCCACCGCCGAGCCCGACTTCCACAACGCGCTTACATTCGCGGCCGTGTATCGCGCCCCGGTGATCCTCAACATCGTCAACAACCAGTGGGCGATCTCGTCGTTCCAGGGTATCGCTGGCGGCGAGGCGGCCACGTTCGCCGCGCGCGGGGTGGGCAACGGCATCGTCTCGCTGCGCGCCGACGGCAACGACTTCCTCGCCGTGCTCGCGGTGTCGCGGTACGCCGCCGAGCGGGCGCGCGCCGACCTCGGGCCGACGCTGATCGAATGGGTCACCTACCGCGCCGGCGCGCACTCCACCGCCGACGATCCGTCCAAGTACCGGCCGGCCAACGACTGGGCGCGCTTTCCCCTGGGCGACCCGGTCGCGCGGCTCGCGAAGCACCTGACCCGCCTCGGCGCGTGGTCGGACGAGGAGCAGGCGCGCACGCAGGAGGAGGTCAAGGAAGAGGTGATCGAGGCGCAGAAGATGGCGGAAAGCTACGGCACGCTCGCCTCCGGTCACGTGCACGACGCTTCCAGCATGTTCGAGGACGTGTACAAGGTCATGCCGCCGCACCTTCGCCGCCAGCGCGAGCAGCAGAGGTCCTGATCATGGCGACGATGACCATGGTGCAGGCGATCCGCTCCGCGCTCGACGTGATGCTCGCGCGCGACGACAACGTGGTCGTGTTCGGCGAGGACGTCGGCTACTTCGGCGGCGTGTTCCGCTGCACCGACGGCCTGCAGGCGAAATACGGCGCCTCGCGCGTGTTCGACGCGCCCATCGCGGAGGGCGGCATCGTGGGCGCGGCGATCGGCATGGGTGCCTACGGCCTGCGGCCCGTGGCCGAGATCCAGTTCGCCGACTACATGTATCCCGGCTACGACCAGATCGTGTCCGGCGCCGCGCGTTTGCGCTATCGCTCCGCCGGCGATTTCACCGCGCCGATCACCATACGCATGCCGTGCGGCGGCGGCATCTACGGGGGGCAGACGCACAGCCAGAGCCCGGAGGCGCTGTTCACGCACGTGTGCGGATTGCGCACCGTGATGCCGTCCAATCCGTACGACGCGAAGGGCCTGCTCATCGCCTCGATCGAGTCCGACGACCCGGTCATCTTCCTCGAGCCGAAGCGCATCTACAACGGCCCGTTCGACGGCCACCACGAGCGGCCGGTGGTGCCGTGGGGTGGGCATCCACTGGCCGAAGTGCCCGAGGAGCACTACGTCGTGCCGCTCGAGTCGGCGAACGTCTTCCGCGCCGGCTCGGCCGTCACGGTCCTCGCCTACGGCACGATGGTGTGGGTGTCCGACGCGGCGGCGCGCGAGACCGGCATCGACGCCGAGATCGTCGACCTGCGCAGCCTGTGGCCGCTCGACCTCGACGCCATCGTCGCGTCCGTAAGGAAGACCGGTCGCTGCGTGATCGTGCACGAAGCCACGCGCACCAGCGGCTTCGGCGCCGAGCTCGCCGCACTGGTGCAGGAACATTGCTTCTTCCATCTCGAGGCGCCGATCGAGCGCGTCACCGGATGGGACACGCCCTACCCGCACGCGCAGGAGTGGGCCTACTTCCCGGGTCCCGACCGCGTCGGCAAGGCGCTTCGCCGAGTTTCGGAAATCGCATGACGACGCACATCGTCAAGGTGCCGGACATCGGCGAGGGCATCGCCGAGGTCGAGCTTGTCGAATGGCACGTCAAGCCGGGTGATGCCGTCGAGGCCGAGCGGACGCTGGCCGAGGTCATGACCGACAAGGCGACCATCGAAGTGCCGTCGCCGGTCGCGGGGACGATCGTCGCGATCACCGGCAAGCCCGGCGACAAGCTCGCCGTGGGGAGCGAGCTGCTGCGCATCGAGACGGAGGCGCACGGCGCGGCGCCGACGCCCGCCGAGCCCCCGCCTCGATCCGCGACGGCAGCCGCCGTCGCGTCCGAGCCGCGCGAGGCCGCGGTGACGCCGCTCGCCAAGCCCCTGGCCTCGCCCTCCGTGCGCCGGCATGCGCGCGAGCTCGGCGTGGACCTGGCCCGGGTGCGCGGCAGCGGGCCCGACGGGCGTGTGGTCCACGAGGACGTCGTTGCGCATGCGGCGGGCGCGCCCTCGCCCCCCGCCGCCGCGCAGCGCTACGCCGAGCGCGAGGGCGAAGTGGCCGTGCCCGTCATCGGCTTGCGCCGGCAGATCGCGCGCCACATGCAGGACGCGCTGCGCATCCCGCACTTCACGTACGTCGAGGAGATCGACGTTACCGAGCTCGAGGCGCTGCGCGCGAAGCTCAACGAGCGCTTCGGCAAGTCGCGCGGACGGCTCACCGTCCTGCCGTTTCTCATGCGCGCCATCGCGCTCGCCGTCCCTGCTTTCCCGCAGATGAACGCACGCTACGACGACACGAACGACATGGTGACGCGGCACAAAGCGGTGAACATCGGCATCGCCACGCAGACCGACGCCGGGCTCATGGTGCCGGTCGTCCGCCACGCGGAGGCGCGCGATCTGTGGGACAGCGCAGCGGAGGTCGCGCGGCTCGCCGATCTCGCGCGCAAAGGCAAGGCGTCGCGCGAAGAGCTGTCGGGCTCGACCATCACGATCACGAGCCTCGGTCCGCTGGGCGGCATCGTCACCACACCGGTGATCAACGCGCCGGAGGTCGCGATCGTCGGCGTCAACCGCATCGTCGAGCGGCTCGCCTTGCGCGAAGGCGCGATCGTGCCGCGCCTTCTCATGAACCTTTCCTCGTCGTTCGACCACCGCGTGATCGACGGCCAGCACGCCGCCGAGTTCGTGCAGGCGCTGCGCAGCTACCTCGAGTGCCCGGCGCTGCTGTTCGTGGAATAGGCCAAGGACCTCGCGACAACGGGCCGCGAGTAGCCAAAGCAGCCAAACCCCGCCGACCAGCGCTGCGCGCGGCGCGCTTGTCGGCGCTCGTCCAATCCTGCATCAGGCCGATTCGCCCCATGGTCATCGAGTCCATGGTGAAGCTGCCCGCGTCTGGGCCGCTCACCGGAAAGTTGTCGAGCTCGAGCTTGAGCACCGGATCCTTCCACTGACCCGCTGCGACCGCGGTCTGCTTGGCCGCCGCGACGGCCGGCGCGAAGGCGACACGATGGGGGCTAGCTCAGGAAGCGGCCGGGACGAGGATGGGGATGTCGCGCGGCGCCGGCGCGGGCATCGACGCGACGGTGAGGCAGCCGTACTCGCACGCGTCGTCGACCGGCATCGGCGACTTGTGGCCGGCGCAGTCCGCCGCGGCGGCAGCCTACGTTGCCACGGAATCGACCGGGCAGGCATATACGGCGAGCGTCATCTGCACGAAGAGCAGCGCAACGAGCGCAATCCAGGCGGGCAAACGACGGCTCATGACGCTCGTGCTATGCCGCGCGGCCGCAACGGAACGTAATCGAGATCAACGCCGAACGCGTTTGTCCGGCATGCGCGAGCCTACTGCCCCGACAGGTGATCCTTCATCTTCATCATCGCGACGGTCGCCGCAATGCCGCCGAGGGTGTTGATCAGCCCGCGATGCTGGGCATAGAACTGGCCGAGCTGATCCGCCACGCCGGGATGCACGTCGTTGGCATGGTTGACCACGTCCTGCACCTGCTGGGGCGTCAGCTGCGAAGCCTGGTCGGGCGTGATCTGCGTCTGTCCGGGGCGCATCACGTTGCCGAGCACGCCCCCGCCGAGCCCGGCCATGACGCCCGGTCCGAGTGCCGCCATGAGCTGGTTGAGCATCCCGGCCTGCTGCGCGCCGTTCGACTGCGCGAACAGCTGCGACACCATGTTGCCGATCGCCGGCGTTTGGTCGGATGCAAACGCCGCCGACAGGCCCTTCGCCAGCGCGTCAGGCGGAGCGCTTTGCGCGACTTCGCTGAACTGCGGGGCGCTCTTTCCGTTGCCGAGCGCTTGCGTCAAAGCATCGAGGATTCCCATGAGAGCTCTCCTATCCGACAGGCTACTGCTTGCTTCTCGCGACCAGGTGATAGACCACGAGCAGCACGATGGCGCCAATGACCGAAGCGATGAATCCCGCCGGGTGACCTTCGGGATACCAACCGAGAAGCTGCCCGATGAACGTCGCCGTCAGCGCGCCGGCGATGCCCAGGATCGCCGTGAGCCAGAACCCCGAAGGACCGCCGCCCGGCGTGAGGGCCTTCGCGATCAACCCTGCGACGAATCCGATCAGAATCGTCCAGACCCAATGCAGCATGATCATCTCCTCGCGTTCGAGCGGCGGTACCGCCTTCGCCGCATCCTACTCCATCGATCGCGCGGCGTTGATGAAAGGCGACCAGGGCAACTACCGGCACCGCGCGTCCGGTTAATCTCTACAATGCGCTGTCAGGCGGCGCGCGGTTGCCGCAGCCGCAGGAGGCTGCAGAACGATGGCCGCTCGGGTTCGCGGGCTTTCGGGCCCCTCCCCTTACCCGCAGCAGTTCCACAGCCGCCCTGAGGCGGAGCGAGCAGCGTTCGGCCTTCGCCTCCGCCAGCGCTGCCCGCGCAACGCGCACGCGCGCTGGCGCCCGGCCCGCACGCGCCCGGATCCGATCGCACTTCTGATCGCCTCCGACAAGGGGCGGCTGCCGAACCTGATACCGCTGCGGTACGGGCGCATGATGGCGTCGCCGTTCACGTTCTATCGAGGTGCCGCTGCGATCATGGCGAGCGACCTTGCGCGTACGCCGGCGACAGGCATCGCGGTGCAGGCTTGCGGCGACTGCCATCTCCTGAATTTCGGCGGCTTCGCCACGCCCGAGCGCAGGCTCGTCTTCGACATCAACGATTTCGACGAGACGGCGATCGCGCCGTGGGAGTGGGACGTGAAGCGGCTGGCGGCCAGCTTCGTGATCGCCGGTCGCGCGAATCGCTTCACCGCAGCCGACTGCCGTGAGGCCGCCTGGTGGGCCGCGCGGCGCTACCGCGAACGGCTGGCCGAGTACGCGCGAGCGCCGGTGATCGATGCGTGGCATGCCGCGATCGACCTCGAGGCGCTCGTTGCGAGCGGCACCGGCGAGGCGCTCCGCAGCTTCAGTCGCAAGCGGGTCTTGAAGGCTGCGCAGGCGAGCCAGCATCACGACGAGCTGCACAAGCTCACGCACGAGGAGGGAGACTTCCCGCGCATCACCGACTCGCCGCCGCTCGTCTTCCACCTCGAAGACGCGACGTCGCACGGCCGCTACCAGCGCATCATCCAGCGAGCGTTTCGCCGCTACGTCGAGACGCTCGATCCGTCGCGGCGGGTCCTCCTCGACCGCTACGAGCTCGCCGACGTGGCGATCAAGGTCGTCGGCATCGGCAGCGTGGGCACCGAATGCGGGATCGCGCTGTTCATGTCGGGCAACGGCGAGCCGCTGTTCCTGCAGTTCAAGGAGGCGCGTGCATCGGTGCTCGAGGCCCATGCGGGACGCAGCGCCTACAAGCACCACGGCCAGCGGGTCGTGGCCGGCCAGCGCATCATGCAAGCCGCCAGCGACGCCTTCCTCGGCTGGACCTCGGGGGACGGCGGCCGGCACGTCTACGTAAGGCAGCTCTCCGACGTCAAGATCAAGCCGGTCGTCGAGATGATGAAGCCGCTCGATCTGCTCAACTATGCGAAGGCGTGCGGCTGGGCGCTTGCGCGTGCGCACGCCCGCACCGGCGACGCCGTCATGCTTTCGGCGTACATGGGAAAGGGGGACGCGTTCGAGGACGCGATGAGCGCGTTCGGGGTCGCCTACGCCAACCAGAACGAGCGCGACTACGCGAAGCTCATCGCCGCGATTCGCGCCGGCCGCATCATGGCGGAAGGCGGCGGCGAGCAGTGAGTCCTGAGCGCGGCTGTCGCGCTCAGCGGCCGAACAGCTTTCCGAGCGCCTTGCCCACGTCGTTGCCGATCGGCGCCGCGGGATTGGCGCTTCTGGCCGACGCGGGCTGCGTCGAGGCCGCCGGGGCGCCGCTCAGCGCAATCTGGCATGGACCGGGCCCGCTGCCCTCGGACCAGGAGAAAAGCGCCTGCCCCACCGCCGACAGCCCACCGGTGCCGATCGCCGCGCCCACGCTCGCGATCACCTTCGCCGAGCCCGCGACGTCGACCGACAGCTGCGGCGAGGCGAACGTTCCGGTGACACGCACGAGGTCGGCAAGGCTCGCGAAGTCGATGCTGATGCCCTTGCGCACGCGCGGCTGGAAAGTGAAGTCGAGCGTCTCGTTGCGGAAGTCGAGCGTGCCGGACGCGGACACGCCGAGCTTTTGCGTCTCCACGGCCACCGAGCGGTCGACCTTCGATACGCCGTTCGACAGCGGCAGGCGCACGACCGCGCACTGAAGCTCGGTGGACGGGTCGCGCGTGCGGAACGGATTGACCGCCGCGTTGATCTTGTCGATCGCGGAGTTGGCGTCGAGCGCGGAATTGACGAGCGTGGCCGGTCCGCTCACGAGCCGGACGCTGCCGGTGGCGGTGCTCGCCCAGGCGTGCGGCGAATTGCCGCGCATCGAAAGGTTCGCGGCCACGTCCGTCTTGCCGCCGCGAACCTCGCGCGCATGACCTGCGGCGGCGAGCAGCGCGCCGAGCGACAGGCCCTTCCCATCGATGCGCAAGGAAAGGGCCGCGTCGTCGGACTTGCCCGCATCGATGCTCGCCGCTGCGTTGATGGTGCCGCCGAAGGCCGCCACCGAGAGCATGGGCACGTCGAGGCGGCCGCCGTCGACGGTCATACGCACGCGAAGGTCCGCGTACTGCTGGCCGCTGGCGAGCGTGAGGCGGCCGATCGCGAGGGCACCCTGTATGTCGGCCCAGCGCAACGGCGCGAAGCTCACCGGCGAGTCCGGAAACACGAACGCGCGCGCCGGCTTCGGCGCGGACCCCTGCGCGGAGGCCGGAATCGCGACGGGCACGGGCAGCGCCTTCATCGCGAGCGCGGGTGCCGAAAGGTCGAACACGACCTTGGGACGCGGCCCGCCCGCGTCGACCGCGAACGAACCGGTCACCGCGTTCGCGCCGAGCGCGAGCCTCAGGTCTTCGAGCGCGTAACGATCGGCCTGCGCCGTGACCTTGGCCGCGATCGCGACGGGCTGCCCGGCGACCTCGCCCTTGACGTCGACCGGATAGGGCCAGCGCTTCTGGAGCAGGGCATCGAAGGCACCGATCGTGCCCTCGATGGCGACCGGCGTCGCGCCCACGGTGCCGCGGAAATCGAGGGCCACCTCGCGCGAGATCGCGCGCGGGCGGAGCGTAAGCCTGTCGATCGCCACGCGGCTTTCGGCGCCGTTCGGGCCGTCGCGATAGGTGACGACACCGTCGGTCACGGTCACCTCGCCTATCGCCACCGCTGCGGCAAGGTGGCCACTGCCGGCGGCGGAAGGCGGCGCGCCGGGCACGGGCGCCGGCATCCAGTTCTTCTGTCCCTGGCCGTCGGTCTCGAGCGCGATGATCGGCTTCACGAGCACGATCTCGTCGAGTTCGAAGCGCTTTGACAGCAGCGGAAGCAATTCGGCGGCCAGCTCAAGCCGCTCGAGCTTCGCGAGCGCCGGGGCCTTGCCCCAGGGTGCGTTGCTGAGCGTGACGTCGGTCAGCACGACGCGCGGGTGCAGCGACAGGGCGATGCGCGCGCCGCCGCGCACGGCGAGGTCCCGGCCGGTCGCCGCCTTCACTTGCGCCTGGACCGGAGCGATGAGCGTGTTGGGGTCCACGCTCGAGATCACGATCGCCAGCGCCGCGATCGCGAGGACGATCGCGACGGCGAAGGCGATCAGGAGCTTGCCGAGCCGGCCCATGGTGCGGATTCTACGACGCGGCTCGCGGCATTCGGGCCGGTCCCGCGGGCGCCGGGCTTGGAGACGGCGACAGGGGGCTTCGTCCCTGTCCGGGGGCGGTTCGTCGGAGCGCGGCCACGCCGGCGCCAGCCGCGCTAGGATGCCGGCACACCCCCTCCGCGGGCTATCATCCCGCGGGCGGAGACCCCATTGCCGTCACGAGCGGACCATGGAGACATAACAATGGCGCACGCGCGTCGCCCCCCTTCCCGCACCCTCCACGCCCGCTCGCCCCTCGCGCGCACCCTGCACGGGTTCACGTGGAGGCGCTTCGCGCTGTTCTGCGGCATCGTGGCCGTCGCGACGCTCGGCAACGCGATCGCGATCTACTTGAGCCCCAAGCCGCTCCAGTTCGTCGCCACGATGTTCGCGTGGCAGTACGCCCACCTGTTCATCTTCTTCGGCACGGTGTGCGCCGCCGTCCTGATGATCGGCAACTGGGCCCCGGCGCGCACCTTGCCGCGCGTGCTGACGCTGCTCGGCGCGGTGGTCGTGGGGCTTCTGGTCGGCAACCAGCTCATTCACGCCGTCGCGCCCATGTCGCCCTCCGAAAAGGACGCCACTACGCTGCTCAAGGAGATCTCCGGCATCGTGCTGTGGAGCCACGTCATCGCCGCCGGCGTGCTGGGCTACTTCTTCTTCACGCGCGAGGAGGACGCGGTGGCCCGCCTGCACGAGGAGGACATGCGCGGCGAGGCGCTCACGCGCGAGCTCGCCGAGGCGCGGCTTCTCGTCATGCAGGCGCAGGTCGAGCCGCACTTCCTGTTCAACACGCTCGCCAACGTGCGGCGGCTGTTCAAGACCGACCCCGCGGCCGCACGCGCGATGCTCGATCACCTGTCGCGCTACCTGGGCGCCATGCTGCCTCGCATGCGGCAAACCGACTCGACCCTGGGCCACGAGCTGACGCTCGCCCTCGCCTACCTCGAGGTGCAGAAGATCCGCATGGGCGCGCGCCTGACGATCCGCAGCGACGTGCCGGAAGCGCTCGAGCGCGTGGCCTTCCCGCCGATGATGCTCGTGACCCTGGTCGAGAACGCCATCCGCCACGGCCTGACGCCGCTGCCCGAGGGCGGCGAGGTGCGCATCCACGCCCGCACGGTCGACGGCAAGCTTCGCGTGCAGGTCGCCGACACGGGTGCGGGCCTGTCGGAAAGCTCGGGACCCGGCGTGGGGCTCGCCAACGTGCGCGCGCGGCTGACCACGCTGTACGGCGGCAATGCACGCTTCCTGCTCGCGCAGAACCCCGGCAAGGGCGTGATCGCGACCATCGAGCTTCCGGCGTCGGCCGAGCCGCGCGCCTCGAGAGCAGCATGAGCGCCGCCGCCGTTGCCGCTTCTCCGCGTCACCTTCTGCGCGAGGGCTGGCGCGCGATACCGCCGCGCCACTTCGCGATCGCGGTCGGCCTCGCGCTGCTCTGGGGCCTCGCCAACACGCTCGGGTGGGCGCTCGGCCACGACACGTCGGATATCCCGAGGACCGCCGCGCATTTCGTGTACGAGGCCCTTCTTCCCATGCTGCTGCTCGCCGTGGGCATCGGTATCGCGGACGTCGTCTCGCGCGACGATCCGAATGCCGTGGCGCCCTATGCGGTGGCCGCGATTTCCGCAGCGATCCTGGGCGAGATCCTCTTCTCCGCGACGATCCCGCTCCTGGGGCTCACCCGCTGCGCGTGCAGCATGGATCGCTGGGGGCCGGGTGCGCGCAGCGCGAACATGCTGCCGGACAGCCTGCTCATCTGCTCGTTCGTGACGGCCGGCTACCGCTACTGGCGCCGCTCGTCGCTGCGGCTTGCGCGCCTCAACGCACGCGAGCTTACGCGGGCACAACTGACGCGGCGCACGCTCGAATCGCGCCTGCAGGCGATGCAGGCGTGCATCGAGCCGCAGTTCCTGTTCGACACGCTCGCCGCCGTCGAGCGCATGCATTCGTCGGACCCGCGCACCGCCGCGCGCCTCATCGACGAGCTCATCATCTACCTGCGCGCCGCGCTCCCGCACCTGCGCGAGTCGAACTCGACAGTGGCGAAGGAGTCCGAGCTCGTGCACGCGTGGATCAACATCCAGCGTCTGCGCAACGGCCGCGGACCGGACTTCGAGATGGACTTGGGCGCGGGCGCTGGCGCGGCAAGCATGCCGCCGATGGTATTGTTGCCGCTCGTCGATTACGTGCTGGACGACCTGGGCGACGCTTCGGACGCCTCGCTTCGCATCACCGCACGGCTGGTCGGCGCCGATCTGCGCCTCGAGCTCGACGGGCAAGGCACGTCGGGCGCCGCCGCAGAACGCGCCTCGGTCAAGCTCGCGGGCTTGCGCGAGCGCCTCCATACGCTGTACGCAGACGCGGCGCGCCTCGTGCTCGGCGGCCGCGGCCGGGCGCTTCGCATAATCCTCGAATTGCCGTATGAGCGCGCCGACCGCGATCCTCGCTGAGGACGAGGAGCTCCTCCGCGGGGAGCTCCGGGAGATGCTTGCAGCGCAATGGCCCGAGCTCGCCGTCGTGGCCGAGGCGGCCGACGGCCAGGCCGCGATGCGCGCCGTGGACGAGTGCGCGCCTGCGATCCTGTTCCTCGACATCGAGATGCCCGGCGTGAGCGGCCTGGAGGTCGCGCGCCGCGCGAGCGGCCGGTGCCACGTCGTGTTCGTCACGGCGTACGACAAGTACGCGGTCGCCGCCTTCGAGCAGGGCGCCGTCGACTACGTGATGAAGCCCTTCTCCGCAGCGCGCCTGGACGCCACGATCGCGCGGCTGAAGCAGCGGCTCGCCGGGCCGCCGGCCGATCTCACCGGCCTCCTGAAGTCGCTCGCCTCCACGCTCGCCCAGCGCAAGGATTACCTACGCTGGATCACCGCCGCGCAGGGCGACTCGCTGCGGCTCATCACCGTCGACGAGATCTGCTACTTCCGCGCCGACCATAAGTACACGCTCGTGGTCACGCCGGACACCGAGGCGCTCATCCGGCGGCCGCTCAAGGCGCTCGCCGAGGAGGTCGACCCGCAGGCCTTCTGGCAGATCCATCGCTCGGCAATGGTGAACGTGAAGGAGATCGCCGGGGTCAACCGCGACTTCCGCGGCCATCTCACCGTGCGCTTGAAGCAGCGCAAGGAGACGCTGCCGGTGGGCGAGAACTACGTGCATCTGTTCAAGCAGATGTAGCCTCCGTCGGCGCCGGCGCGCCATAACGGCGCACCGGCTCCGAAAATCCCGGGATTCGTCGCAAGGGCGGGCCCGATAATGCGACCCGCGCTAGACTCGGGACGGATGGGCCATGCGCATGCGCGCGTCGGTCGACCATCGCGGCAGCCGAGCCCGCGCGACGGCCGCAGGACCTTGGAACCCGCGGCTCAATGCTTGCCGCGCCGTCCGATTTTTCCGGTTGGAGGAGCCTCTTGAGAAGCCCCGTTTTCTGGTGCGTGTCCATGGTACTGGCAGTCGCGGCCACGTCGGCCGCGGCAGTGCCCCGCACTTTCGTGATCAACCAGATCTACTCGAACGCGGATGGCACGGTGCAATTCGTCATAATCGAGGACACCGGCCAGATCGATTGCGACGCCGAGGAGAACATGTGGGCCGGCGCGGTGTTGACAAGCAGCGGCCCGGGCCCGTTCAAGGCGTTCGCGTTCCCCACCGATCTGCCGACCTGCCATACCTCGGGTCGCGACGTTCTGATCGCCACCGAAGGCTTCGCTGCCCTGGGTTTGATCCCGCCCGATTTCGTGATCCCGAACAACTTCCTGCAAATCCCGAGCGGCACCGTTGCACTGGGGGCGAGCCTGGTGACTTACACGGGACTTCCGAAC
>DATJXV010000105.1:0-7935 GCA_035499955.1 Casimicrobiaceae bacterium
AGCCGCGCGAGGTCCACGTCGCGAGCCTCCCACACGACGTCCTGGCAGGGGCCGGAGCGCCGCTCCTTGGGCGCCATGTCGAGCACCTTCATGAAGACGGGCCGCGTCGTCTGCCACGCATCGACCAGGCTTTTCGGCGGATCAGGCTCCTTGAGGAACGCGAGCAGGCGCCCGATCTCGCGCAGCGCGCCGCGCCAGTCGTCGCCCGTAACTCCCATGGCGCGGGCCACGCGCCGCGGCGTCCCGAACAGGTTGCCGAGCACGGGAATCGTGTCGCCCGAGGGCGCGCGGAAGTCGCCCTTGGGATGCTCGAAAAGCAGCGCGGGACCGCCCGCCTTCAGCACGCGGTCGCAGAGCTCGGTCATCTCGAGCCTCGGATCGACGGGCTGCGCCACCCTTCGCAGCTCGCCGCTCGCCTCGAGCTGCGCGAGAAAGTCGCGGAGGTCGCGATAAGGCACTAGGTCACCGACCCCGCGCCGCCGTCCATCGGCACGATCGCGCCGGTCACGTAGCTCGCGTCGTCGCAGGCGAGAAACAGCGCGACCTTCGCGACCTCCTCCGGCGTTCCGAGGCGGCGCAAGGGGATCTTCGCCTGCGCCTGCGCGAGCAGCTCCGCTGCCGGTCTCCCCGTCATCCGCGACTCGACGGCGAGCCCCGCCTGCACGCGGTCGGTGAGCGTGCCGCCGGGATTGATGCCGTTCACGCGCACCCCCTTGGGGCCGTAGGCCGCCGCGAGGCCGGCGGTCGCGAGCATCAGCGCCGCGTTGGCGGAGCCGCCGGCCAGATGCGGCGGCTGCGCGACTTTGCCGCCCATGCCGATGATGTTGACGATGACGCCGCGGCCGCGCGCCGCCATGCGCTTCACCACGATGTCGGTCGGATAGATGTAGCTGAAGAACTTGGCGTCCATCGCGTCGCGCCAGGCCTGCGCGGTCAACTCGTCGGGTGCGTGGCGCTTGGCGGCGCCCGCCGAATTGACGAGCACGTCGATGGGGCCGAGCGCGGCTTCGGCTTCGTCGACCATGCGCGCCGCGTCACGCGGGTCGCGCAGGTCGGCGGCGATCGCCACGGCTTGCGGAAGCTTGATCAGCGCGGCGTCGAGGTTGTCGCGGCTGCGCGAGACGATCGCGACACGCGCGCCTTCCCCGACGAAGGCTTGCGCGCACGCGAAGCCGATGCCCTTCGACGCCCCCGTGACGACAACGGCGCGTCCTTCGAATCTGCGATTCATGGCTTATCTCTCCTCGAGCTTCTCGCGCAGGAAGTCACGCACTGCGGCGACGGCTGCGGCGCGCGCCGCGGGGTCGGGACCCAGATGCACGCCCTGGTCCGGATGCATGCCGCTCGTCACGTCCTTCCACATCTTGACCGTGCCTCGCGGCACGTCGAAGTCGTGGTACGCGCCCGGATACACGGCGAGCGCGACGTCGGCGCCGCGCGCGCGCGCCGAGTCGACGAGCTTGACGCACAGTTGCGGGTTCGACCAGTCGTCGAGCGCCCCGATGTGAATGGCGAGCGGAGGCGTGGGCAACCACCGGTCGCCCATGCGCAGGGACACGCCACAGCCGGGATAGAACGCGACGGCGGCGCGCAACGCCGGCGGCGCGCCGGGCGCGGCAAAGAACCGCGCGACTTCCGCGTCCTTGCCGTTGATGGCGGCGAGCGTCGCGCTGCCGCCGTGCGACCAGCCCAATAGCCCGATGCGCGACCCGTCCACACCCGGCTGCGCGGCCGCGAACGCGACCGCGCCGAGAACGTCCAGGCGCCGCGTGACCGGAGTGATCGTGGGCTCGCCGCGCTTGACGAGGCACACGGAACGGCGCCCGCGCGGCGTGAAGCTGTCGGGCCACAGCACCGCGTAGCCGTCGGCGAGCAGCTGCTCGGTCCACGCGATGGATCGCTCGGAGAGCTCGCCGCGGCGGCTCGGGCTCGCGCTCCACATGCCGCCGCAGCCGTGCACCGCGACGACCAGCGGCAGGCGCGCGTCCGCCGCGGCTTGCGGCGGCCGGAAGTAGAGCGCGTTGACGGCAACGTCCTTGTCGAGCGAGGGGAAGGTCACTTGCGCCGGCGGCGGGAGCGCGGCCGCGGCCGCCGACCACGCGACGAGCGCGGCAACCGAGCGCCTCATAGCGCTCGCGGCCATGCGCCCTGGCGCCACGCGTAGTCGGCAACGACGCCGGCGAACACGGCCAAGCCCAGCCAGTGATTGTTGAGGAAAGCGCGAAAGCACCGCGCGCGATCGCGGGTGCGAATGAGCCACAGGTGGTAGAGCGCGAGCGCGACCGCGCAGCCGAGTCCGGTCCAGTACGCCTCGCCCATCGGAATCCGACCGCCGAGCCACGCCATACCGGCGAAATAGATCACGTAGCAGACGGCCACGGCGATCACGTCGAAGCGACCGAAGGTGATCGCCGACGTGCGCAGGCCGAGCTTCAAATCGTCGTCGCGGTCGACCATCGCATACTCGGTGTCGTAGGCGACGACCCAGAACAGGTTGAACGCGAAGAGCCACCAGCCGAACGCCGACACGAAGCCGAGCGCGCCGGCGAACGCCATCGGGATGCCGAACGAGAATGCGATCCCCAGAAACGCCTGCGGCAACGCGAAAAAGCGCTTGAAGAACGGGTAGGCGATCGTGATGGCGAGGGCGACGAACGCCAGGAGCACGGTGAGGCGGTTGGTGGCGAGAAGCGTCATCGCGAAACTGCCGAGCGCGAACCCCGCGCCGACGACCAGCGCCTCCCACGGCGCGATCTCGCCGCGCGCGAGCGGGCGCCCCGCGGTGCGCTCGACGTGCGCGTCGAAGCGCCGGTCCGCCCAATCGTTGAACGCGCATCCCGCGCAGCGCATCGTGACCGTGCCCAGCGTGTACACGAGGAGCAGGCGGTACGTCGGCGCGCCGTGCGAGGCGAACCACAGCGCGGTCAGCGTCGGCCAGAGCAGGAGCAGGATGCCGATCGGCTTGTCGAGCCGCACCAGGCGCTCGTACGAGTCCACGCGCTCCTTGAGCGACAGCGAGCGCACTACGGGTTGGGCGCCCGTGGAACTCACAATGCGAGCGGCAACTGCTTCGTGAGCGAGCGCGGCGCAACCACCGCGAGCAGCGACTGTGGCGTGGGATGCGCGAGCCGAAGGCGCAGCTCGCGCTTGGCGCGCGCGTTGGCGAGCCTTCGCGACTCGCTCATGAACGACAGGAGCATGGGCGCGATGCGCTGCTCGGCTTCCTCCCACGACACTCGCGGCGGACGCGGCAGGTGGAAGGCGTCGGCGACCGTGTCGAACCACGTGCCCATCTTCATCTCGGCGTCGTCGGTCACGTTGTACGCGCGATTGAAGCCGCCGTGAAAGATGGCGGCGACCGCGGCGCGGGCGAGATCGTCGGCGTGGACGTGGTTGGTGAAGACGTCCTCGTCGGGCGAAAGCACGGGCGTGCCCTGCCTGATGCGGTCCAGCGGCAGGCGCGCGTCGGAGTAGATGCCCGGCGCGCGAAGGATCGCGAGCCGAACCCCGTTGCGCGCCGCCCACGCGCGAAGGCGGTCCTCCGCGGCCGCGCGCCGGCGCGCGCGCGGCGTCTGAGGCCGGCGCGGCCGCGTTTCGGGCACGCGCGCCCCGGCGCAGTCCCCGTAGACGCCCGACGTCGAGATGTAGACGAAGCGCTGCGGTATAATCCGCGCCCGCGTGAGCGCCGCGACGAGCCTCTGCGTGCGCGGGTCGTCGCGGCCATCCGAGGGCGGGGGCGCGCAATGCAGCACGGCGAACGGAGCGAAGGCGATCCTCCGCAGTGAACCGAAATCGTCGAGGTCGGCCACGACCGGCAGGATGCCGTGGGCGCGCAGCCTCGGCACCTCGTCGGCGCGGCGCACCACCCCGGCGACACGCGCCCGGCCGCGCAGCATCGAGGCGGCACGCAGCCCCACGTCACCGCATCCGACCAACAGGACCCTGATCAATCGCCTTCCTGCGCTGCGCGCGACGACGCGCACCATCGGCTCAATTCAATGACGTTCGAGATTACCATAAAGCCCAGCGAGCACTCGTTCCCCTGCGCTGCAGACGAGACGGTGCTTACGGCGGCGATGCGCGCCGACCTCATGCTGCCCTACGGCTGCCGCAACGGCGCGTGCGGCACCTGCAAGGGCAAGGTGCTCGCGGGCGAGGTCGACTACGGCGCGCACCAAGCCTCCACGCTTACCGCGGAGGACAAGCGCGCGGGCTACGCGCTCTTCTGCTGCGCGAAACCGCTGACCGACGTCGCGATCGAGGTGCGCGAGGTGCGCCGCGCCGGCGACATCGTCATCAAGCGCTTGCCCTGCCGCATCGAGTCGATCGAGAAGGCGGCGCCCGACGTCGCGATCGTGCGCTTCAAGCTGCCGGCGAACGAGCGCCTGCAATACCTCGCGGGCCAGTACATCGACTTCCTGCTGAAGGACGGCAAGCGCCGCAGCTTCTCGCTCGCAACACCTCCGCACGACGACAAGCTGCTCGAGCTGCACGTCCGCCATATTCCGCACGGCTTCTTCACCGACGCGCTGTTCACGCAATACAAGGGGCGCGAGATCCTGCGCTTCGAAGGCCCGCTAGGCTCCTTCTACCTGCGCGAGACCTCCGACAAGCCGATGATCTTCGTCGCCGGCGGCACCGGCTTCGCGCCGATCAAGGCGATCATCGAGCACGCGCTCCATCACAGGATCCCGCGCGAGATGGTGCTGTACTGGGGCGCGCGCTCGCTCCCCGACCTGTATCTTCCCGACATGCCCGGCAAGTGGCAGACCGAGCACGCGAACTTCACGTACATTCCCGTGCTGTCGGAACCCAGGCCCGAGGACCGCTGGCCCGGGCGCACGGGCTTCGTACATCTCGCGGCGATGCAGGACTTTCCCGACATGTCGGGCTACCAGGTGTACGCGTGCGGCGCGCCGGCCATGATCGACGCCGCGAAGCGCGACTTCACGCAGCGGTGCGGGCTGCCGCCGGAGGAGTTCTTCGCCGACAGCTTCACGTATGCGGCGGAAACCGAGGCACGCCCCTAGCTGCCCCATGCTGCACAACCAGCGCGTCGTCGTCGTGATGCCCGCCTACCGCGCCGAGCGGACGCTCGAGGCGTGCTACCGCGCGATCCCGCACGACGTCGTCGACGCGGTGCTCCTCGTCGACGACGCGAGCGACGACGCGACGCTGGCGGTCGCGCAGAGCCTGGGCCTGTCGCCGATCCGCCACGCGATCAACGAAGGCTACGGCGCCAACCAGAAGACGTGCTACACGGCGGCGCTCGCCGCCGGCGCCGATATCATCGTGATGCTGCATCCCGACTACCAGTACGAGCCGCGCCTCATCACCGCCCTCGCTTCCCTCGTCGCCTCCGGGGTGTACGACGTGGCGATCGGATCGCGCATGCTCGGCAAGAGCGCGCTTGCGGGCGGCATGCCGCGCTACAAGTACTACGCCAACCGCTGGCTCACGGCATTTCAGAACGTTCTCGCGGGCACGCGCCTGTCCGAATATCACACCGGCTTCCGCGCGTTCTCGCGCCGCGTTCTTGAAACGCTGCCGCTCGGCGCCAACTCGTCGGACTTCGTGTTCGACAACCAGATGATCATGCAGGCGCTCGCCTTCGGCATGCGCATCGGCGAGATCTCCTGCCCGGCGCGCTACTTCGAAGGCGCGAGCCAGATCAGCTTCCGCCGCTCGGTCACGTACGGCCTCGGCGTGCTGCGCACGAGCGTGGCCTATCGTCTCTGGCGTTGGCGCCTCGCCTCGCCTCGCATCTTCTCGACCGAGCCCGAGTGGAAGCTGCCGGCGTCCTCCGTCGCGACGACGCTGTCGGCGTGACGCGCCGCGCCACGTGGGCGTGGCTCGCGCTCGGCGCGCTCGCCTTCGCCGCGGGATGCTGGCTGCGCTTCCAGCAGATCGGGGCGCAGATCGTCATCGACGACGAGTGGCACGCGCTGCACAAGGTCCTGCGCTCGGATCTGCTCGGAATCGTGACGCACCTCGACTACGCCGATTACAGCATTCCGCTGACGGTGTATTTCCGGGCGCTCTACGACACCGTCGGCATCACCGAGTGGGGCATGCACCTTCCCATGCTCGCGGCCGGGCTCGCCCTCGTCGCGGCCGGACCGTGGCTCGTGCGCGATTGGACCGCGCCCGCGGTGCGCGCGACCTGGACCGTGCTGCTCGCGCTTTCCCCGCTGCTCGTCTACGTGAGCCGCACCGCGCGCCCCTACGCGATCATCGCGCTCACGACGACGGTCGCGCTCGTCGCCTTCGAGCGCTGGTGGCGCGGGCAAGGGCGCTCGCGCGGGTGGGCCACCGCGTACGTCGTCGCGACATTCATCGGCGGCTACCTTCACATGATCTGCCTCGCGTTCACGCTCCTGCCCTTCGTGTATTTCGGCGCGGTTGCGCGCGCCGACCGCGCAGCGCTGGTCCGCCTCGTTCGCCTCGGCCTCGTCACCGCCGTCCCGCTCGCGATCGCGCTCCTGCCGCCGTTGATCAACGACTGGTTCATGTTCACGGCGAAGGCCGGCGTCGACTCGGTCACGGCGGACAGCGCCTGGCGCACGCTGCTCGTGCTCGCCGGGACCGCGCACGCGGCCATCGCGCTCGCGTTCCTGTTGTGCGCGGCCGTCGGCATCGCGCGATGGTGGAAGCGCGACCGCCTGCTCGCAGGCTACGTGCTCGTCGTGACCGGCGGCGGCGCGCTCGCGATCGTGGCGGCACGGCCGAACTGGGTGCAGTACCCGATCGTGTTCGCGCGCTATCTCGTGCCCGTGCTCCCCCTCATGCTGCTGCTCGCCGCGGAGGGGCTCGTCACGCTGACGCCGATGCGCTCCCGCGTGCTGCATGCCGCGTGCATCGCGCTCGTGGCGGCTGCGTGGTGGGCGGCCGGGCCGCTGCCCGCGCAGCTTGCGGCGCCGAACCAGTTCACGGGCCACTTGCGCTACCAGTTCGAGTACGACGACGCGCGCAACCCGTACGTGACGCTGCGCCCCGACGAGCCCGTGCCGGCGTTCTACCGCGAGCTCGCCCGCGCACCGGCGGGATCGCTGACGCTGATCGAGGCGCCGTGGCGGCTCGAATCGCATTTCAACCCGCTCGCGTGGTACCAGCAAGTGCACCGGCAGAACGTCAAGATCGGCCTCACCACGCCGCTGTGCGGCGTGCGCGACTTCGGCGAATACCCGGAGAGCGCGCAAGGCATCCGGCTCGCGAACTTCGTCCATTTGCAAAGCGTGCTTCGCCGCGAGGCGACCGGCGCGGATTTCCTCGTGATGCATCTTCGACCGTGGTCCACACCACCGGGGCAGGACGTGCCATGGCCGGATGTCGCGGGCTGCCTGCCGGCGATCGAGCAGGCGCTCGGCGCGCCCGTCTACCGCGACGACGCGATCGTCGTATTCGCGCTCAAGCCGTAGTCTTTCGCTCGAGCTCCGCGAGCGACCGCTTGAGCGCGGCCGCAAGCTGCGCGTTGGCCTCCTCGCTGCGACCGAGCTTCGCGAACAGCTCGCCCAGGGCCACGCGCGTGCGCCAATGATCGTCGAGCGCGAGACTCGCCTCGAGGTAGGTCTGCGCCTTTCCCCATAGCGACTCGCGCTCGCACAGCACGCCGAGCGCGTAGAGGAGCGTGGCGTCCTGGTCGTGCGCGACGAGCCAGCGTTCGGCGGTCTCGAGCTGGCGGGTCGAGTCGCCCGTCCTGCATTGCGCGTAAAGGACGGCGAGGTCGGGATCCCAGTTGCGCTCGAGGCAGCGCACGATAATGTCCGCCGCCTCGCGGTCGCCGCCGAGCGCGAGGAACGACGCTGCACCCGCGCGCGCGACCTTCGGGTTGCAGCGGTCGGTATCGGACAGCCGGCCCCAGTACGCGCGCAGGCCGGCCGCATCGAAGCGGTAGGCCGCGAGCGCCTCGGCGTGTGCGGAGGCGCGCAGCAGGTC
>DATJXV010000106.1:0-29646 GCA_035499955.1 Casimicrobiaceae bacterium
GGTGCCCGTCGGCGAGGATATCGGCTTCCTGCCCGGCACCGAGGAGGAGAAGATGAACCCGTGGATGGGCGCGCTCGAGGACAACCTCGACGTGCTCAACAAGACCGACGACGAGGCCGGCGAGTGGGGACGCGCCGCCACGCGCGACCTCATCCGGTCCCGCATCAAGGTGAAGAGCCTCAACTTCATGCGCGGGCGCACGTTCATCAACAAGTTCCTGGTGATCGACGAGGCGCAGAACCTCACGCCCAAGCAGATGAAGACCCTGATCACCCGCGCGGGCCCGGGAACGAAGGTCGTCTGCCTGGGCAACATCGCGCAGATCGACACGCCGTACCTCACCGAAGGAAGCTCCGGGCTGACTTACGTGGTCGACCGTTTCAAGGGCTGGTCGCACTCCGGGCACGTGACGCTGCAGCGCGGCGAGCGCTCGCGGCTCGCGGACCACGCGGCGGAGGTGCTGTAGCGGTCTGGGCCGGCCCAGACTAAAGTACGGGCCGGAATTGCCCTCCGGCCCGCGGAACCATGGAACTGCTTCAGTCGCTCGAGCAAGCGGTCAGCGCCGCACGCAATCCGGTGACGAGAGTGCGCGCGCTCAATGCGCTGTCGACCGAGCTCGCGCGCACGGGCGAGGGTCACCGCGCCTTCGCGCTGGCGCACGAGGCGCGAGCGCTGGCCAGCAAGAGCGGCGATCGCAGGCTCGCGGCGGAGACGAGGCACGCGCTTGCGCGCTGTCACTTCTACCTCGCCGACTTCATGCGGGCGCTCGAGTACCTGCTCGAAGCCGCTCAGCTCTACGAGAACAACGGCGATCTCGAGGGCGCCGCGACCGCCTTCGCCGGCGTCGGGCTGTGCCAGCACAGACTGGGGGCGAACGAGGACGCCGTCGCGTCGATGCTGCGCGCCCTGGACTCGGCGCGCTCGCTGCGGCTCGTCACACTCGAGATCAATCTGTACAACTCGCTCGGGTCGGCGCTCATCGCCGCGAATCGAGTGGAGGAGGCGGCAAAGTATCTCGCCGCCGGAATCGAGCTTGCGCAGGCGACCGGTAACCGCAGCCTCCTCAGCAAGCTCCTGCTGAACCAGTCGGTGCTCGCCAAGCAGCACGGGGACGCACTGGCCGCAACCGACGACGACGCCGCGCAGGGCGAATACGCGAAGGGGCTCGCGCAGGTGACGCGCGCGCTCGATATCGCCCGGGAGCTCGGCGACGCCTTCGACGAGGCGCATTGCCTCGGCCAGACCGGCACCATGCTGCGCCTCTTGCGCAATCACGCCCACGCCGACGCCATCCTCGCCCAGACGCTCGATCTCGCGCGCAGGCTGAACGAGCCGCAGGTGCAGGCGGAGGCGCTCATGGAGCGCGGCCTCTCGCTCGCGACGCAAGGCAGGCTCGCCGAAGCGCAGCAGTGTCTGTCCGACGCGATCGTGCTCGCCCGTCTCATCGCCGCACGGGGGGTGCAGGCCGAGGCCTGCGAGTCGCTGTCCCGGGTGCGCGAGCGCGCCGGCGATTTTGAGGGCGCGCTCTCGTTCTACAAGGAATTCCACTCGGTGCGCGAGGCCGAGCTCGCCGCGTCGCGCAAGCACGCCGCCATGGCGGCGCAACTGTGGCTCGACTTCCAGGACGCGAACCGCCGGGCGTCGCAGTACCGGGAGCGCGCGGAGACCCTCGCCGCCGATCACGCGGCGCTTACGCGCAAGGCCAAGGTACTGACCGAGGTGTCGGAGCAAGACCCGCTCACGTCGCTCCTCAACCGGCGCGGGCTCGATGCCCATATCGAATCCCTCGCCGCCGCGAGCGATGCCAACGGCGTGCCGCTCACGTTCGCGCTGATCGACGTCGACCTCTTCAAGCGGATCAACGACACGTTCTCGCACACGGTCGGCGACGCCGTTCTGTGCCGGGTCGCGCAGATCATCCGCGACCACTGCCGCCAGGGCGACCTTCCCGTGCGCTATGGCGGCGACGAGTTCCTGCTCGTGCTCGCGGGCGCGGACCTCGAGATGGGCACGCGCGTGCTCGCGCGCCTCAAGCAGGGGAGCGATGCGTTTGCCTGGGGACGCGAGGCGCCGGGCCTCAAGGTCACCGTGTCGATCGGCATTGCCGCGCGGCCTCGCAACGGCGCCATCGCGGAGACGATCGCCGCCGCCGACCACGCGCTGTACGAGGCGAAGGCCGCGGGGCGCAACCGCATCGCGACCGATTCCGCGGGGCGCCCTAGGTAGCCCGTCGCGCCAGCATGTCCGCGAGCGTCGTGTCGAGCGGGATCGCGAGAGGCTCGCCGATCAGCGAGCGCAGCCGCGCGGGTGAGCCTACGATTCGCCGCGGCTCGCCGGCGCGAACGAAGCTCGGGTTGACGCGGATCTCGATGTGGTGCCCGGTGATCGTCTCGAGCCTGGCGATGAGCGCGCGTACGGTGGTGCCCGTCCCCGAGCACAGGTTGATCGTCTGGCCGTGCGACGCGGGCGCCGCGAGCAGCCGCCGGTACGCGTCCGCGACGGTGCGCACGTCGAGGAAATCGCGCTCGACGTCCACGTTGCCCAGCTCGATCGCCGGCGCGTGCTCCGCGAAGTGGCGCACGATCTTGGGGACCAGGTAGGGCTCGCCCTGGCCGGGTCCCGTGTAATTGAAAGGACGCACCACCGCGATCGGCAGCGTGTCCGCGAACAGACGCGCCATGTGCTCCATCGCGAGCTTGCTCACGGCGTAATGCGTGGCCGGCGCAAGCGGCGCGTCTTCCGCCAGGAGCGCGCTCCCGGCATCGGCGTACACGGTTCCCGTACTGGCGAGGAGCACGCCGCGCCGGCCGAAGCCGAGGGCGCGCAGCGACTCGAGCAGCACGAGCGTCCCGCCCAGGTTGACGCGATACACCGCGGCGGCCTCGGCATGGCCGGGGTTGGCGATCGCGGCGAGGTGCACGACGTAGTCGGGCGCCGCCTCGCGCAGCGCGCCGTTCGCCGCCTCGCGATCGGTCAGGTTCGCCTGGAGCTCGCCGCGCCCTTGAGCCGTCGGGTGCTCCGTGAGGCCGACGACGTCGAAGCCGTGCTCGCGCAGGTGCGCGCACAAGTAGCCGCCGGTGAAGCCGCTCGACCCGGTGACCAGGACGCGGCCGGGGCCTGTTCTAGAACGAGACGCCACGGTCGATGCGCGAAAGGTCCGCATCGACCATCATGCGGCAGATCGCGGCGAGCGGCATGGTCGCGCTCCATCCGAGCTTCGCCTTCGCCTTGGCGGCGTTGCCGAGCAGGCGATCCACTTCCGCGGGACGGTAGAACGCGGGGTTGATCCGCACGCGCACGGCGCCGGTGCGGCGGTCGATGCCCGTCTCGTCGACGCCGCTGCCGCGCCATTCGATCGCGATGTCCGCGGCGGCGAACGCGAGCTCAACGAATTGCCGCACCGACTGCATGCGGCCCGTGGCGAGCACGAAGGTGTCGGGCTCGTCGTGCTGCAGCATGCGCCACATGCCGTCGACGTATTCTGCGGCGTAGCCCCAGTCGCGCTGCGCGTCGAGGTTGCCGAGCTCGAGCGCGGCGAGCCGGCCGCGCGCGATGCGCGCCACGCCGTCGGTCACCTTGCGCGTGACGAACTCGCGACCGCGCAGCGGGGACTCGTGGTTGAACAGGATGCCGCTCGAGCCGAAGATGCCGAACGACTCGCGGTAGTTCACCGTCATCCAATGCGCGTAGAGCTTCGCCACGCCGTACGGGCTGCGCGGGTAGAACGGCGTGGACTCGTCCTGCGGCATCGCCTGCACGTGGCCGAACATCTCGGAGGTGCTGGCCTGGTAGAAGCGGACCGACGGGTCGACGATGCGGACGGCCTCGAGCAGGTTGACGGCGCCGATGCCCGTGGTGAGCCCGGTGTTCACGGGCTGGTCGAACGAGACGGCCACGAAGCTCTGCGCTGCGAGGTTGTAGATCTCCTGCGGCCGTGCCTTCTCGATGAGGCGCACGCCCGAGCCGAAGTCGGTGAGGTCGAACTCGACGAGCGACAGCCGCGGATGTTCGGCGATGCCGAGGTCCTCGATGCGCCAGAAGTTGGCCGAGCTGCCGCGGCGGAACGTACCGAAGACGCGGTACCCGCGCGCAAGGAGAAACTGCGCGAGGTACGCGCCGTCCTGTCCCGTGATGCCGGTGACGACGGCCGTGCGCGACGCGGGATCTTGCCCCGGAGGAGGAGTAGGCATATTTTCAGTAGCTGCCGGGCTTGGCGAAGCTTTCAAAGCGCGTATGCTCGCCGAGGAAGGTGAGGCGAACGGTGCCGATCGGGCCGTTGCGCTGCTTGCCGATGATGATCTCGGCCGTGCCCTTGTCCGGCGTGTCCTCGTTGTAGACCTCGTCGCGGTAGATGAAGAGGATGACGTCCGCGTCCTGTTCGATCGCACCCGATTCGCGAAGGTCCGACATCACCGGCCGCTTGTTCGGCCGCTGCTCGAGCGAGCGGTTGAGCTGCGACAGCGCCACGACGGGCACCTTGAGCTCCTTGGCGAGCGCCTTGAGCGAGCGGGAAATCTCGGAGATCTCGGTGGCGCGGTTCTCGCCCTGCGTCTGCGCCTGCATGAGCTGCAGGTAGTCGACGATTACCACGCCGAGCTGCCCGTATTGCTTCTGCAGGCGACGCGCGCGCGAGCGCACCTCGATGGCGTTGAGCGCGGCCGTCTCGTCGATCAGCATGGGCGCCTCGGACAGACGCCCCAGCGCGCTCGACAGGCGCTCCCAGTCGTCGGGTTCGAGGCGCCCGGTGCGAAGCTTGTGCTGGTCGAGGCGGCCGACCGAGCCGATCATGCGCATCGCGAGCTGCGAGGCGCCCATCTCCATCGAGAACACGAGCACCGGCAGCTTGAGGTCGATCGCGACGTGCTCCCCGATATTGAGCGCGAGTGCGCTCTTGCCCATGCTGGGGCGGCCCGCAATGATGATGAGATCGCCGGGCTGCAGGCCCGCGGTCTCCTTGTCGAGATCGGCGAAGCCGGTCGCGACCCCCGTGACGTCGGACGGATTGTCGCGGCTGTAGAGGGTCTCGATCCGGTCGACCGCGCCGACCAGGAGATCCTTGAGCAGCGTGTACGTGCGCTGGCCGCGTGCGCCCTGCTCCGCGATGTGCAGCACCTTGGCCTCCGCCTCGTCGAGGACGGCGCGCGCGTTGCGGCCGAGCGGATTGTAGGCGGCCTCGGCGATCTCGCCTGCCGTGGCGGCGAGCTGGCGCAGGATCGAGCGCTCGCGCACGATCTGCGCGTAGTGCCGGATGTTCGCGGCGGAGGGCACGTTCGCCACGAGCGCGCCCAAGTAGGCGAGCCCGCCGACATAGTCGAGCTTCTGCACGGACGCGAGCGCTTCGGAAAGCGTCACCACGTCGACCGGCTTGCCGTCCGTGGCCAGCGCGACGACGTGCCGGTAGATGACGCGATGCGCATCGGTATAGAAATCGTCCTCCGAAATCAGATCGCCGATGCGGTCCGCGGCCTCGTTGTCCAGCAGGAGGCCGCCCAGGATCGACTGCTCGGCCTCCAGCGAGTGGGGCGGCAGCTTGATCGCGTCGAGCTGGGGGTCGTCGGGCATCGCGGCCTCTAGTGCGGACCCGTCGATTCTAGCCTTGCGGCGACCGCGGCGGAATCGCCTGCGCGGATGATCCGCCGCATCAAGCCGGCGCGCACATGATGACGCCGATCGGCCCGTAGCCCTCCGGAATCCATCCGGCGTTGATCATCTGCTGGCGCACCGTGAGGTCGGTCGTATAGCGATGGTTCGGGGCCGCCCCCTGGCCGTTGTTGTACAGGCGATAGACGGGGACCGTCCCGGCGGGGCACACGCCGTTCACGTCGGGCACCGCGATGTTGAACACGTTGCCCTCGAACTGCCAGTCGGGATTCTGCTTGACGATGTTGCACTCGTTCGGGAACGGCGTGTAGAAGTGGGAGCTCTTCGGCGCGAACGACGTGCTGAAGAAGCGGCACACGACTTCGCTGTTGGCGCTCGAGAGCGGCAGCCCCTTGAAGCTCTTGCCGGTGCGGGTCCACCCGGCGAACACGCCGGCATCGAGCTTCTGGATCTCGTCCGGGATGCCGGTCATGAAATAGTGATCCCACTCGGCGTGGTAGTACTCGATGATGTCGATGGTCTGCACCGGAGGCGGCGGCGTCGACGTGCCGGTTCCGCTCATCGCCACCGCCTGCGGGCTGCCCACCCCGTTGCTCAGGACGGTGACCGTGGCGTTGCGCACGCCAACTGCCGACGGTGCGAACGTGAAGCTGAACGCGCAGTCCATGCCGGGGTTGACCGTGCCGCAGGTGGACTGCACGATCGTGAACTCGGTGGGATTGTTGCTCGACACGCTCGACACCTGCACCGGAGCGCCGCCGATGTTCGTGACGGGAACCGTGTTCGCCGCGCTGGTAGTTCCGACCATCACGCTGCCGGCGTCGATGGCGTCCGCGATGGCGAGCTGACCCGGCGCCACCGTGCCCGTGCCGCTCGCGTTGACGACCTGCGGGCTGCCGACGCCGCTGCTCGTAACGGTGACAACGGCGTTGCGCGCGCCCGCCGCGGCCGGCGTGAACGTCACGCTGATGTTGCACGCCGCGCCCGGCCCGAGCGTCGTGCAGCCCGGGCTCGACACGGCGAACTCCGCGGGTGCGCTGCTCGCCACGCTGCTGATCGTGACCGGCGTGCCGCCCGTGTTCGTGACGGTTACGGCCTGCGGCGCGCTCGTCGTTCCCACCGCCTGGTTGCCGAAGGCGAGCGAGCCCGCCAGCGCAAGCTGGCCGGGCGCCTGCCCGCTGGTGCCGGTCCCGGTCGCATTGACGACCTGAGGGCTTCCGACGCCGCTGCTGGTGACGGTGATCGCCGCCGCGCGCGCGCCGACGGCCGCCGGGGTGAACGCGACGCCGAACGTGCATTGCGCCCCCGCGTTCACGGTTGCACAGCCGTTATTCGAGATCGCGAACTCGGCAGGCGCGCTGCTCACGACGCTGGCCACCGTCACCGGGGTGCCTCCGACGTTCGTCGCGGTGACCACGATGGGGGCGGTCGAGACGCCGACGGGCTGCGATCCGAAGCCGATCGACCCCGCAAGCGTCAGCTGGCCGGGCGCTGCGGTGCTGGTGCCCGTCCCGCTCGCACCGATCGTCTGCGGACTGCCCACGCCGTTGCTCGTCATCGTGATCGTGGCGCCGCGCACGCCGTCCTGCGCCGGCTTGAACGTGATCGAGACCGTGCAGTTCGCCGCGGGCTGCACGACGGTGCACGTCGTCGCCACCGGGAACTCGGCCGGGTTGTCGCTCGTGATGCTGTTGACCGTCACGGCGGCGGCGCCCGTGTTCGTCACCATGACGACCTGCGCCGCGCTCGTCGTGCCTACCGCCTGCGGCGGGAACGAAAGCAGCGAGGCCGAAAGCGAGAGCTGTGCCATGCCGATGCCGTTCACGCCAATCGTCGCTCCGTTGCCGTAGTTGCGGCTGACGGTGACCGTGCCGGCGCGCGCGCCCGCGGTCGAAGGCCTGAACGTCACGCTCAGCGTGCACGAGGTCCCCTGCGCGATGGTCGTGCCGCATGTATTCGCAGTGATGCTGAAGTCCGTCGTGTTGCTGAGGGTCGCCGTCACGCCGGTCGCGTCGGCGTTGCCCGTGTTGTTGATGGTGACGGTCTGCGCGGCGGACGTCGCGCCGATCGGCGTCGAGGGGAAGCTCAAGTTGGGCGGCGAGGCGCTCAGGTTGGCGTCGGGCCCGGGAAGCACCGCGGTTGTGAAACCGCTGCCATGGGCCGGGGTGCAGCTGAACGACACCGACACGCCGTCGGTTGCCGGGTCGCGCGGCACGATGTTGACGCTCAGCGTGTACGGGTACTGCTGGGCAGGGTACGACACCTGGCCGTTGATCTGCTCGAGCCCCGTCTGCCCCTGCAGCGCGGGGAAATTGAACGACTGCGTGCCCACCATCGTGCCGTTGATGAACGCCGTGACGTCGGCGATCTCGGTCGATCCCTGCATGAGGTTCCAGCTCAGGGTGGCGCCGGTGCCGAAACTGAACGTCGTGGTCTCGCACGTGATCGACGACGGCATCCCCGAGATCCTCGCGTAGTACTGCGAGGCCGCGCCGGCGGCGCCGGCGAGGGCGAGGAGGCCGAGCGCAAGGGCCGCGCGCCGGCAAAGGAGAAGCAGCTTGGTCACGGGATCGGATGTCCGGGCGAGGTCTTGTCGCAGGCGCTGGGGAGACCGCGCGAACGGGCAGGCGTTCCGCCGATTGTAAGGCCGGCCGCCCAACGCCACAAACCCGCCGACGCGCGTTCGAAAAAGGCCGCACGCATGCGGCCTTCTCCTGTCGCCGCGAAGCGACTCGTCAAACCTGTGCGGCGGCTTCGCCGATCACGGTGACCGTGATGTTCGCCACAACGTCGGTATGCGGCGCGACGGTGAGGGGAAAATCGCCGACGTGCTTGAGCGGACCCTCGGGCATGCGGATCATGGCCTTCTCGACCTCGATCCGCTGCGCCTTGAGCGCGTCGACGATGTCGACGTTGGTGACGGAGCCGAACAGGCGGCCGTCCACCCCGGCCTTCTGCGTGACCTTGACCGTGAGGCCTTCGAGCTTCTCGGCCACCGCCTGCGCCGCGGCGAGACGCGCACCGGCGGCGGCCTCCAGCTCGGCTCGCTTGGCCTCGAGCAGCTTCAGGTTCTCGGGTGTGGCGCGCTTCGCCTTGCCTTGAGGGATCAGGAAATTCCGCGCGAAGCCGTTCCTGACCTTCACGACGTCGCCCAGGTTGCCGACATTCGCGATCTTCTCCAGGAGGATGATCTGCATGGCGGCTCCTAGTGGCGGTCCGTGAACGGCAGGAGCGCCAGGTACTGCGCACGCTTGATCGCGGTCGACAGCTGGCGCTGGTAGCGCGCCTTCGTGCCCGTGACGCGCGCGGGCATGATCTTGCCGTTCTCCTGCACGAAGTCCTTGAGGACGTCGATGTCCTTGTAGTCGATCTCGGTCACCTTCTCCGCGGTGAAGCGGCAGAACTTGCGCCGCTTGAAAAGCGCATTGCCGCGATCGCGCTTCTTGAGATCCTTCTTGCCTTTGCCTTTACCTCTTCCCATCGGACGGGGCATGGTCGTTTCCTTCCTGTCTACTCGATCTTGGTGATGTGCATGGCGACGGTGACGCCGGTCCGGTAGCGCCGCGCGAGGAAGCCTTCGCAGCGCAGATCGCTACCGACGGGCATTCGGGAGAGCTCGAGGGCCACCTGCGCGAACGCCACGGCGTGAAGCTCGCATTCGACCTTGCGCTGCCCGCCCGCCTCGGCCTGCATCGACGCGTGCGAAAGCGTGCAGTCGATGGCCGGGATGCCGGCGGGCGTATGGCGAAGGACGTCGCGGGCGCTCAAGGTGGCGTCGAGCGTGAGCCGGTTCTCTCCCGGCACGTCGCGAAGAGCTCGTCCTTCAGGCCGCAGGCGCTGCGGGCGCCGCCGGTGCCGCCGCTTCCGGCGCGCCTTCGCGCGGAGCGTCGCGGCCCGTCAGCGAGCGCGCCTTCTCTTCCTTCATCATCGGCGACGGCGCGACCTTGGCTTCCGTCGCGGCGACGATGAGGTGGCGCAGCACCGCGTCGTTGAACTTGAACGCGTGCTCGAGCTCGCCCAGGGCCTCCTTGTCGCACTCGATGTTCATGAGCACGTAGTGCGCCTTGTGCACCTTCTGGATCGGGTACGCGAGCTGGCGGCGACCCCAGTCCTCGAGACGGTGGATGTGGCCCTTGCGGCCGGCGACCATCGTCCGGTAGCGCTCGATCATCGCGGGCACCTGCTCGCTCTGGTCGGGGTGGACGATGAATACGATCTCGTAATGACGCATGCAGAGCACTCCTTTCGGTCGGTGAGTGGCGGCCGGGTGTTGTTGCCTGCTTCTTGGCCGTCGGCGGCCTCCCCGTCTGCAGCGGGTGAGGCAAGGGAATCGGTAATTGTACCGCGTTTCGCCGGGACGATCAAACCCTGGCCGAACAAAGACTTACGGAGCCGGGGCGTGGGCCGCTACGGTCCTGCGCGCGGCCTCCGCCAAAACGGTGTCGCGCTCCGCCTTGGGCAGCGCCGACAGGACCTTTACCCGGCGATAGAACCGCGGGAGGTCGCCGCCCTCGGCGGCAAGCAGCGCCTTGAATGCCGGGACCTGCCCGGTGTAGAGCGCGACCGACACGATGCTCGCGTTGTTCGGCCCTGCGTTGCCGAGTCCGGCGAACCAGCGGTCGTAGCCGGCAAGCCCAGGCTCCCCGGCCTTCGCCCGCTCGTACCCCTCGCGCATCGCGGCGATCGCCTTCGCCTTTTGCACACGTTTTTCGGCATCGGGGGATGCGCTCGCGTAAATCTCGGTGAGACGCGTGCGGGCTTCGCCCGTGAGATCCCTGAACGACGCCCGCAGCCGCTCGTTTCGCGCGAACTGCGCGTCGAGCTGCGGATTCGCCTGCGCGGCAAGCCAGCGCCGCACGCCCGCCTCCTCCACCGTGACGGCGAACGACTCGTTGAACTGGGTGTCGTCCTTGGCGTAGACGACCTGGTGCGCGAGCTCGTGGAAGACCATGCGCGCGACTTCGGTGTCCGGCCAGCGGATGAACGTCGACAGCACGGGATCGTCGAAGTAGCCGAGGGTGGAGTAGGCGGGCACGCCGGACAGCCACACGTCGTCGCCGGCTTCCTTGAGCTTTGCGACCTCGGCGCGCGCGTCCTTCTCGTTGAAGTAGCCGCGGTAGCTCACGCAGCCAGCGATCGGAAAGCACCACTGCCGCGCGTCGAGCGACAGCTCCGGCGCCGCGAAGACGTTCCAGACCACGTACGGGCGGCCGAGATCGGCATAGCGCGTGTAGCTCGCGTTGTCGGGCAGGCCGAGCTCGCGCGTGGCGAAGGCGCGGATCTCCTGCACCCGCGCGAGCCGTTCCTTGAGCGAGGCGTCGGGCGAGTCGCCGATCACCTCGGCGATGGGCTTGGCGCGGGCGAGGATCTCCATCTGCCCCGAGGCGCCCTGGAGGTAGTAGTCCGCAGTCTCGACCGCACTGCATCCGCAGAGCGCCGCGACCGCGCCGAAGAGAAGCATTTGCCGCACGTCAACGTCCAAGAAAGCGTGACAGCCTGTCAACGCCGTCGGCGAGCTTCGCTTGCTCGATCGTATAGGCGAGCCTCACGTGCTGCGCGGCGCGGTTGACCCCGAAATCGATGCCCGGGGTGAAGGCGACACCGCAGCCTTGGAGCACGTCGCGGCAGAATCGTTCGCTGTCCTCCCCGAACGCGCTGCAATCCGCATACACGAAGAAACCCCCGGTCGGCATCACGGGAATGCGAAAGCCCAGGCCGCGCAGCGCGGGCACGAGGAAATCGCGACGCTTCTCGAAGGCCTGCCGCCGCTCCTCGAGGATCGCGAGCGTCTGCGGCGCGAAACACGCGAGCGCGGCGCGCTGCGACGGCGAGGCCGGCGAGATGTAGAGGTTCTGCGCGAGCTTCTCGATGTCGCGCACGTGCCGTTCGGGCGCGACCAGCCATCCGAGGCGCCAACCGGTCATGTTGAAGTACTTCGAGAAGCTCGAGATGACGAAGGCGTCGGAGGCGAAGTCGAGCACGCTGCGCGGGCGGCTTCCGTAGGTGAGCCCGAGGTAGATCTCGTCGACGATGAGGTGACCGCCGCGCGCCGCCACGGCGGCGGCGATGCGCCGCATCTCGTCGTGTGCCACGACGGTGCCGGTCGGATTCGAGGGCGAGGCGATGAGCGCGCCGCGCGTGCCCGGGGTCCAGTTCGCCGCGACGAGGTCGGCGGTCAGTTGGTAGCTCGTATCGGGTCCCACGGGGATGCCGACCGGGTCGCCCTCGAGCACCCGCACGAAGTGGCGGTTGCAGGGGTAATTCGGGTCCGCCATCAGGATGCGGTCGTCGCGGTTGACGATGAGCGCGAGCACGAGCAGCAGCGCGGCGGACGAGCCCGCGGTGACCACGATGCGTTCCGGCGGCACGTGCACGCCATAGTGATCGCCGTAGTGTCGCGCGATCGCTTCGCGCAGCGCCGGGATGCCCAGCGCGGAGGTGTAGTACAGGTCGCCGGCTGCGATAGCCTTTTGCGCGGCGGCGATGACCGGCGCGGGGGTGGGGAAATCCGGCTCGCCGATCTCCATATGCACGACCGAGCGCCCCGCGGCTTCGAGCCCACGGGCCGCGGTCTGCACCTCCATCACGTGGAAAGGCGCGATCTCGGCGACGCGCGCGGCGGTGGAAATGCGAGACTCCATCGAAAGTCGTAGCGCGGGGCAAGCGCGAAAGCGATATCGTACGCTGGTCCGCCCTGTCACGATGCTCCCGTGCGCCGCCTTGCCGCCCTCTCGTTCATCGCCGTCGCATGCGGTCCGGCGGTCGCGCAGATGTACAAGTGCGCAGGCGACGGCGGCATACCGACCTACCAGGACGCGCCGTGCCCGCCGGGGCAGGAGCTTCGCAATTTCGCCGCGGATCCCGCCAACGTATCCGTTCTTCCGTTGCGACCGCCGGCAGGCACCACGACGCGGCAGTCGGCCCTGCCACCCGTGAAGGCGCGCACCACGGCCGCGTCGGAGCGAAGAAAGGAGAAGGCGCAGTCCGGCGGCGACCCGGCCGAGCGCCGGCATCTGCATCCGGGCATGCAGGAAGGCGAAGTGCTCGCGCGCGCCGGCCCGCCCGACATGAAAAGCGGCGGCGGCAGCCGCAAAGTCGCACGTTGGACCTACATGCCGAGCCCGGGGGATCCTCAGACGCTCACGACCGTCGTGTTCGAGTACGGCAAGGTCGTCGAGGTCGAGCGCACGGTGATGAAGTGAGGAGCGGACGCGAGCAGCGAGCAGGCAGAATACGGCGATGAGGGCTCTCGTCCAGCGCGTGCAGGAAGCCGCCGTGACGGTCGAGGGCCGCGTGACCGGAGCCATCGGCCGCGGCCTGCTCGTGCTCGTGGGCGTCACCGAAGGCGACGGCGACGAGGACCGCGACTGGCTCGCGCGCAAGATCGCCCAGCTGCGCGTCTTCGACGACGACGCGGGCGTGATGAACCGCAGCGTGGTGGAGTGCGGCGGCGAGGTGCTCGCCGTGTCGCAGTTCACGCTCTACGCGTCCACCCGCAAGGGCAATCGCCCCTCCTACTCGGCGGCCGCGCGGCCCGAGGTCGCGCAGCCCGCGTTCGATGCGTTCGTCGCGGCGCTCGCGGCCGCCATCGGCAAGCCCGTTGCGACCGGCGTATTCGGCGCGCACATGGCGGTGCGGCTCGTCAACGACGGGCCGGTGACGATCTGGCTGGACTCGCGAGCGCGCGAGTAGCGCCGTGCAACTTCAGGGCAAGTCGAACACGAGCACTTCGGCGTCGTTGCCGGCCGCAAGCGTCACTTCGCCCTCGTCGATGAGCATCGCCGCGTCGCCGGCGCCCAGGCGCCTGCCGTTGACCTCGACGCTGCCGCGGGCGACGTGGACGTACGCGCGGCGACCGGGCGCGATGGGCAGCGCGGCGTGCTCGTCTCCGTCGAAGGCGCCGGCGTACACGCGTGCATCCTGGTGGATCAGCACGGCGCCCCCCTCGCCTTCCGCCGCGGCGATGAGCGCGAGGCGTCCGCGTTTCTGCGCGGTCTCGATGCGTGCCTGCTCGTAGGAGGCGGGAATCCCGCGCTGCGACGGCTCGATCCAGATCTGCAGGAAGTGCACGCCCCGCTCGCGGGAGGGGTTGAACTCGCTGTGCATCACGCCGCGGCCGGCGCTCATGCGCTGGACGTCGCCGGGCACGATCACGGAGCCGTTGCCCATGTTGTCGCGATGCGAGAGCTCGCCGTCGAGCACGTACGAGATGATCTCCATGTCGCGGTGGCCGTGCGTGCCGAAGCCCATGCCGGGCTGCACGCGGTCCTCGTTGATGACGCGCAGCGGGCCGAAGCCCATGTGCTGCTCGTCGAAATAATCAGCGAACGAGAAGCTGTGATAGGAGTCGAGCCAGCCGTGGCTCGCGTGGCCGCGTTCGCCGGCCGGGCGCAGGGTGATCATCGTCAACGTCTCCGCTACGTGCCTGCTGATACTCTACCAGCGGACCGTCGCTCCCATGAGATAGGCGGCGCGCGCCGCGCTTCGGTTCAACCGGGCCTGGAACCCGGCATCGACGTCCATCCAGTCGTTGACCGTGTAGATCGCGCCGGTGCGCGCGACCGCCGGCCATTGCGGGTTCGACGGATCGGGATTGGAGAACGCCGCCACCTCGATGAAGGTTTGAATCGGCTTGTCGTCCGGCCGGGTCAGCGCGACGGAGAACCCGCCGAGGTTCGAGCGCGTGCCGGGCGCCCGCGTGTACGCATAGTCGGCGTTGCCGTACACGGCGAACGCGCCGAGGGTCACGCTCACGATGGCGATGACGTGCCCGCCCAATTGCCCGGCCCCCAGGCCCGTGTTGCTGTCGCCGGTCGGAAGGTCGAGCCCGGCGCGGACGGCGAACGCGAGGCTGCCGCGCTCGTAGAAGCGCCACTTGAAATCGAGCGCGGTGTCGCCGTTGCCGACGACCGCAGGTCCCTGCGCAACACTCTGGTCGACCCATGCGCCCAGCGCGATGAGGTCGAGATCCTCCCTGGCGCCGATCGACAGCTGCGGGCTTACGATGGCGCTGCGGCCCGGTATGGTGGGATCGCCCTGGCGCGCCGCGAAGCCCATCTCGAGCTCGAAGCGGCCCGTGCCCTGCGTGCCCGGATCCTCCGAGATGAACGGATGCGCGGCGTGCGCCGCGGTAGACGATGTAATCGCGGCGACGAGAAGGGCCCCGAAGCGCCGCATGGGGTGGTCAAAGCTTGTACGCTGCCTTGGCGAAATCGTGCGCGAGTCCGGGCGCGAGCTCGAACGCCTCGTCCTCGCCGATGCGATGCTCCACCACCAGTGTTGCGAGAAAACGGCAATCGATGCGGCGCGCGACATCGTGGCGCGCCGGGATCGACATGAAGGCGCGGGTGTCGTCGTTGAAGCCGACCGTATTGTAGAACCCCGCAGTCTCGGTCGCCTGCTCGCGGAAGCGCAGCATCCCCTCCGGGCTGTCGTGGAACCACCACGGCGGGCCGAGCTTGAGCACCGGATAGTGGCCGGCCAGCGGCGCCAGCTCGCGCGCGTACGACGTCTCGTCCAGCGTGAACAGGATCACCGTCAAGTGCGGCTCGTTGCCGAAGCGGTCGAGCAGCGGCTTCAGCGCGCGCACGTAATCCGTCCGCGTCGGGATGTCGGCGCCCTTGTCGCGGCCGAAGCGCTCGAGCACGTGCGGGTTGTGGTTGCGGAAGCTGCCGGGGTGGATCTGCATCACGAGGCCGTCGTCGAGGCTCATGCGCGCCATCTCGGTCAGGATCTGGCCGCGAAACGCCTCCGCCTCGGCGGGGGTGATCGTGCCCGCGAGGCCGCGGTCGAGCAGGCGCTGGCACTCGGCCGGCGAGAGGTCGGACGTCTGCGCCGTCGGATGCCCGTGGTCGGTCGAGGTCGCGCCCATCGACTTGAAGTAGGCGCGGCGGTTGCGGTGCGCGGCGAGGTAGCCCTGCCACGCGGCGGCGTTCTCGTTGGCGAGCGCGCCGAGCTGCGCGACGTTGGCCGCGAAGCCGTCGAACTCCGGGTCGGCGACCGGATCGGGCCGGTAGGCGGTCACGACGCGGCCGTGCCAGCCGGACGTGTGCAGCTTCCGGTGATGCGCGAGAGGATCGAGCGGCGATTCGGTGGTCGCCAGCACTTCGATGTTGAAACGCGTAAACAGCGCGCGGGGCCGGAATTCGGGACGTGCCAGGCACGCGTTGATGCGGTCGAAGCAGCGGTCGGCCGATTCCGTCGTCAGCCGCTCCTCGATGCCGAACACCGTGGCGAACGCGTGGTCGAGCCACGTCCGGGTCGGCGTGCCGCGGAAGAGGTGATAGTTCGCGGCGAACGTGCGCCAGATCTTGCGCGCGTCGGCCTCCACGGGGCCGCCGTCACGGCGCGGAATGCCCAGGTCCTCGAGCGCGACGCCGCGGCTGTAGAGCATGCGAAAGACGTAGTGGTCCGGCGTGATGAAGAGCGCCGAGGCGTTGCCGAACGGCATGTCGTCGGCGAACCACGCGGCATCGGTGTGCCCGTGCGGGCTCACGATCGGCAGGTCCTTCACGGTGGCGTAGAGCCGCCGCGCGAGGGCGCGCGTGACGGGTTCGGCGGGGAACAGGCGGTCGGGATGCAGCGCGATGGGGATGGTCATGATGCCGTGGCCTCAGGCGACGCCCAGATGATGCGCGAGCGTCACCTGCACGCCGTCGTTGAAAAGGCGGACGACGTGTCCGCGCACCGCTTCGCGAAATGCGTAGTGCGCGACGAGATCGGCGCCGAACACGCTCGCGAGGTCGAGGAAGCCGTCGGCCACGGGGCCCGGGTCGCCGCGAGCCTCCTTGACGATCGCGCCGAACGTATCCGCGAGCGGGTCCTGCACGTCGATGCGGCCGCCGTGCTCGTCGCTGCCGCTCGCATAGCGGATCCACCCCGCCACCGCGAGAGGCAGATGCGCGAGCGGCGCGCCGGCGGCGAGCCGGTCGCGCACCGTGCCGAGCAGGCGCTGCGGCAATTTCTGCGAGCCATCCATCGCGATCTGCCGCGTCTTGTGCGGCAACGCGGCATTGCGAAAGCGCTCCAGGAGCTGCGCGCAGTAAGCGTGCAAGTCGATGCCGGGCGGGCGCACGAGCGTGGGCACGATCTCCTCTGCCATCTGCCGCTCGATGAGCGTTGCGATCAGCGGGTCGCGGGAGGCCTGCCACACGAACTCGTGCCCGAGCAGAAAGCCCAGGTACGCGAGCGTGGAATGGCTGCCGTTGAGCAGCCGCAGCTTCATGAGCTCGAACGGCGCCACGTCGCTCACGAACTGCGCGCCGGCGTCCTCCCAGCGCGGCCGCGGCGCGCGGAAGCGGTCCTCGATCACCCACTGCGCGAACGGCTCCGCGGTGACGGGCGCGGCGTCGTACAAGCCGAGCTGCCGCTGCGCCTCGGCAACGTCGGCCTCGGTCGTCGCGGGGACGATGCGATCCACCATCGTCGACGGAAAGGTGACGTTGTCCGCGATCCAGCGCGCGAGCGCGGCGTCGCGCCGCTGCGCGAAGGCGCGCACGAGGCCTTCGACCATGCGGCCGTTGTGCGGCAGGTTGTCGCAGCAGACGAACGCGAGCGGGCCCCCGCCCGCGGTCCGGCGCGCGTCGAGGCCGGCCACGAGGATGCCGATCGCCGATTGCGGCGCGTCGGGCGACGCGAGGTCGTGCGCGATGTCGGGATGCGACTCGTTGAGCGCCCCCGTGGCCGGATCGTGGCAATAGCCCTTCTCCGTCACGGTCGAGGTGACGATCGCGATCGCCGGATCGGCGAAGCGCGCGACCAGCGCCGCCCGCGAGGCGCCGGCGAAGATCGTCTCGCGCAGCGAGCCGATGACGCGCGCGCTCACGCCGTCGCTCGTGCGCAGCAGGTACGTGTACAGGCCGTCCTGCGCGGCGAGCGGCTCGACCGCGCGCGGGGTCTTGAGCGACACGCCGCAGATGCCCCAGCGCAGGTCGAAGGCCAGCACGTCGTCGGTGTAGACGGCCTGGTGGGCGCGATGGAACGCGCCGAGCCCGAGATGGACAATGCCGACCTTCGCCGCGCGCGGATCATACGCCGGACGGCCCACCGCCGCGGGAATGCCGGCAAGCGTTGCAAGACCCAGACGGCTAGGCATGCTGCGGATGCTCTTTGACGCGCGAGACGAGTTGCGTAGGGTTGACGAACCGCAGCGCGATGAGCAGCCAGACCAGCGTGACGAGCATGTAGATCATCGCCATCGCGTCGACCGATTGCGGCGCCCGTACCCCTGCTGCGAACACCGCATAGTACAGCGCCACGACGAGGGTCTGCGAATCCGAGCCGGCAGTGAGGAAGGTGAGCTCGAAAAGGGCGATGGTGCGCACGAGAACGAGCAGCGACGCGGCGAGGATGCCGGGCGCGAGCAGCGGCACGAGCACGTGCAGGAACATGCGCGGCGTGGTTGCGCCGAACACGCGCGCCGCGGACTCGAGGTTGGGGTCGATCTGCTCGATGAACGGCGTCATCACGAGGATCACGAAGGGCGCCGCCGGGATCAGGTTGGCCAGGATCACGCCGTAGATCGTTCCGCCGAGCTGCGCCTTGTACAGCACCGTGGCGAGCGGAATGCCGTAAGTGATGGGCGGCACCATGAGCGGCAGCAGGAACAGCAGCATGAGCGCGCGCTTGCCGGCGAAGTTGCGGCGCGCCAGCGTATACGCTGCCGGCACCCCGATCAGGAGCGCGAGGAACACGACCGCGAACACGACTTCGACCGTGACCCACAGCACGTCGAAGAGCTGGAACTCCTTCCACGCGGCCGTGTACCAGTTGGTCGTCCAGCCGTCGGGCAGCCAGGTGCCGAGCCAGCGCCGCGCGAACGAGCTGGTGGCCACGGACGCGATCATGAGCAGGATGTTGACGACGAACAGCGTCATCAACCCCAGCAGGAGGTTGCGCCAGACCTTGTCGACCCATTCCCTCATGGTCGGGCCTTCAGCCTTTACCGCCCACGACCGGCCCGCGGTAGAACGCGCTGCGCAGCATGAGCACGGCGGCCACGATGACGAGCTGCACGAAGCCCATGATCATCGCGATCGCCGAGGCGAGCGAATAGTCGTACTGCTCGAAGGCCGCTTCGTACGCGGCGATCGAGATCACCCGCGTGGGCCCGGCCGGCGAGCCCAGCAGCACCGCAGAGGGAAATACCGAGAACGCCTGCACGAACGCGAGGCAGAAGCACATGGCGAGGCCCGGCGCGAGCAGCGGCAGGTAGATGTGGCGGAACTGCTCCCACGGATCGGCGCCGAGTGTCGCCGCCGCGCGCGCGAGCACGGGATCGATGCCCGTGATGTACGAGAGGATCAGCAGGAAGGCGAACGGAAAGCCCGAGATCACCAGCGAGATGAGCACGCCCCAGTAGTTGTGCGTGAGGCGGATCGCGCCGTCGTAGATGTGGAGCAGTTGCAGGAACTGCGACAGCCACCCCTTCGGGCCGAAGTACAGCAGCATCCCTTCGGCGATCAGCACGGTGCCGAGGGTGATGGGGACGACCAGGATCGTCGTCACCCAGCGCTGATAGCGCGACTTGACGCGCATCTTGTACGCGATCGGCAGCGCGAGCCCGACGTTGATCAGCGTCGCCGGCAGCGCGAGCCGCAGCGTGATCCAGATCGTGGGCCAGAGGTTGTCGGTCGTGAAGAAGTGCGAGTAGTTGGCGAGCGCGCCGCCGTCCTTCGGCTGGAAGGAGAGCCAGAGCCCGTAAAGAAAGGGATACACGAACAGCAGCAGCATGAACGCCGCCGCCGGGAGGACGAGCAGCAAAGTGCGGTCGAACGGCTGCCGCACTCGAACGGTCATGGCGTCCGCCATGCCCTACTCCGCGGGATACACGAGCGCGCGCTCGGCCGGTACGTGCACGCGCACGGCGTCGCCGCGCTTGATCGTCACCGCGCCGCGCACGTGCAGCCGCGTGCCGCCCCCGGTGACGACGTCGAGCAGCGCATCGCGCCCGCAATACTCCACGTTGGCGACTTGCCCTTCGATGACGTTGCCGCCCGCGTCATCGCCGAGCACCATCTCCTCGGGGCGAATCGCGACGGCCGCTCTCGGTCCTGCAACCGCCTGCTTGGGAATTCCGGTGAGCGCGATGCCTTCGCCCGCCACCTCTATGCGGTCGCCGCCCTGCCTTGTCACGTCGAGCGTCAGGACGTTGCGGTAGCCCATGAAGCGCGCCACGTGGAGGTTGGCGGGCTGCGCATACACCTCCTGAGGCGTCCCGATCTGCTGCACCACGCCGTCTTTCATGACGACGATGCGGTCGGCGAGCGAGAGCGCCTCGTCCTGGTCGTGCGTGACGTAGATCGTCGCGCGGTCGAGCTCATGGTGGATGCGCCGGATCTCCGCCCGCGTCTCGATGCGGAGCTTGGCGTCGAGGTTTGACAGCGGCTCGTCCATCAGGATGAGCGGCGGCTCGATGACGATGGCGCGCGCGATCGCCACGCGCTGCTGCTGGCCACCGGAGAGCTGGCCCGGGAGCTTGTGCGCCTGCCCCGTGAGCTGGACGAGCTTGAGCGCGTTGGCGATGCGCGTGCCCGCCTCCTCGGCGCCCACGCCGCGCATGCGAAGCCCGAAGCCGATGTTGCGCGCAACGCTCATGTGCGGGAACAGCGCGTAGTTCTGGAACACCATGCCGAAGCCGCGTTTCTCGGGCGGCAGGGTGTCGATGCGCGTGTCGTCGAGCCAGATCGATCCGCCCGAGAGGTTCATGAGCCCGGCGATGCAATTGAGCGCCGTGGACTTGCCGCAGCCGGAAGGGCCGAGGAGACAGATGAACTCGCCGCGCCGCACGGTCAGGGTGAGCTCGTCGAGCGCATTGAACGCCTTGCCGCCCGCGCCGGCGAAGCGGCGCGTCACGTGATCGAGTCGAAGCTCGGAGAAGTCGCGTTTCATGTTGATGTGTCCGCTATCGCCGCGTCAACCGCCGTCACGAGGCGTGCGGTTGAGCGCGGCGAGCTGTTGCACCACGCGAAGCGTGGCTGCAATGACGCTACTTCGTCTTCTGAGCGCCGACCTGCTGGTCCCAGATGCGGAACGCCTCGACCTGCGCCTTCGGCTCCAGGGACTGCGTGTGCGGGAACTCCTTCAGCCAGCCTTCATACTCGGCGCGGCCGAATTCCTTGATCGCCTCCTGGCTTTCCTTGGGCGCCATCGAGATCGGCACGTTCTTCACCGCGGGACCGGGGTAGAAGTAGCCCTTGTCGTACGTGTACGCCTGCGCTTCGGGTGTCAGCATGTACGCCATCACGTCGAGCAGCACCGCCATCTTCTCGGGCGGCACGCCCTTGGGCACGACCATGTAATGGGCGTCGTTGACCCAGGTCATGCCCTTGAATGGCGCCACCTTGTATTCCTTCGGCACGATGCCTAGCACGCGCGGGTTGATGTCCCAGCCCGTCATCGTGACGGTCATGTCGCGCGACCCTTCCCCCAGCTCCTTCATCACGGCGCCGGTGCCGGTCGGGTAGTACTCGATGCAGGTGTTGAGGTCCTTGAGGTAGGCCCACGTCTTGTCCCAGCCGTTCACCGGGTCCTTCGGGTTCTTGTCGCCCAGGATGTACGGCAGGCCCATGATGAACGTGCGGCCCGGACCGGAGTTCGCCGGACGCGCGTAGATCAGCCTGTTGGGGTTGGCCTTGCACCACGCGAGGAGTTCGGCCGGCGTGGTCGGGGCCGTCTTCACCTTGGCCGGGTTGTATTCGACCAGCGGGCCGGCCGGCATGAACGCGACCTCGATGCCTTGGTCCTGCGCGAGCTTCTGCATTTCGGCCGCAGCCGGCAGGTAGTTCGCCGTCAGGTTGGGAAACTTCGACGCGTACTCGGGCAGGAGCTTCACGAGCAGGCCCTGCTCGATGCCCGCGGACAGGACGTCCGTCCCCGTGAGGATCAGGTCGATGTCGCTGCGCCCGGCCCCCTGCATCGCCTTCAGCTTGCCCGGAAGCTCGGGCGCGGGCGCCTTGGTGAAGACGAACTTCGCGACCTTGTCGGGGTTTTTCTTGGCGTAAGCCTCGAAAGCGTCCTGCGTGAGCGCGAGATTGCCGGCGACGTCGACCACGTTGATCGTGACCGGCGCGGCGATGGCGGGCGTGACGCCGAGCACGCCCAGGCAGAGCGCGGCGGCGACGGCCGTGAGGGCGCCGCGCCTCGCGGGCCGCATTTGCGACAGGTTTTGGAACATCGTCTCTCCTCCTTTTGACATTGCTGCAATCGCGCCCTTCGTTGCGGGCGCCGGTTCGTGGAATCGCCGGCCCTCCGGCGCTGCACGGAAAAGTTTAGTCGATCGCGCGGTTCGTCACGTGAGTGAATGCGTCGCCCCGGCACGTTTTCGCGCTGCCGGCGCGCGCCGCGCGACGTCCTTCATGTCCTGGCCCGGCAGGATCGCGTCCCATTGCCGGGCAAACTCGCGCTCCACGCGCCCCAAGTGCTTGTGCATCGCCTCGCGGGCGCCGTCGGCGTCATGCCGCTCAAGGGCGTCGATGATGGCGGCGTGGTCGAGGATCGTGCCTTCTCGAATCTTCTTGGTGTGGAAGTAGGCCTCGATGCGCGACCACAGCTTGCCACGCCGCTGCTGCCAGAGGCCCTCGGCGACAAGCGCGAGCGACCCGTTGCCCGTGGCCGCCGCAATGCGTACGTGGAACTCGCGGTCGGCGGCGTCGCGCTTGCCGAAGTTCTCGGCGTGCTCGCGCATGCGCACCACCGTGGCGCGCAGCGCCGCGATGTCGGCCTTCTTGATCGAGCGCGCGGCGAGCGCGGCGATCTCGCCCTCGATCAGGCGCCGCGCGGCGAGGAGCTCGAAGGGACTCGGCCCCTCGTCGACCAGCCCGACGATCTGCGCTGCGCCGGGCGCCGCCACGAAGATTCCCGAGCCGACGCGCACCTCGACGCGGCCCGCGATCTCGAGCGAAATGATCGCCTCGCGCACCGACGTGCGCGACACGCCGAGCAAGGTGGCGAGCTCGCGCTCGGCGGGCAGGCGCGATCCGGCGGGAAACTCCCCGTTGTCGATCAGCCCGGCGATCTGGCCGGCGATCTGCCGGTAAAGCCTCAGGGGCTCGACCGTCTGCAAGGGCACGGTAAGGCTGCCTCCTCGGTGTGCGGCGGAGTCTTCAGGCTCGCGCGCGGCGGGATGCGGCGCCAGCGGCGCCGCGTGCGGCACTGTACGCGCGCCGCGCGTCTTTGGTCAAGTGGTCCAACCACCCGACCAAAGCCCGGGCCGCGTTCACTTCGACGCCACGAAACGACCCGACCGCCCGCCGGACTTCTCGAGCAGGCGCACGCCGTCGATCCGCATCCCGCGGTCGACCGCCTTGCACATGTCGTAGATCGTGAGCAGCCCCGCCGCGGCCGCGGTGAGCGCCTCCATCTCGACCCCGGTGCGGCCGAGCGTCTCGGCAGTCACCTCGATCGCCACGGCGTCGTCCTCCAAGGCGAAGTGCACGACGACCCGCGTCAGCGACAGCGGATGACACAGCGGAATGAGGTCGGCCGTGCGCTTGGCGGCCGCGATCGCGGCCACCCGCGCCACGAGCAGCACGTCCCCTTTCGCGGCACCGCCGGACCGGATGAGGCCGAGGGTAGCCGGCCGCATGACGATCCTGCCACCGGCGCGCGCGACGCGACGGGTTACCTCTTTGCCGGCGACGTCGACCATGTGCGCCTGGCCGCCGGCGTCGAAGTGGGTAAAATGGGAGGCGTCGGCCGCTTTCGCGCGCGCGACGTGTCTCCGGGGGGCCCGAGCCGCTTTCTTGACCTCCGTCAACTTCGTCGTTCGTGGGCGCGTCACGTGACCGTTCTGCCGTTGAACTAAAAACATGCGGCGGGCATCTTAGCACCTACGAATGCACGTACCGATGGCCCCGACCCACGACCGCGCGCCCCCCGTACGCGCGCGGCGAGCGCGGCAATGCGTTGCAGCCCTCCTCGCCGTCTCGCTGGCGACGTCGCCGCTCGCGCAGATGACACCCACGACGTCGACCGCGCCGTCGGCGGCGGCCGCGCCAAGCCCGAGCGGCGGGATTTGGACCCAGGTGCCAGCGCCGGACGAGCCGCGGCCCGCGCTTACCCCGAGTGAAACCGCGCTTCGCGGTCCGGACATCAACGGCCTGCGCGGTTCCCCCCTGCCCGAATTGGGCGACGCATCGCAAGTCGGCTTCAGCCCGGCGCAGGAGCGCAAGGTCGGCGATGCGATCATCCGCCAGATACGCGCGCAGGGCGCGTACATGGACGACCCGGAGGTCAACGATTACCTGAACGAGCTCGGGCATCGCCTCGTCGCCGCGGTCCCCGATACGAAGCAGGATTTCGAGTTCTTCGCCGTCCCAGACAACCAGATCAACGCGTTCGCGCTTCCCGGCGGCTATGTCGGCGTCAACACCGGCCTCATCCTGCTCACCCAGAACGAGTCCGAGCTCGCCGCCGTGCTCGGGCACGAGATCTCGCACGTCACGCAGCATCACATGGCGCGCATGCTCGACAACCAGAAGACGTCGATGCTGACCACGCTCGCCGGCCTCGTGGTCGCCATCCTCGCGGCGCGCGCGGGCGGCAGCAACGGGGCGCAGGCGACGCAGGCCGCCATCGCGAGCAGCCAGGCGCTCGCGATCCAGAACCAGCTCAACTTCACGCGCGAGAACGAGTACGAGGCCGACCGCATCGGCTTCCAGCGCATGGTCGCCGCCGGCTACGACCCGAACGGCATGGCGCAGATGATGGAGCGCCTGCAACGTTCAACACGCTTCATCGATGGCAACGCGCCGTCGTACCTGCGCACGCACCCGATCACCTACGAGCGCATCGCCGAAGCGCAGGCGCGCGCGCAGGGCCTGCCCTATCGCCAGATTCCCGACTCGCTCGAGTTCCACCTCGTGCGGGCGCTGCTCAAGAGCTACCAGGGCGACGCCCGCGACCGCGTGCAGGACTTCGAGGACGCGCTGCGCCTGAAGAAATACAACAACGAAATCGCCGAGCGCTACGGCCTCGTCGCCTCGCTGCTGCGCGCGCAGGATTACCCGCGCGCCAAGACGGAGCTCGCCAAGCTCGAGAAGATCGCGCCGCCGAACCCGATGGTCGAGGCGATGGCCGGCAACGTGCTGATGGCGTCGGGAGACTATGCCGCAGCGTCGAAGCGCTTCGAGGCCGCGCTCGCGCGCTACCCCAACAAGCTGCAGCTCGTGTACGACTACCCGGAGTCGCTGCTGAAAGCGCACCGCGCCGCCGAGGCCTCGGCGTTCGTCGAGCAGCAGCTTCTCCGCTTCCCGAACAACGGACAGCTGCACCAGATCGCCGCACGCGCATACGCCGAGCAGAACATGCACCTCAAGGAGCACCAGCACCAGGGCGAGTATTACGCGTGGATGGGCAACCTGCCGCTCGCCATCGGCCAGTTCGAGCTCGCGGCCAAGTCCGGCGACGGCGATTTCTACCAGGTGTCCGTCGTCGAGACCCGCCTACGCGCGTTGCGCGCCGAGCAGGCCGACCTCAAGAAGGACGCCTTCGGTCCCGCCGGCTAGCCGGACGCGGCCCGGTCGATCTTCCGCGTCACGCAACGAGGAGCTCTTTTCGCATGGATCAGCCACCGAAGTCGCTGCGCGACGAGTTCGCCGCCGCCGCCATCACCGGCCTGCTCGCGTCGCCGTCGGCGGAGCTCGACCCTCAGTACGACGAGAGCCGGGCGGCGCTCGCGAAGATAGCGTTTGCGATCGCGGACGAAATGCTCAAACTGCGAGCCTAGACCCCGGGTGCCGCATCGCGTCGCGCCGCGCTAACCAAAGCGGCGCAAGCTCGTCAGCGCGGGCACGAAGTAATAGGCACCGGTCATCGGGCGCGAGAACCGCGTCAGCGCGTCGCGCACACCATTCGCGCGCCCCGCCATGCTGTCGAGCATCGCGGCGAGCGGGCGCTGGGTCGCGCAGAAGCCGACGAACATCGTCCCGTGCATCGACGCGTCGCCGAAGGGCATGTTGCGGCGGACGATGTGTCCGAACGTGTCCTGGTCCGTGCGGGCGACGTGCGAATCCTCCGGCTTGTCCTCGAGCTCGACGCTGTCGGACTTGTTCCGTCCGATCACTTTCGCTTGCTCGGCGTCGGAAAGCGAGACCCATTTCGCCGTCTCATGGATCCATTTCTGCAGCAGCAGCACGCTGCCGCCCGCGCCCGGTTGTCCGTCGGGGATCAGCGCCGCGGACGCCGCTTCGATGAGCGGCGGGTTCTCCGAGCCGTCGATGAAGCCGGTGAGGTCGCGATTGTGCCGGTAGGGCCATCCGACGGTCTCGTCGGCGAGACTTGCGGCATTCGCGAGCGCGGCGATCGCCGACGACGAGAGGTCGAACACCGCGTCGTACGCGCCGCTCGCGATCCAGACAAAAGCGTCGTGCTGTGTGGCCGGCATCGAGAAGCCCTCGACGCCGGCAACGGCCCGCACGTAGCCCGTGACGTCCTCCGGCGCGTCGTCGGGCATGACGTGGCGCCACAATTCGGGCCGAAACCCGACCACGACATTGGCCCCGGTCCCGGTCGTCTGTGCGCCCGCGAAAGACGCGGCCGCGGCGACGAGCTCGACGCGGTCGATCCCCTCGACGGCATCGAACTCCAGGTAGGCGTGCGCAGGCGTTCCCAGCGCCAGGATCCCGGACTGCGGCACGTTCATCGTTGCACCCACGGTAGAGGTGATACGGCAAGAATAGCAGCACGGCCCTCGGCTGGCGCGTCCACGCTTGCCATCGCGTCGCGACCTGTTTCAACTGACAGTGATCCGCGCGCGGCGCCGCCGCGCACAGTGGCAGCCAAGCCGCCGCGCCGGGAGTCGCCATGAAGGTCCTCGTCGTCGATGACCACCCACTGATCGTTCACGCGCTCACCGAGGTCCTGCCCGGCGTCGGCGGCGAGATCGACGTGCTGGCCGCGCGCGACCGCAACGAGACGCTCGCGTCGCTCGCCCGCCATCCGGACTGTGCACTCGTCCTGCTCGATCTCGCGCTGCCCGGCGCGCACGGCCTGGACCTGCTCGCCGAGCTTCGCCGGGGCTTTCCGCGGCTGCCCATCGTCGTCCTGTCGGCGACGCACGACCGCGCCACGATCGGCGCCGCGCTCGCCGCAGGCGCGCGCGGCTTCATCGCGAAAACCTCTGACCCGGCGAACATGATCGACGCCGTACGCACGGTTCTGGCGGGCGGCAAGCACGTCACGCGCGACGTGTCGCCGACGCGCCCGCGCAGCATCGACGGCGTCTCGATCGAGGTGCTCGGCCTCACGCAGCGGCAAAGTGAGGTGATGATGCTGCTCGCCCAGGGCAAGCCGAACAAGATGATCTGCCGCGACTTGAAGCTCTCCGAAGGGACCGTGAAGGTGCACGTGAGCGCGATCCTGCGCGCGCTCAACGTGCACTCGCGCTCGCAGGTCATCGTCGAGCTGACCCGCCGCGGCATCGACGTCGAAAGCGCCGGAGGCCGCAGCTGACCGACGGCCTGCGCGAGACGCCCATGGCCGACGCACCCTTCGCTCCTGCGCAGCGCGCGCGGGCACGCGCCGACCAGGTTGCGCAGCTCTACGCCGGCTGGCACCGGACGTCGGCCTCGATGCTCCTCGGCGCGGCGCTGCTCACGTTCGTCTTCTGGGGACAGGTGCCGCCGCAGGTGAGCGCGGGCTGGATCGCGCTCATCGTCGTCAACCAGGCGTGGCGCGGCGTGCTCGTGCGCGCGTGGAGACGCACGCGCCCCGGCCTCGAGGCGATGCGGCGCTGGGGACGCTACTGGGCAGTCGGCTCGACCGTGGCCGGATCGCTGTGGGGGCTTGCCGGCATCGTCATGTATCCCGCGTCGCCGGCCTATCAAGCGCTGCTGATCGTGTGCCTGTTCGGGGTCGTGCTGGGCGGCCTCAACCTGACAGCCGTATACCGCCCCGCGTTCTTCGGCTTCGTACTTCCGGCGCTGGCGCCGCTCATCGTGCGCGTCGCGCTCGAGGGCGACGAGGCGCACCTGTACACGGCGCTCGTGATGAGCGTGGTGCTCGTGTTCATCCTGGCCTTCGGTCACCAGCTCAACGCGGGGCTCACGCGATCGCTCGCGATGCGCTACGAAAACGTCGAGCTCATCGAGGAGCTCCGCGCGAAGTCGCGCGCGGCACACGAGGCGCGCGCCAGCGCCGAGGCGGCGAATCGAAGCAAGAGCCAGCTCCTGGCCGCCGCGAGCCACGACCTTCGCCAGCCGCTGCACGCGCTCGGCCTGTACATCGCGGCGCTGGCGGCGCGGGCGCACGAGGCGCCGTGGCAGCCGCTCGTCAAGAGCATCCAGCGCGCGCTGGCGGCGCTCGAGGGGCAGTTCGAGCAGCTCCTCGACCTGTCGCGCCTCGAGGCCGGTGCGCTCACGCCCTGCCACGCTCGCGTCTCGCTCGCGCCTCTGTTCGCGAAGGTGGCCTCCGAGCTGTCGCCGCACGCCGAGATGAAGGGGCTTGGCTTGCGCGTGGCGCGCACGCGCCTCGCCGTGCGCAGCGACGCGGCGATGCTCGAGCGCATCGTGCGCAACCTCGTCGCCAACGCGATCCGCTACACCGAGGAAGGTGGCGTGCTGATCGGTGCGCGTCGCCGCGGCGCGGAGGTCGCCGTCGACGTGGTCGACACCGGGGTCGGCATACCGGCGCCGCTCACCGAACGCATCTTCGAGGAGTTCTACCAGGTCCGCGAGACACGGAGCAGCCGCGCGCACGCGGGGCTGGGCCTCGGACTCGCCATCGTGCGGCGGCTCGCGGCGCTCCTCGACCATCGCGTCGAGGTGACGTCCCGGCTATCGCGCGGATCGCGCTTCCGAGTCGTCGCGCCATTGGCCCTGACCCGCCTCGCGCATCGCGCCCCCGCGACGGCGCCGCGCAGCGACGGCGCCGTCTGCTCGATGTCCGAGGCGCTGGTCGCGGTCGTCGACGACGACCCGTACGCGGTCGATGCGATGAGCGTGCTGTTCGAAACCTGGGGGGCGCGCGTCGCGGGCGGCGGCGACCTCGCGGACCTCATGGATGCGCTGGGTCGCATCGAGCGTTATCCGGACCTCGTCGTGGCGGATTTGCGGCTCGCCGACGGGGAAAGCGGAATCGCGGTGGTCCACCGCCTGCGCGACGAGCTCGGCGTCGCGGTCCCTGCGCTTCTCGTCTCCGGCGACACGAGCCCCGCCGCGGAGCGCGACGCGAGGCGTGCGGGCCTGCCGCTCCTTCCCAAGCCCGTCGTGCCGGCCGTGCTGCACGCGGCGGCCGTCGGCGCGCTGGCGCGGGCCTGACCCTCACCAAAAGAAAGCGGGCCGCGCTTCGCGGCCCGCCTGGAGGTCGTCCACTCCCAAACGAAGCGCTAGCTCATGAAGCCCAGGTCGGTGGTCGGGAAGTTGCCGAGGTTCGGGAAGGTGTAGGCCATGTCGGCGGCCGACATGCCGAACCACTTACCGAGCGTCGAACCTACCTGGTCCACCGCCATGCCCGGGACCCAGGCGCCGTTGTTGCCCGAGTCCATCGTACCGTTCACCACGAGATCCGGGAACGTGCCGTACATCGCGCCGCCCTTGACCGTCCCGCCCATCACGATCTGGTGGCTGCCCCACGCGTGATCCACGCCCGCGTTGGCGTTGCCGATGAACGTGCGGTTGAAGTCGGAGAGCGTGATCTGCACCACGTCGTTGCTCACACCCGCCGCGACCGTGTAGTCGTAGAACGCCTTCATCGCCGGGAAGAGCTGGTTGAAGAGGGTGGTCTGGTCCGCCACGGTCGTCGAATGAGTGTCGTAGCCGCCCATGCTCACGAAGAACACCTGGCGCTTCACGGCCGTCTGCGCGCGACCCTCGATGAGGCGCGCGACCTGGCGCAGCTGCTGCGCGATCCCCGTGTTGAGCAGCGTGCCGTTGACGGTGAACGCCGTATTGATGACCGCCGGAAGCGCCCCGGTGAGAAGCGGGTTGGCGGTGTTGTTGCCGACCAGCGCGTCGTTCATCACGCTCGCCGCTCCCACCACGACCTGGTTGCCGGGGTTCGCGTTGGCGAGCAGCGACTGGAGCGCGTTGTAACGAGCCATCGAGACCG
>DATJXV010000107.1:0-30690 GCA_035499955.1 Casimicrobiaceae bacterium
CATGAGGTCGTCGTCCTCGACCGAGACGCCGTGCTCGTCGCGCTCGGTGAGGCCGCGTCCCGACAGGTGAGCGCCCAGGCAGCGCGCGAACCCCTGGCTCCATTCCTCGTCGGTCATCTCGCGCCCGTGCGGATGCAGCCACACGATGTCCTTCGCGCTGGAATCGCGCACGGCGCGGCCCCGGAAAAACGTGAGGCGGCGGAACAGCGGATGGCGGTTGCGCAGCGCGATCAGGCGCTGCGTGAGCGCGAGCAGCGCGCGCGCCTCGTCGTCGAGGCTCCAGTCGAGCCACGAGACCTCGTTGTCCTGGCAGTAGGCGTTGTTGTTGCCGCGCTGCGTGCGGCCGATCTCGTCGCCTGCGAGCAGCATCGGCACGCCCTGCGAGAAAAAGAGGGTGGCCAGGAAGTTTCGCATCTGCCGCCTGCGCAGCGCGCGGATGGCGGGATCCGCGGTCGGGCCTTCGGCGCCGCAGTTCCAGCTTCGGTTGTGCGTTTCGCCATCGCGGTTGTCCTCGCCGTTGGCTTCGTTGTGCTTGACCCCGTAGCTCACGAGATCGCGCAGCGTGAAGCCGTCGTGTGCGGTGACGAAGTTGATCGACGCCGTGGGGCCGCGCCCGCCGGGCGCGAAGATGTCGCTCGAACCGGAGAGGCGGCTCGCGAGCTCGCCGACGAGGCCGCCGTCGCCCTTCCAGTACGAGCGCACGGCGTCGCGGTAGCGGCCGTTCCAGTCCGACCAGCCCGGCGGAAAGCCGCCGACGTGGTAGCCGCCTTCGCCCAGGTCCCAGGGCTCGGCGATGAGCTTGACCTGGGATAGCGCGGGATCCTGGCGCGCGATGTCGAGGAAAGCGCCGAACGGATCGAACGCGTGCTGCTCGCGCGCGAGCGCGGGAGCCAGGTCGAAGCGGAAGCCGTCGACGTGCATCTCGCCCACCCAGTAGCGCAGGCTGTCGAAGATGAGGCGCAGCGCGATCGGGTGCTGGGTGGAAAGCGTGTTGCCCGTGCCGGTGTAGTCGAGATAGAAGCGGGGCTCGCCGGGCCGCAGGCGGTAGTAGACCGCGTTGTCGATGCCGCGAAACGAGAGCGTCGGCCCGAGGTGATCGCCTTCCGCGGTATGGTTGTAGACGACGTCGAGGATGACCTCGAGCCCGGCGTTGTGCAGGCGCTTGACCATCGTCTTGAACTCGCCGAGCGTGCCGGTGGCCGAGTAGCGCATCTCGGGCGCGAAGAACCCGATCGTGTTGTAGCCCCAGTAGTTGCGCAGCCCCGATTCGACCAGGCGCTTGTCGTCGACGAACGCGTGCACCGGCAGGAGGCTCACCGCGGTCACGCCGAGCCTTCGCAGGTGGTCGAGCATCGCGGGGCCGGCGAGTCCGGCGTAGGTGCCGCGAAGCTGCGGCGGCACGTCAGGATGGAGCCGCGTCAATCCCTTGACGTGCGCCTCGTAGATCACCGTGTCCTTCCACGGCGTCCGCGGCGGCCGGTCGTCGCCCCACGAGAACGCCGGATCGACCACCACGCCTTTCAGCGCGCCCGTGGCGTTGTCGCGCGCATCGAACGACAGGTCCTCGCGCTTGCTGTCCGCACGATAGCCGTAGTGCGCGTCCGACCAGCGCAGCGGCCCCGCGACCATGCGCGTATACGGATCGAGCAGGAGCTTGTACGGATTGAAGCGGTGGCCGCGCTCGGGATCGTACGGCCCATGGACGCGGTAGCCGTAAGCGAGTCCGGGCCGCGCATCGGGCAGGTAGCAGTGCCAGGCGAAGTCGGTGCGGTACGGCACGTCGACGCGCGCGATCTCGCGTCGGCCCGCGGGATCGAACAGGCACAGCTCGACGCGGTCGGCATGCTCCGAGTACAGCGCGAAGTTGACGCCCGAGCCGTCCCACGTGGCGCCGAGCGGCGCGGGGACTCCGCGCCACACGTCGAAAGCGCCCGCCGTCATGGGCGCCGGTGCCTTCCGCTCGACGGAAAGGCGCGCTTCAAGGCTTGAAGCCGGTCTGGCGGTAGACCTCCTCGATCGTGTCCTTGCCGACGCGCGACTCGTTCTCCCTGTGCACGCCGACGAGCGCTTTTTTCCAGGCGGCCCGCTGCGCGTCGGTGAGGGCGATCACCTCGCTCCTGCCGGACTTGCGGATCGCCTCGAGGGCGTCGTCGTTCTCCTTCTGCGCGATCTCGTTGGCGTAGGCGGTCGCGTCCCTCATCGCGCCTTCGAGGATGTCCCGGATGTCGGGCGGCAGGCCGTCCCAGAACTTCTTGTTGGCGATGACCGCGTAACCGATGTAGCCGTGGTTGGTCTGCGTCGTGTACTTCTGCACTTCGTGGTGCTTCTGCGTGTACATGTTGGACGGCGTGTTCTCGGATCCGTCGACCACACCGGTCTGCATCGCCTGGTAGACCTCGGAGAATGCGAGCACCTGCGGAATTGCGCCCAGCGCCTTCATCTGGTCGCCCAGCACCTTCGACGACTGGATGCGCATCTTGAGCCCGCGCATGTCCTCCGGCGCGCGCAGCGGCTTGTTCGCGCTCATGACCTTGAAGCCGTTGTCCCAGTAGGCGAGCCCGACGATGCCTTTGCCCTCGAGCTTCTTGAACAGGCCCTGGCCGACCGGCCCTTCGGTGACCTTGTGCAGGTCGTCGTAGCTGTCGAAGATGTACGGCAGGTCGAACACCTCGAACTCGCGCACGCCGAGCGGCCCGAACTTGGCGAGCGAGGGCGCCAGCATCTGCACGGTGCCGAACTGCAGCGCCTCCATCTCCTCGCCGTCCTTGAACAGCGTGCTGTTGGGGTACACCTCGACCTTGACGCGGCCGCCGGTGCGCTCCTCGGCGAGCTTCTTGAAGCGCTCGGCCCCCTTGCCCTTGGGTGTGTCGAGGGCGACGACGTGGCTGAACTTGATCACGATGGGCTGCTGCCCGAGCGCAGCGCCGCTCGCGGCGAGGCCCAGCGCGGCGAGGGTACCGACGACGATGCGACGTCTTCGTGGACTACCCTTCGCGCTTCCGCGCTTCGGGGCAATTCGCGCTCGGGAGCGGCCCTTCGCGCTCATGTGCTGCATGGCTCCTCCTCCGCAAGGCGCGACACGTGCGCGCCGGTGCCATGATATCTAATCGACGTTCGTGAAGCGGGCCTGAATGGCTGCCATGCGGGTGAGCCACTTCTCCGGCTGCGCCGCCTTCCTCGCGTAATAGTCGCCGACCATCGCGTGGGGCAGGATGAGGAAGCGCTCGTCGCGAAGGCCGGCCACCGCCGCCGCCGCGACGTCGTCGGCGTCGAGCAGGCCGTCGAGCCCCGCGCTGCCGCCGGTGGCGTCGAACTTGTCCACCATCGGCGTGCGTACACCCATCGGGCACAACGCGCAGACCCGGATGCCGAAGCGCGTGTAGGTGAACGCGAGCGATTCGGCAAGGCCCAGCGCCGCGTGCTTCGTGATCGTGTAGATGAGCGACTCGGGGGTCGCGAGGAGGCTCGCGGCCGACAGCGTCTGCAGGAGGCAGCCCTCGCCGCGTGCGATCATCGCCGGCAGCACGGCCTTGGCGGCGTAGGCGTGCGCCATCACGTTCACTTCGATGTCGCGATGCCAGCGGGCGAAGTCTGCGTCGCGCACGTCCCAGCCGGGCGTCAGCACGCCCGCGTTGGAGCAGAAGAGGTCGATGCCGCCGTGCTCGCGCGTAACGCGCTCCACCAGCGCGGCGACGTCACCTTCGCGCGTGACGTCGCAACGGACGGCCACTGCGCCTTCCGGCGCGCCGGCCAGGTCGAGGTCGGCGACGACCACCGCGGCGGCACCCTCCCTCAGGAAGCGCCGTGCGAGCGCCGCCCCGATGCCGCTGCAGCCGCCCGTGACGACCGCCACGCGTCGCGCGAGCTCCATCGCGGCTACTCCGCCCGCTTGGGGGCAAGCGCGGCGAGCAGGTCCATCGGCAGCGGGAAGACGATGGTGGACGACTTGTCTCCCGCGATGCTCGCGAGCGTCTGCAGGTAGCGCAACTGTAACGACTGCGGCTGGCGGGCGAGCATCTCGGCGGCCTGCATGAGCTTCTCGGAGGCCTGCAGCTCGCCCTCGGCGTGGATCACCTTGGCGCGCCGGTCGCGCTCGGCCTCCGCCTGCCGCGCCATCGCGCGGATCATGGTTTCATTGAGGTCGACGTCCTTCATCTCCACCGTCGACACCTTGATGCCCCAGGCGTTGGTCTGCGCGTCGAGCACCTGCTGGATGTCGAGGTTCAGCTTCTCGCGCGCCGAGAGCAGGTCGTCGAGCTCGTGCTTGCCGAGAACCGCGCGCAGCGTCGTCTGCGCGAGCTGGCTCGTAGCCTCGTAATACTTCTCGACCTGGATCACCGCCTTCGCGGGGTCGACGATGCGGAAATACACGACGGCGTTGACCTTGACCGAGACGTTGTCGCGCGTGATTACGTCTTGCGGCGGCACGTCCATGACGACCGTGCGCAGGTCGATGCGCACCATCTGCTGCGCCACCGGGATCAGGAGGAAGAAGCCCGGGCCCTTCACCTTCCAGAAGCGGCCGAGCATGAACACGACCGCGCGCTGGTACTCGCGCAAGACGCGAAACGACATCACCACGAGCACGACGACGATGAAGACGAACGTGCCGAACCCCAGTCCGATTGCCATCTAGGCTCCTTGTTCCTCGCTGGCCGGCTCCACGGCCAGCACGAGGCCGTTGCGCGCGGTGATGCGCACGGGCTGCCCGCGCTTGAGCGGCACGGCGCTGCGCACGCGCCACTGCTCGCTGTGCACGCGCGCCCAGCCTTCCGACTCGACGTCCTCGAGCGCGACGCCGACGCTGCCGATCAAGCCCTCGTCGCCGGTGATCACGGGCCGCTTGCGCGCTTTCACGGCGATGCCCGCGACGAGCAGGATGAAAAGCGCGGAGACGATGACCAGCGCGCCGATCAGCGCGGGCGGGATGCCGAACCCCGGCACGTCGGTGTCGATCAGCATCACCGCGCCGAACGCGAACGCCACGACCCCGCCGATGCCGAGCGAACCGTAGGCGGGGAAGAAGACCTCCGCGACCATGAACGTGAGGCCGAGCAGGACGAGTCCGAGCCCCGCATAGTTCACGGGCAGCATCTGCAGCGCGAAGAGGCCGGTGAGGAGGCAGATCGCACCGAGCACGCCCGGCAGCGCGATGCCGGGGGTTGTGAACTCGAAGATCAGGAGATAGATGCCGGCCATGAGCAGCAGGAGCGCCGCGCTGGGGTCGGTGATGACGCCCAGGAACTTCGTCCGCCAGTCGGGCTCGACGTCGACGAGCGAGGCGTCCTTCGTCGCGAGCGTGTGCTTGCCGGCGGCGGTCGCGACCTCGCGCCCGTCGAGCTTGGCGAGAAGGTCGTGGACGTCGCTCGCGGTCAGGTCCACCACGTGTGCCTTCACCGCTTCGTCCGCCGACAGGCTTACCGCCTCGCGCACCGCGCGCTCGCCCCATTCCGCGTTGCGCCCGCGCAGCTGCGCGAGCGAGCGGATGTACGCGGCCGCGTCGTGCACCTGCTTGCGCGTCATCGCGGAGTCCTCCCCTGCGGCCTCGGCGGGCTTGGCGTCGTCGTCCTTGCCGGCGGGCTTCTTGGGCGCGGGCGTCGCCTCCGGCGCGGCCAGGTTGACCGGCGTGGCGGCGCCCAGGTTGGTGCCGGGCGCCATCGCGGCGACGTGGCTCGCGTACAGGATATAGGTGCCGGCGCTCGCCGCGCGCGCCCCGCTCGGCGCGACGTAGGCCGCCACCGGCACGGGCGAGGCGAGGATGTCCTTGATGATCTGCCGCATCGAGCGGTCGAGGCCGCCCGGCGTATCGATCGCGAGCACGACGAGCTCGGCGTGTTCGTCGGCGGCACGGGCCAGCGCGCGCGAAACGAAGTCGGCGCTGGCCGGACCGATCGCGCCGTTGATCGGCACGACCATCACCGAGGACAGCGCAGCGCCGGCGAAGCCCGGGATACATCCGAGCGACGCTACGAGGAGCGCGCGCAGGAGCCTGACCATCGCTTTAGGCGCGGTTTCCTTAGGCAGGACCCGGGCCAACGCAGATTATTGCAGAGATACGGCGGAGTTTCACCCCGCCGCGGCCTCAAGCGTGAGGCGACTCGTCCCAGTTGCGCAGCAGATCGACCACGGCCGCCGGGTCCGGTGCGGCTTTGAGCTTGTCGCGCAACGCCTTGTCGCTGAATATCGCCGCCGCTCCGGCGAGGAGCCTCAGGTGATGCTCGGTCGCCTGCTTCGGCACGAGCAAGGCGAGGAACAGCGTCACGGGCCTGTGATCCGGCGCGTCGAACGCGATGCCCGCCCGCGTGCGCAGCAGCACGCCGGCGCCGGCTGTGCATTGCGGCATGCGGGCGTGCGGGATCGCGACCCCGTGCCCGAGGCCCGTCGACCCCAGCTGCTCGCGCTGCAGGAGGCTTTGCAGGACGTCGCCGACGGGCGCCGCCGAGCGTTGCGCGAGCAAGGTGGCGGCGCGTTCGAGCAGCGCCGCCTTGTCGGCGGCGTCGACGTCGAGGTAGACGTCCCAGACGCGCAGGAGTTGGGCAACGGGATTCATGCGTTCGTGTCGCGCGGTCCGGCCCGCATTATCTCCGATCAGGCCGAGCGCGCGTCCTCGTCGTCGTCCTCGTCCTCGCTTGCCTCGTGCAGGTAGAGCACGTTGGCGTTCTGGTCGAAGTCGACGAGCTCCGCGTAGCGCCCCCATGCCACGAGCATCTGGAAGAGCTTCGCCGGCTGGTCGTACGGCAGCAGCGTTCCGAGCTCCTCCATCACGGCGTCGGCGTTCAGGCGCCCTTCCGGCGCCGCCTCCAAGTTGGCGGTGATGATCTGGAACAGGCGCAGCTTCAGGATCGCCTGGCGGAAGAGTGTCTTGCGCACCGCCGCCGGCGCCGCGAGGAAGTACCAGCCCACCTGCGTCATGACGACGTCGTCCTTCGGCGTGTCGACGAGGCCCAGCATCTCCGCCCCCTTGACCACGGCGATCGTCTCGCCGAACTCGCGCTCGATGCGGGCGCTCAGGTCGAACACGTTGATCGTCTCCTCGCTGTCCTCGAGGATCTCCAGCAGCCCGACGATGGTCTCGACCGGCGCGTTGGGGATGGTCTCGATACGGGCGGACGAGCCGGTCTCGGGCGCCGTCGCCGTGGCGGCGGCCGCCGCGGCACCGATCGCGGCCTCCCGCGGTTCGTCGGGCAGCACGAGCGCGGTGATCGCCGCGTGCACCTGGTCGACCAGCGCCGCGAACGGCCGCGAGTTGACGTCGCGCGGGTAGGGCAGCGGATTGACGATCACGTTGCGCACGCGCCCCGGATGCGACGAGATGATGACGATGCGGGTCGCCATGAACACCGCCTCGACGATGTTGTGCGTGACGAGGAAGATGCTGCGCAGGCCGGCATGGCTCGTGTCGCGCCATAGGTCGACCACCTGCGTGCGCAGATTCTCCGCGGTGAGCACGTCGAGCGCGCTGAAGGGCTCGTCCATGCACAGCACTTCGGGCTGCGCGACGAGCGCGCGAGCGAAGCCCACACGCTGGCGCATCCCCCCCGAGAGCTGCTTCGGGTACGCGTTCTCGTAGCCGGTGAGGCCGATGAGCTCCAGCGAGCGTGCTATCTCCTCCTGCTCGCGCTCGCGGCCGAGGCGGCGCTGGATGAGGCCGATCTCGACGTTCTCCTGCACGGTGAGCCACGGGTAGAGCGCGAAGTTCTGGAACACGATGGACAGACGCCGGTTGACGCCGCGCAGCGGCACCCCGTTGCTCAGCACCACGCCCTTGGTCGGCTCGGTGAGACCCGCCATGAGGCGCAGGATCGTCGACTTGCCCGAGCCCGACTGTCCGAGGAGCGCGAGCATCTCGCCGTCGCGGACCTCGAGGCTGATGTCGTCGAGGATGGTGACCGGGGGGCCGCCGGAGGCGTCGGAATACGACTTCGACGCATGCCGCAGCTCGATGAGCGGGGCTGCTGTGGGCGCGCTGTCGCGGGGGCGGTCGGCAAGGGTCGTTTCGGAGGTCATGGCGATTGCGCTGGCTAGTCGAGCTTGAACCTGCGCTCGGCCAGATCGTACAGCCTCCGCCAGAACAGGCGGTTGATCACGACGACGAACAGCGCCATCACGAGGATGGCGAAGTAGATGGCCGGCTGGTCGCCCTTCTGGGTGACCTGCGCGATGTAGGCGCCCAGGCCGTCGGCCACGAGCGTGTCGTTGCCCCAGGTGGCGACTTCGGCCACGATGCTCGCGTTCCAGGCGCCGCCGGTGGCCGTGACCGCGCCCGTCACCCAGAACGGGAAGATCGCGGGAATGATGAGCGTCTTCCACAGCTGCCAGCGGCTCAACCCGAAGAGCAGCCCGGCTTCGCGCAGGTCGGTCGGGATCGCCATCGCGCCCGCGATCACGTTGAACAGGATGTACCACTGCGTGCCGAGCGCCATCAGCAGGATGCTGCCGAAGTTGATCGGCAGGTGCATCGCGATGAACAGGCCGACGATGAACGGAAACGTCATGTTCACGGGAAACGAGGCAGCGATCTGCGCGAGCGGCTGAGCCACGCGCGCCACGCGCGGGCGCAGCCCGATCCACACGCCGATCGGCGTCCAGATGAGCGTGGCGATCACGCTCATGGCGACGACGCGCAGGAACGTGAGCACGCCGAGCCACACGACGTGCAGCATGTCCGCCCCGGTCATGTCGGTGCGGATCTCCCTCGCGATGTCGAAGGCGTCGACCACGAGCCAGACGACGGCGGCGGCGACCAGCGCCCAGGAGATCACGGTGAGCGCCCTGCGCACGGTTTGCGGCATGCGCGCCGTGATCGTCTGCGTCACGTCCGAGGCGAGGATCGAAGTGCGCTGCGAGACGCGGCCGAGCGCGTTGCCGATGTGCTCCGAGATCCACTCGAGCACGTACGAGCGGCGCAGGAGGTCGAGCACCCACGACGTGGGATTGTCGCGCCCCTCGGTCTGCTCGAGCTTGAATTTCTCGGCCCATGCCACGAGGGGCCGCCACACGAGCTGGTCGAGGACGACGATGGTGACGATCATCGCCACGATGGCGTAGACGGCGGCGCGCGTGTCGCCCGCCTCCACGGCTGCGGCCATGTACGAGCCGAGCCCCGGCAGCTTGATGTTCTTGTTGAGCACCGAGATCGCCTCGCTTTGCGCGACGAAGAACCAGCCTCCGCCGAAGCTCATCATGGAGTTCCACATGAGTCCAATGGCCGAGGAGGGCAGCTCGAGCTTGGTGAAGCGTTGCCACCGGTTCATGCGGTACACCGACGCGGCTTCCTGCAGGTCCGCCGGGATGGTGACGAGCGAGTGGTAGAACCCGAACGTCATGTTCCACGCCTGCGCCGTGAAGATGGCGAAGATGCTCGCGCATTCCACGCCGAGCAGGCTTCCCGGGAAGAGCGTGAGGAAGCCCGTCACGGTGATCGAGAGAAAGCCCAGGACCGGGACCGACTGCAGGATGTCGAGCAGCGGCAGCATGACCTTGCGAGCTCGGGGGCTCTTCGCGGCGACGTAGCCGTACGCGAAGGTGAACAGCAGCGCCGCCGCGAACGCGATGAACATGCGCAGCACGGTGCGCGCGGTGTAGTAGGGGACGTACGACACGTCGAGCGGCAGCGGCGGCGGATGCAGCTCGTCGAAGCGCACGCGCATGTCGCCGCCGAGCACGACCAGCAGCCACAGCGTCACGAAGATCGCGAGGACGACGACGGCGTCGATCCAGCCGAAGCGCCAGCCGCGCTCGAGCTGCTGGCCGGTCGTCTCGGGATAGGCTCGGGTGGTCATGGGGTTCGATCGCGCGCGGGCACCCGCGCGACCGCGGGACGCCGATAGTTTGGCACGCGCTCGGCCGGGCGCCGATCACATCGTGCAATCGTTGTGCATAATGGAGTGAAGCGGATCGCCGAAACGAAGTCCGCATACTCTGGGGAAACTACCGATGGCCGAGATCGACCCGCGTCTGTCAAAACCGGTGGCCGGCCTGACGCTCGCCGCACTCGGTGTCGTGTACGGCGACATCGGCACGAGTCCGCTCTACGCCGCGAAGGAGACCTTCAACCCGGACCACGGTATCGCGCTCAACACGGCCAACGTGCTGGGCGGCGTGTCGACCATCTTCTGGGCGCTCATGATCGTCGTGTCGCTCAAGTACGTCATCCTCATCATGCGTGCGAACAACAAGGGCGAGGGCGGCATCATGGCGCTGCTGGCCCTCGCCTCGTCGGCCGTCAGGCATCGCCCGCGCGCCAACGCGACGATCCTCGTGCTCGGCGTCTTCGGCGCGTCGCTCTTCTACGGCGACGCCGTGCTGACGCCCGCGATCTCCGTGCTGTCGGCGGTCGAGGGGCTGGAGATCGGCGCGCCGGCGCTGGAAGCCTACGTGCTTCCGATCGCCGTCGGCGTCGTCATCGGCCTCTTCGCGTTGCAGCGGCAGGGCACGTCGCTCGTCGGGACGCTATTCGGCCCCATCGCCGCGATATGGTTCGTCGCCATCGCGGTGCTCGGCATCGCCGGCATCGCGAAGGCCCCCGAGGTCCTGTGGGCGTTCAACCCGATCCACGCGCTCGGCTTCGTCACGCAGCACGGTTACGCGTCGTTCGTCGTGCTGGGCGCGGTGCTGCTCGCGTTCACCGGCGCGGAGGCGCTGTACGCCGACATGGGGCACTTCGGCAAGGTGCCGATCCGCATCGCCTGGTTCGCCCTCGTTTTTCCGTCGCTGGTGCTGAACTACCTTGGGCAGGGCGCGCTGCTGATCGCCAATCCGGAGGCGATCGACAACCCGTTCTATCGCCTCTCCCCGGATTGGGCACTGTTCCCGCTGGTTGCCCTTGCGACGGCGGCGACCGTGATCGCGTCGCAAGCCACCATTTCGGGCACATATTCGCTCACCAAGCAGGCGATCCAGCTCGATTACCTGCCGCGCATGGACGTGACGCAGACCTCGGAGCGCGAGGTGGGACAGATCTACATCCGCGGTGCGAACTGGATGCTCCTGGTCGTGATCCTCGCGGCGGTGGTCGGCTTCGGGTCATCGGCCCGGCTCGCCAACGCGTACGGCGTGGCCGTCACGGGAACCATGCTCGTCACCACGATCCTCACCTTCTTCGTGATCCGATACGGCTGGCGCTTCAATCTGTTCCTGAGCCTCGCCGCGACCGGCTTCTTCATCGTGATCGATGCCGCGTTCTTCTCGTCGAGCCTGCTGAAGATCCACGAAGGCGGCTGGTTCCCGCTCGCGTTGGGCGCGATCGTATTCACGGTCATGACGACCTGGCACCGCGGCCGCCAGATCGCGATGGCGCGGCAGCGCGAGACGGGAACGTCGGTGGACGAATTCTTCAGGGCGCTCGAGACGAGTCCGCCGACCCGCGTCCCGGGCACCGCGATGTTCATGGCCGGCAACGCGGAAGCCATCCCGCGCGCCCTCTTGCGCAACTATGCGTGCAACAACGTACTGCACGAGCGCGTCGTGCTGCTCACCGTGACCATCCGCGAGGTGCCGTGGGTCGCGCCCAGGGAGCGCCTCGCGATCACCGAGCTGCGCCACGGATTCTGGCGCGTGATCGTCTACTTCGGCTTCATGGACCGCCCCGACGTGTCGCAGGCGCTGCTGCTCGGCAAGGACCGCGGCCTCGTGCTCGATCCTTCGCAGACCTGGTTCCTCTTGAGCCGCGCCACCGTGATCCCGACGCCGGGCGCCGGCATGGCGCTGTGGCGCGAGCGCATGTTCGCCGCGATGGCGCGCAATGCGCGCACCGCGGGCGACTACTTCAACATCCCGGCCGAGCAGGTGATCGAGCTCGGGACGAAGATCGAGATCTAGCGCCCCCGCGATCGTCGGGGGCCGGGTCACGGAGCCCGACGCCGAGCCTGAAGCTTCTACCCCGGGGCGCACCACCTGACGCTTCCTGCGGCTGTTCGTCCGAACCGGGCCTTCAGCGCGCGAGCGCTCCGTCGCATCGACGCCTCGATCAAACATGTGAGAATCGATGCCCGGGCATTGACCGGTGCGTATGACCATGGACCGTATGCGGTTCGCGAGTGTCGCTGCGGCGTTTCGGCGAATTCATGAAGAGTGCTTTCGGGTCGGCGGGCGCGCTTGAGTTCCACGGCTTCCCGCAGCGCGCCTCCGCAAGCCCCGGTACGCGGCCCGTGGCTGAGCCCACGCGCCGGCCCTCACCGCGGGCGACTGGCGTATGCGCTGCTGCTCTCGCTGTCGATCCACGCGTTGCTTTTGTGCCTCACGTTCGGCGGCCAGGGAAGCTGGCTGCTCGGCTTCAGCCTCCCCTGGCAGGATCGACGGATCGTGGTTCCGGATCTGCGGGTCGCCCTCGCACGGCCGCAGATAGCAGCCGCGGAGCCGGCGGTGGCGCCCGCCCAGCCGTTCCAGGGAGTCGAGCCGCCTGTCGGCGGCCGGGCTGCAGCGACGCCGTCGATAGCGCCTGCCCCGGGGCGGTTTGCCGGAGCGATCGCGCACGAAGCCGCTCCGGCGACAGAGACTGCACCGAGAACCGACGTCGCGACCGGCGCCGACCCTGCGCGGGCACCCGCGCGCGCTGAACGGCAGGGTAACGCTGTGCCCCCGCCCATCCGCGCGCCTGACGTGATCGCCGTGCCCCCTAGCGACGAGGCAGCGTGGACCGTGCCCACGGCGCCATCGATCCCAACGCCCGCCATTACCGCCGCGCCGTCGCTTCCGGATACAGGAGACGGGGCGCGCGCGCAAACCGACGAAGGGGCTATTGAACCGGCCAAGATCGATCCCGCCAAACAGGAGGCGCAGCGGCAGGCGGAGCGGCTGGAGGCGACGCGACAGGAAGTCGTCCGGCAGGAAGCGACGCGCGTCGAGGCCGCGCGTGTCGAGGCTGCTCGTGTCGAAGCCGCACAGGCCGAAGCCGCACAGGCCGAAGCGGCGCGAGCCGAAGCCGCGCGAGCCGAAGCCGCACAGGCCGAAGCAGCACGAGCCGAAGCGGCACGAGCCGAAGCGGCACGAGCCGAAGCGGCACGAGTCGAAGCGGCACGAGTCGAAGCGGCACGAGTCGAAGCGGCACGAGTCGAAGCCGCGCGAGCCGAAGCCGCACAGGCCGAAGCCGGGCGAGCCGAAGCCGCACAGGCCGAAGCGGCGCGAGCCGAAGCTGCGCGAGCCGAAGCTGCGCGAGCCGAAGCCGCACAGGCCGAAGCGGCGCGAGCCGAAGCGGCGCGAGCCGAAGCCGCGCGGATCGAGGCCGCACGCGCCGAGGCACGGCAGGCGGAGGCAAAACGGGAAGAGCGGCTTCGCGCGATAGGGCGACAACTGGACGAAGAGGCAGCCCGGCGCGACACCGCAGCGCGGCAGCCCTCATCGTCGCTCCCGTACTCGTTGAGTACTGCACGTCGGTACCGGCTCCTGGGTCGGGCAGACCCCAACGAGGAAATCATCCGGTACGCGGAAGCTTTTGGCCGGAAGATCGAAATGAACATGACGATGGACATGGTCCGGGAAGCGGTGATGCAGCCACACACCGATCCCCTCGTGACGGTGGCCATCCGCAGCGACGGCACCGTGGAGTCGGTCACGTTCGTTCAGTCCAGCGGCGTGCCGGCCATCGACGAAGCGGTACGACGCATCGTGGATAGCCAGAAGCCCTACCAGGCGTTTCCGCCGAGCCTGGCCCGCGATTACGACGTGATCGAGATCCGCCGAACCTGGCATTTCGACGTGGCGGTCCGCCTCTACTGACGCCCGAACTCCTACGCCGCCCCCAGCGCCGCGTTCAATGTCGCGCTCGGACGCATCGCGGCGCTGGTCTTGGCGGGATCCACGAAATAGTAGCCGCCGATATCGACGGGCTTCCCTTGGACCGCGTTGAGCTCGGCGACGATCTTCTGCTCGTTGTCCGAAAGCGTCTTGGCGAGGTTGCCGAAGTGCGCCGCGAAGTCGCGGTCCTCGGTCTGCGCGGCGAGCGCCTGCGCCCAGTACAGCGCGAGGTAGAAGTGGCTCCCGCGGTTGTCGAGCTCCCCCGTGCGGGCCGACGGCGACTTGTTGCGCTCGAGGAGTTTGCCCGTGGCCTCGTCGAGCGTCTTGGCGAGGATCGCGGCGCGCTTGTTGCCCGTCTTGAGGGCGACGTCCTCGAGCGAGACCGCGAGCGCCAGGAACTCGCCGAGCGAATCCCAGCGCAAGTGGTTTTCCTCGAGCAGCTGCTTGACGTGCTTGGGTGCGGAGCCGCCGGCGCCCGTCTCGAACATGCTGCCGCCGGCCATCAGCGGAACGATCGACAGCATCTTGGCGCTGGTCCCGAGCTCCATGATCGGAAACAGGTCGGTCAGGTAATCGCGCAGCACGTTGCCCGTGACGGAGATCGTGTCCTTGCCGCGCAGCACGCGCTCGAGCGTGTAGCGCATCGCGCGCAGGTACGACATGATCTGGATGTCGAGGCCGGTGAGATCGTGCTCTTGCAGGTAGTGCTTCACCTTCCTGATGAGCTCGGCGTCGTGCGGCCGGTACTCGTCGAGCCAGAAGACCGCCGGCGTGTTCGACAGCCGGGCGCGGGTGACCGCGAGCTTCACCCAGTCGCGGACGGCGGCGTCCTTGGTCTGGCACATGCGCCAGATGTCGCCCTGCTCGACGTTCTGCTCGATGAGCGCCGTGCCGTCGCTCGCGACGATCCGCGCGACACCGTCGGCGGGAATCTCGAAGGTCTTGTCGTGCGAGCCGTACTCCTCGGCCTGCTGCGCCATCAGCCCCACGTTGGGGACCGTGCCCATCGTGGTCGGGTCGAACGCGCCGTTCGTCTTGCAGAAATTGATGAACTCCTGGTAGATGCGGGCGTAGGTGCTCTCGGGCATGACGGCTTTCGTGTCCTTGAGCTTGCCGTCGGGCCCCCACATCTTGCCGCCGGCGCGGATCATCGCCGGCATCGAGGCGTCGACGATCACGTCGTTGGGCGCGTGCAGGTTGGAGATGCCCTTGACGGAGTCCACCATCGCGAGCTCGGGCCGCTTCTCATAGCAGGCGTGGATGTCGTGCTCGATCTCCTCGCGCAGCGACTCCGGCAGCGACTGGATCTTGTCGTAGACGCTGCTGATGCCGTTGTTCGGGTTGACGCCGAGCTCATCGAAGAGCTTGCCGTGCTTGGCGAAGACGTCCTTGTAGAAGACGCGAATCGCGTGGCCGAACACGATCGGGTGCGACACCTTCATCATGGTGGCCTTCACGTGCAGCGAGAACATGACGCCGGTGTTGCGGGCGTCCTCCATCTGCTCCTCGAAGAACTTGCACAGCGCCTTCTTGCTCATGAACATGCTGTCGATGATCTCGCCTTCCAGCAGCGAAACCTTCGGCTTCAGCACGATCGTCTCGCCGCTCGCGGTGACGAGGTCCATGCGCACGTCGCAGGCGCGCGGCAGCGTCATGCACTTCTCGCTGTGGTAGAAGTCGCCGCCGCGCATGTGCGCGGCATGCGTGCGCGACGCCGGGCTCCATTCCGCCATCGTGTGCGGATGCGTGCGCGCGTAGCGCTTCACCGCCGCCGGTGCGCGGCGGTCGGAGTTGCCCTCTCTCAGCACGGGATTCACTGCGCTGCCCAGCACCCTGCCGTAGCGCTCGCGGATCTTCTTCTCCTCGGGGGTATGAGGGTCTTCGGGGAAGTCCGGCACCTTGTAGCCTCGCGCCTGCAGCTCCTTGATGGCGGCGGTCAGCTGCGGCACCGAGGCGCTGATGTTCGGCAGCTTGATGACGTTGGTGGACGGTTCCTGGGTGAGGCGCCCGAGCTCGGCCAGGTTGTCCGGCACGCGCTGCTCGGCCGTGAGGCGGTCGGGGAACTCGCCCAGGATGCGCCCCGACAGCGAGATGTCGCTCGCGACGGTATCGATGCCCGCCGGCGCGGTGAAGGCGCGGATGACGGGCAGCAGCGAGTACGTCGCAAGGAGCGGCGCCTCGTCGGTGAGGGTGTAGATGATCCTGGGGTTGGGCTGGGTCATGTGAAAGGCCTCCTCGAATCGAAATCCTATCGCTGCGGACGACGCTGCGCGAGGGTCATCGCAACGTGCGGAAGAAAGCCCGGATCTCGCTCGCGAGCGCCTCGGGCTGCTCGAGCGCGGCGAAGTGGCCGCCCTTCGGCATGACGGTCCAGCGCCGGATGTCGAACACCCGCTCGGCGGCGGCGCGCGGCGGGCGAAGGATCTCGCGCGGAAACTCGCAGTAGCCCGCCGGCACGCCGATCCGGCCGTCGATCGGCCACGGGCCGTGCATCCGTGCATAGTACGGCCAGAAGGACGCGCCGATGCAGTTGGTGAACCAATAGAGGCTCACGTTGCCCAGCATCTCGTCCAGGGTGAGCGCGTTGCGCGGGTCGCCGCCGCAGTCGGTCCACGCGCGATACTTCTCGGCGATCCAGGCGGCGAGGCCCACCGGCGAGTCGGACAGCGCGAAGGCGAGCGTCTGCGGCCGCGTGCCCTGGATCCACTGGTAGCCAGTCTCTTCCTTGAGGAACGCATCGAGCTCGGCGAGGTAGCGCCGCTCCTCGTCCGTCGGGTCGGTGAACATCGCGGCGTCCCGCCGCAGGGGGAGGAGGTTGAGATGGATGCCGATGAGGTGCTCGGGCCGGTTCGCGCCCAGCCAGGCGGTGACGAACGAGCCCCAGTCGCCGCCTTGCGCCCCATAGCGTGCATAGCCGAGCCGCGTCATGAGGTCGTGGAACATGGCGCCGATCTGCGCCAGGCCCAGCCGCTTCTGGCCGGGTCGGAACGACAGCGTGTACCCCGGCAGCGAGGGCACCACCACCGTGAACGCGTCGGCGGCGTCGCCGCCGTGCGAGGCGGGGTCGGTGAGGCGTGGGATCAGCTTCATGAATTCGAGCACGGAACCGGGCCAGCCGTGGGACAGCAGCAGCGGCATCGGATCCGGCCCGCGACCTTCGATATGCAGGAAATGGACGTCGATGCCGTCGATCGGCGCCACGAATTGCGGCCACGCGTTGAGGGCGGCTTCCGTGCTTCGCCAGTCGTAGCGATCGCGCCAGTGTTCGACCATGTCGCGCATGAAGTCGACGGAGGTGCCGTAGCGCCACGGCGAGGCCGGCGCCTCGTCCGGCCATCGAACGCCCGCGAGGCGCGTGCGAAGGTCGGACACGGCGACGTCGTCGACGGCGAGGGTAAAGGGGCGGATCGAGCTCGGCATGGGGGGCTTCTTGAGTGGGCTGCGGGCGCAATTGTCGCTCACCGTTCCGCGCGCCGCGCGAAGCCGAGCGGACGGCGCTTTCATGTCCAAGCGCCAAATCGTACGGCTCTCTTGCCGGGCCCGGCGAAAGGTGCTGTAATTTTTTTGGGAGGAGTGCCCTGTCGAGTGCCCGACAGGTGCGGCATTGCGAAGCACCCTCGGCCGATCTCCTCTTGCGACGCCGGCGCGCCCGGTGCCGATCCGTCTGCGAGAGGAACACCATGAGTGCAAGCCGGGCCAAGACCGTGGCCGAGTGGATCGCCGACTTCATCGTTGCCCGCGGCGGGAAGCGCGTTTACGGCCTGCAGGGCGGCCATATCCAGCCGATCTGGGACCATCTGACGCAGCGTAACGTGCGCATCATCGACGTGCGCGACGAAGGCGCCGGCGTGCACATGGCGCATTGCCACGCGGCGCTCACGGGCGAGGTCGGCATCGCGTTCGCCACGGCCGGGCCCGGCGTGACCAATTGCGTGACGGCGATCGCCAACGCCTCGCTCGAGCGCGTGCCCGTGGTGCTGATCGGCGGCTGCGCGCCGGTCCCGCAGGACGACTTGGGGCCGCTGCAGGGAATCGACCACGTCTCGATCATGCGGCCCGTGACGCGCAGCTCGCGCACGCTGCGCACCGCCGACAACATCCTGCGCGACCTCGACAAGGCGTGGTCGACCGCGATGGGCGACGGCAACGCCCCGGGTCCCGTCTACCTCGAAATCCCGACCGACGTGCTGCGCCATACGGTGCCGCCCGGCGTCGTGCTGCAGGAGTACCTCACGCCGAAGGCCCCGCGGCGCATTCCGCCCGACGCGAAGGACGCCGAGCGCGCCGCCGCGCTGATCGGCGCGACGAAGCGCCCGCTGGTGATCTCGGGACGAGGCGCGATGGGCCACGCCGAGGAGCTTGCGCGCTTCCTCGACGCGAGCGGCGCGCTCTACCTCGACACGCAGGAGAGCCGGGGCCTGGTGCCGGGGTCGCATCCGTCGTTCGTCGGCGCGGTGCGCGCCCGCGCCATGAAGGAAGCCGACCTCGTCATCGCCATCGGGCGCAAGCTCGACTACCAGACGGGCTACGGGTCGCCGGCGGTCCTGCCCAATGCGCGCTGGATCCGCATCGGCGACAACGCCGAGGAAGTGCGCGAGAACCGTCGCGGCGAGGTGGAGCTTTTCGCGGACCCGGGACTGGCGCTCGCGGCGATCACGCAGGCACTGCCGAAGCGCCGGAGCGTGGACGCGGCGTGGACCCGGGCACTGCGCGAGGAGCACGTGCGCCGCTCGACCAAGTACGCGAGCGAGCTCGCGACCTCGAAAGCCGGCAACGACGGGCACATGCATCCCAACCGCATCTTCGCCGCCCTGCGCGAGGTTCTGAGGCCCGACGCGATCACCATCGCCGACGGCGGCGACATCCTGAGCTTCGCGCGCTTGGGCCTCGAGGCCCCGAGCACGTACTTCGACGCCGGTACTTTCGGCTGCCTCGGCGTCGGCATACCTTATGGCAACGCCGCGTCGCTGGTATACCCGGACCGCCAGGTCGTCGTGATCAGCGGCGACGGCGCCTTCGGCATCAACGCGATGGAGATCGACAGCGCCAAGCGCCACGGCGCGAAGGTCGTGTTCATCATCGCCAACAACGCCGCGTGGAACATCGAGCGGCTCGACCAGCAGATGAACTACGGCGGCCGAGTCGTCGGCACCACGCTCGCGTGGAGCGACTACGCATCGATGGCGCGCGCGTTCGACCTGCACGCCGAGCGCGTGACCGACCCGGCGCGTCTGAAGGGCGCGCTGCAGGAGGCCTTCGCCAAGGCGCCGGCGCTGCTCGACGTCGTGGTGACCCAGGACGCGCTGTCGTCCGACGCGGGCAAGGGTCTGGGCTGGGTGCCCGACTACCAGGCCCTCACGGCGTGGGACGAAGCCGAACAGGCACGCAGGAAGTAGGCGCATGAGACCCGTTCTCGGCCTGGGCGAGATCGTCGCCGCCCATGCGCGTCTCGTGCCCGACAAGATCGGCGCGCGCGACTCGCGCCGCGCGCTGACCTTCAGGCAATGGAACGCGCGCGCCTGCCGGCTCGGCAACGCCCTCCTGGCGCTCGGCTTGAAGAAGGGCGACCGCGTCGCGCTGCTGGCCTACAACCGCTTGGAGTGGATGGAGCTCTACATCGGCCTCGCGAAGGCAGGCCTCGTCGCGGTGCCGATCAACTTCCGGCTCGTCACGTCGGAGATCCAATACATCGTCGAACACTGCGCGGCGAAGGCCCTGATCGTGCAGGACGAGCTCGCGCCGCAGGTCGAGCCGTTGCGCGGCAAGCTCGCGATCGCGGACGAGGCTTGGATCCACCTCGGAGAAGCGGCCCCGCCGCGCTGGACGGCCTACGAGACGCTCGTCGCGGGCGGGGCGGAGAAGGAGCCGGGCGTGCCCGTCGCGCCCGCGGACACCTGGGCGCTCATGTACACCTCCGGCACGACCGGCAAGCCGAAGGGCGCCATCCGCAACCACGAAGGCATGGCGCTCATGTCGCTGGTCACCGCGCTCGACATGGGGCTCACGCGCGACGACACCGCGCTGCTTGTGATGCCCATGTGCCACGCCAACTCGCTCAATTTCGCCTCGACGTTCACCTACATCGGCGCGACCGTGATCGTCGACGACCGGAAGAGCTTCGACCCCGAGGGGCTGCTCGCCACGATGGCCACGCAGCACGTCACCTTCACATCGCTCGTGCCGACGCACTACATCATGGCACTCGGCCTGCCGGAGGGGGTCAAGGCGAAGTACGACGTGAGCCGCGTACGCAAGCTCATGATCTCCTCGGCGCCCGCGCGCAGGGACACGAAGCTCGCGATCCTCGACTATTTCAAGAATTCGCAGCTCTACGAGCTGTACGGCTCGAGCGAAGCCGGCTGGGTTACGCTGCTGCGTCCCGACGAGCAGATCGAGCACCTGGGCTCGGTCGGCCGCGAATGGACCGGCTCCGGGCCGGTCAGGATCCTCGATCCGCACGGCCGCGAGGTGCCCGACGGCGACACCGGCGAGCTCTACTCCTGCACGCCGTACGCCTTCGACGGTTACTTCAACGACCCGGTGAAGACCCAAGAGTCGATCCGCGAGGACGGCTACTGCAGCGTGGGCGACATGGCGCGCCGGGACGAGCACGGCTACATCTACCTCGTGGACCGCAAGAGCAACATGATCATCAGCGGCGGCGAGAACGTCTACCCCTCCGAGATCGAGAACATCCTCGGCCGCTACCCGGGCGTCAGGGACGTGGCGGTGGTCGGCCTTCCGCACGAGAAGTGGGGCGAGGCCGTGCATGCGGTCGTCGTGATGCACCCGGGCCAGAGCGCGGTCGAGAAGGACGTGCTCGATTGGTGCAAGGACAAGATGGCCGGGTACAAGCGGCCGCGCTCGATCTCGTTCATCGGCGAGGCCGAGATGCCCCGCACGGCGACGGGCAAGATCCAGCATCGGATTCTGCGGGAACGACTGAGCAAGCAGCGCTAGGTCTTCGGCGGCGTGTTCAACATCCTCGCCCCGATCTTCGGCCTCATCGCGCTGGCGTACGCTTCGCGCAAGGTCAACATCCTCGGGCCCAGCGCCTATATCGAGCTCAACCGCTTCGTCGCGAGCCTCGCGCTGCCGGCGCTGCTCTTCGACAACGTCGCTCACGTCACACCGGCGCAGCTGCGCCAGCCGGGCTTTCTCGCCGCCTTCGCCCTCGGCGCGCTCGTGGTCTTTGCCGTGCCGCTGCTGTTCGGGCGCGAAGAGCGCGCATTCGGAGACCGCGCCCTCGACGGCCTGTCCGCGTGCTACCCGAACACCGGTTACATCGGGCTGCCCCTCGCGTTCCTCGCCTTCGGCCCTCCCAGCGCGCCGGGGTCGACGATCGCCGCGGTGTTCACGGCGTGCGTGCTGTTCGCGATGGCGATCGCGCTCCTCGAGTGGAATCTGCATCGCGGCCATGCCGTCGGCGTGGCCGCGCTCAAAGTCGGATCCTCGCTCGCCAGGAACCCCATCCTGCTCGCGCCGATCCTCGCGCTGACCGTGACGATGGGCCTCTGGGAGATGCCGGCGTGGGCCGATCGCGTCGTGAAGCTGCTGGCCGGGTCGGCGGGCCCTTGCGCGCTCGTGGCGCATGGGCTCTTCCTCGCGCGGGACGACCCGAGCAACACGAAGCTGTGGGTGCTCGCGACGAGGCCCCGCCCGCTCGCGCTCGTGACGCTCAAGCTGGTCGCGCAGCCGCTCATCACCGCTTTGCTCGCGGTCTACGCGTTCGGCCTCACAGGGATGGACGCGCAGCTCGTCGTGATCCTGAGCGCGCTGCCGACCGGCACGGGGGCCTTCATGCTGGCGGACGTCTACAAGCGCGACCTCGCCGTGACGTCGACCACCATCATGGCCTCCACCATCGCATCCGCCGTCACGCTCTCGCTGTGTCTCGCCGTCCTGCCGCGCGTGCTGTGATGCGTGTACATTCGGGCGATCGGGACTGTCGTCGCCGCCAGGAGCCGCCATGAACCTCACGCTCGACGGGAAAGTAGCGCTGGTCACCGGCGCCAACGGCGGCCTCGGCGCCCATTTCGCGGAGACGCTCGCCCGGGCCGGCGCGAGCGTCGCGGTGGCGGCGCGCAAGATCGGGTCGCTGGACGCCGTCGCCGCCCGCATCGGGGACGGCGGGGGCAAGGCGTACGCCGTCGCGCTCGACGTCACGCGCCGGGCGAGCGTGGTGGCGGCATTCGAAGAGGCCTCGCGGGCGCTCGGCCCGGTCAGCGTCGTCGTCAACAACGCCGGGATCGCCGTCACGAAGCCGCTGCTCGATCACACCGAGGAGGACTGGGAGCAGGTGATCGACGTCAACCTGACGGGGGCGTGGCGCGTGGCGCAGGAGGCCGCCCGCCACATGGTGAATAACGGCAGCGGCGGCAGCATCGTCAACATCGCCTCGGTGCTCGGCCTTCGCGTGGCGGCGCAGCTGCCGAGCTACGCGGCGTCGAAGGCCGCCCTGATCCAGCTCACGAAAGCGATGGCACTCGAGCTCGCGCGGCACAAGATCCGCGTCAACGCGCTTGCCCCCGGCTACATCGAGACGGGCATCAACCGCGAGTTCTTCGCAAGCGATGCCGGACAGGTGATGATCAAGCGCATTCCGCAGCGGCGCGTCGGCAGGCCTTCGGAGCTCGACGGCGCACTGCTGCTACTCGCATCGGATGCGGGCTCGTATGCGACCGGGTCGATCCTGGTCGTCGACGGCGGGCATCTTGTGAACACCCTGTGAGCCGCAGCCGCCGCACGTCTCGCAGTCGCTGCATGCAGCGCTCGATGCAGCGCGTCGCTTCCGCGGGATGAATCGCGCGACGAGGTAGGCCACGGCCGCGGCCACGACGAGGAACACGGCGACGTCTTGGAGCACGTCAGGCCCCCAAGGCGCTGGCGGCGCGGAACGTGACGAAGGCCGCGGCGTACGCCAGCGCGAAGAGATAAGCCGTCATCAGAAGCGGGTAGCGCCACGAGTTCGTCTCGCGGCGCACGATCGCGATGGTCGAGATGCACTGCGGCGCGAACACATACCAAGCGAGCAGCGAGAACGCGGTGGCGAGCGGCCAGCCGGCGGCGAGCATCGGCGCCAACTGCGCGGCGACGTCGTCGCGCACGGCGGACAGCGCGTACACGGTGCCCAGCGCCCCCACGGCGACCTCGCGTGCGGCCATGCCCGGCACGAGCGCGATCGCGATCTGCCAGTTGAATCCGAGCGGCGCGACGATGGGCAGCAGCGCGCGGCCGATCATGCCCGCGAAGCTATACTGGATCGCCGGGCCCGACGCGCCGTCGGGCGGTGCGGGGAACGACGACAGGAACCACAGCACGATGGTCAGGGCGAGAATGATCGTGCCCACGCGCCGCACGAAGATGCGCGCGCGCTCCCACAGACCGAAGGCGAGGTTGCGCAGGCTCGGCCAGCGGTACGCCGGCAGCTCCATGAGCAGCGGATGCGTGGTGCCGTGGCCGCGCAGGCGCTGCATGACGTAGGCGACCGCCATCGCGCCGGCGATGCCCGCGACGTAGAGGACGAACAGCGTGATGCCCTGCAGGTTGAACAGGCCCGCCACGCTCCGGTCGGGCACGAACGCGCCGATGACGAGGGCGTAGACCGGGAGCCGCGCCGAGCAGGTCATGAGCGGGGCGATCATGATGGTGGCCAGGCGGTCGCGCGCGTTGCCGATGGTGCGCGTGGCCATGATGCCCGGCACCGCGCACGCGAAGCTCGACAGGAGCGGGATGAACGAGCGGCCGGAAAGGCCTACCGTGCCCATGACGCGATCGAGCAGGAACGCGGCGCGCGGCAGGTAGCCCGAGTCCTCGAGCAGCAGCAGGAAGCAGAACAGGATGAGGATCTGCGGGAGGAACACGAGCACGCTGCCGGTGCCGGCGATGACGCCGTCGACGAGCAGGCTGCGCAGCGGTCCGCCCGCCATGTGTGCCTGCACGAGCCCCGCGGCGGCGTCGACCGACTGCTTGATGAGGTCCATCGGCACGCTCGCCCAGCTGAACACGGCCTGGAACATGAGGAACAGCGCACCCGCGAGAATGACGGGCCCGAACACCGGATGGAGCAGGACGGCGTCGAGCGCGTCGTCGAGCCGGCAATCGTCGATCGGATGACGAACGGACGCCGCGAGGATGCGGCGCACTTCGGCGAAGGTGGCTGCGGCGTCGGCCGCCTCGACGCCCTTTGCGGGGGCGCGCGCGCCGGCTTGGCATCGCGCGAGAAGCGCCACCAGATCGTCGGCGCCGTGACGACGGATCGCCACGGTCTCCACGACCGGGACGCCCAGCTCGCGGGCAAGCGCTTCGGTGTCGATGTCGATCGCGTGCCGCTTCGCGACGTCCGACATGTTGAGCGCGACCACCAGCGGAATCCCCGTCCGCCGGACCTCGAGCACCATGCGCAGGTTGAGCGTCAGATTGGTGGCGTCGACCACGCACACCACCAGATCGGGCGGCGGCTCGCCTGCGCGCGCGCCCAGCACGACGTCGCGCGCGATCGCCTCGTCGGCGCTGGCGGCGTTGAGGCTGTAGGCGCCCGGGAGATCGAGGATGCTCACGCGCCGCCCGTCGGAAGCCGTGAGGAAACCCTCCTTGCGCTCGACCGTGACGCCGGCGAAATTGGCGACCTTCTGCCGGCTGCCGGTCAGCAGGTTGAAAAGGGCCGTCTTGCCGCAGTTGGGATTGCCGAGCAGCGCGACGCGCAGAGCGATCGCAGTCATTCCAACACCACCAGAACGCGGTCGGCCTCGAAGCGACGCAGGGCGAACGTGGCGCGGCCGATGCGCACCGCGATAGGCTCGCGGCCGGGATAGCCGTGGGCGACGACGCGCACCGGCTCGCCTTCCACGAAGCCGATCTCGCGAAGGCGCCGGGTCAGCGCGAGCTCGTCCTCGCCCTGTGCGGGACGCATCCCGGCCACGCGGGCGCGGGCGCCGCGCGGCAAATCGCCGAGCGGCCGCGACTCGGGGGAATGGATGGGGGCGTCGTCGCGCACGCTTGGAAGCAAATGAGAATGGTTCTTATTATATACCAGGGATTCCGCGCTGGGCCTTGCGTTTGATCAATGAAGCCCCCCGGTACTGCTACGATCTCGCGGCGCGACTTGCGGGAGGCAGGCTATGCAGCACAAGCCCGGAATGCTGTGGCTCGTCACGGCGGTCGCCCTCGCGTGCGGCTCGTCCGCGCACGCGGGCGTCGGGGAAGGGCTCAACGCGTTGCGCAAGGGCGATTACGCGGCCGCAGCGAAGGAGCTGCGCCCGGCGGCGGAACAAGGCGACGCGGAGGCGCAGTACCGCATTGGGCTCATGTACGAGTTCGGCAAGGGGTACCCCACCGACAAGGCCCAGGCGATCGCCTGGCTGCGCCGGGCAGCCGGGCAGGGACACGCGGCGGCGCAGACGGAGCTCGGCATTCTCTACATGCTCGGTGACGGCGTGCCTGCCGATGCCGCGCAGGCCGTGAGCTGGTTCCGCAAGGGGGCGGAGCAGGGCAACCGCTTCGCGCAGTACAACCTCGGCCTGCTCATTGCGAAGGGCGAGGGCGCGGCGAAGGACGATGCCCAGGCCGTGACGTGGATGCGAAAGGCGGCCGACCAGGGGCTCGAAATCGCTCAGTTCAAGGTGGGTGTCGCCTACGACAATGGGCAGGGCGTCGCGAAGGACCCCGTGCTTGCGTACGCCGACTTCATCATCGCGGCGCGCGGCGGCAACAAGGAGTACGTCGCTTATCGCGACGAGGCCGCGAAAGCGCTCACGCCGGCGCAGCTCAGCGAAGCGCAGGCGATCGCCGCGGCGTGGCAGCCGGGCAAGCCGATGCCGATGCGAACGGCAGCTGCGGCGGCTGTCGCCCGCGGACCGGACACGTGCTCGGCCACGGGGTCGATGGAGGGCGAGAAGTTCACCGCGACGCACTGCGCGGTGGCCTTCTACGGCGACCAGCGCAGCGTTGCGATCTGGTTCAACGAGGACCCGATCGCGCCCGACGAGGTCAAGCAGTTCGCGCTCTCGTCGTATGCCGACGGTGCGAAGGGCGGCAAGCAGCGCACCATGGCGACCATCATGTTCTGCCCGGGCGGCGGCGGCGAGGCCGCGCAAGCGGGCGCCGTGAAGTCGATCGACCTCAACACCAACCACGCGAAGTCGGCCATGGCGGGCGTGCAATGGGTCGTCGAATCGCCGAAGGACTTCAAGGTCGAGAAGATGAGCGGCGAGGCGAAGCCGGGCGGCGCACTCGCCGGCCGCATCGTCGGCAGCCGCGGCAAGACGAGCTTCACGTTCGACTTCGACGTCGCGCTGCCCGCGAAGGACGCCGCAGCCGGGATGACGTGCAGGAAGTAAGCTCGTAACATCCGGAAACAACGGGCAACCGGGGCGGCCATGAAGCCTCCGGCGGGGTAGCATACAATCGCGCCGGACACGCCCAATCCCGTCCCATGCTCGAAACGCTTCCGCCGATCCTCATCTTCGTCCTGCCGCTCTTCGTGCTGGTCGCCGCCGCGGAGGGCTGGTATCTGACGAAGTGCCGCAACGTCCGCTACGACTGGGGTGCTTTCTGGGCCTCGCTCGGCGATGCGGTGGGCCGAAGGCTCATCGTTACCGTTCTCGGGATCGGAGTCATCGCCGCGATCCTCGCATTCGTCTGGCGGCATCGCATCGGCACGATTCCGATGGGCCATGCGTGGGCGTGGCTCGCGCTCTTCGTCGGTGTCGAGTTCTGCTATTACTGGATGCACCGCGCGGACCACCGGGTCCGCTGGCTGTGGGCGACGCACGCGGTCCACCACTCGCCCAACCAGTTCGTGCTCGCCAACGCGTATCGGCTCGGCTGGACGTCGCAGGTCGGCGGCACCGCCTTGTTCATGACGCCCCTCGTGTGGATCGGCTTCACGCCCGGCGCCGTGCTGGGCGCGCTGGCCGCGAATCTCGTGTACCAGTTCTGGATCCACACCGAGCTCGTCGGCCACCTGGGGCCGCTCGAGTGGGTGCTCAACACCCCGAGCCACCACCGCGTCCACCACGCGAGCAACGGGCCCTATCGCGATCGCAACTACGGCGGGGTGCTGATCGTCTTCGACCGCCTGTTCGGCACGTTTGCCGAGGAGCGTCCCGACACGCCTCTGCGCTACGGCCTCGTGCAGCCGCTCGTGAGCAACAACCCCGTGCGCATCGCGTTCCATGGCTGGCGCGGGCTGCTGCGGGAGCTGCGCGCCGTGCGCGGCCCGCGCGATCTCGCGGTCGCGCTGCTCGGGCCGCCGGAGCGTTCCGTCAAGGCTTGAGCACGTCCGCCACGAAGGCCGCGGTGGCGTTTCGGGCCGCCGGCAGGTTGATGAGCGTATGCGGCGCGCCGGGAATCAGCACGATGACCGCGTTCTTGTCGCCGCGCAGGGCCTCGGCGCAGTGGCCGCGCGCCGACGGGTTGCCGAGCCAGGGGTTCGACGGCGAGAAAAAGGGATCGACTGCGCTGATGACGTTCAGCACGGGCTCGTCCGGGCCGAAGCCGTTGCGCGGCTGCGTCACGAAATAGTTGGGCTCGCAGCTCCACGCGTACACGATTCGCCCGCTGATCCCGCCGCCCGCGTAGCGGGCGACTGCCACCGAGCCCTCGCTCGTGCCGGCCAGGACGATTCGCGCCGGGTCCGCCCACGGCTGCCGCTTCACGGCCGCGAGCGCCGCGTCGATCTCGGCCGCGCGCATCGCATGGATCTTCTCGTACGTCGCCTTGTCGACGGGCGACGTGTACGTGATCCGGTCGGGCAATGCGAACGAGTCCGGCGCGACGCTCGCCACGCCGAGCGAGGCGAGCCAGCGCTGCCACTCGCCGATGGCCGCGAGACCGAGCCCCGAGGAGCCGTGAACGAAGATCACCACCGGCACGCGAGCTGCCGCAGGCGGCGCGTCCGCGAGCTTGCCGGCGAAGAGGGCACTGCCCGTGGCGCGTGCCGGCAGCACGAGCGCGGCGCTCGCCACCGACGCGGCCAGTGACGCTTCGGTGTGCACGGACGCCGACCCCTTGATCTCGCCCTGCGGCTGCTGGCCGTGCACCCGGGCGGCCCCCAGCGCCACCGCGACGGCCAGTACAATCCCGATCGTTCTCATCGCTTCCCCGCGAATGCGCAGGGGAAGATGCTGCGTCCGCCGCGGCCCCGCCGCCAGCGAAGCCGGCGTACCCTTTGACGCAGGTCAAAGACCCAAGGCGGCGGCGCCTGCCCCGCCGGTGATCAGCCTACTTGCAGTTGCCGGAGTTGACGCACGCGTATACGAGCGAGCACGTCGTCTTCTGCCCGTCGATCGAGCACGTGCAGGTGCTGCCGAAGTTGCCGCACCACCACTGCTGGCTCTTGGCCATGTCCTTGTACGTGTCCGACGTGCTGCTGACCTGGGTGCCCGTTGTCGCGCATGCCGACAGCATCGCGACGGTCAAAAGCGCCGCATACAGTCCGTTCCGCTTCATGAGGTGCCCTCGCTGATGGTGGCGCGCCGCGCGATGCGGCGGGCGCCAGGAGCAGCATGCGCCGCGCGCGATGCGCGGCGCTATCGGGCTGCCGGGAAAAGACGACCCGGCGTTCGTCCTACTTCGAACAGCCCGCGACGCTTCAGGCGCCGGGTCGGGCGGGCTTGCCCGAGGCGCGAGCCGCCTGTGTCAGCAGCACGGGACCGGGCGCCGGCAAGCGCGCCTTGCGGGCGCGAGCCGCTGCGCCGCGCACGAGCAGCACGGGAACGTTCGCTTCGCGCACGACGGCCTCGGCATCGCTGCCCATCAGCACGCGGCGCAGACCGCGCCGGCCGTGGGTGCCGAGCACGATGAGGTCGGCCTTGAGGCTTTTCGCCTGGCCGACGACGACATGGGCGACCGTGGCCGCGCGCGACTCGACGAGCACGAGCTTGCACTCAACGCCCGCTGCCTTGGCCGCGGCTTCCGCTTTCGCGAGCACCTTGCGCCCGCTGCTGCGCAATGCGTCGTAGAACGTGTCGATGTAATTGGGTACGGTAAAGCCGCCTTCGAAGCCCGCGGTCAGGGTCGTGTCGTCCACGACGTGCAGGAGCAGGAGGGTGGCGTGCTGATCGGCGGCGAGCTCGACGGCCGAGCGCAGGCCGGCGTTGCTGGCCGGGCTTCCGTCGACGGCGACGAGAATGCGTTTGAACATGGCGTCTCCTTTGCAAATAGGGCCTTCGTGTCGTCATTAGGCGCCGGGCGGCGGCGGCGCACCTTGACCGTGGTCAACCCTGCGATGGGGCGGCCGGCGTCCGGCGCAGCGCCCGACCCTGCCATTCGCGATGCGCGCGGTAGACCCAGTGCTTGCACACCTGCGCCAGCCCGAGGTATACGGCGACGAGCACGCCGAGAATGGCGACGAGCAGCGGCGGCGGCGCGACGAAGCCCACGAGGGACGCGAACGGCGTGAACGGAATCGTGAGCGCGATCGCGACCACACCGAGCGAGGTGGCCACCAGCAAGGGATGTGGTCGGCTTCGCAGCGGATCGTGGCGCGTGCGGATCACGAAGATCACGAGCACCTGGGTGGCGATCGACTCCATGAACCATCCGGTCTGGAACAGCGCCGGCGCCGCGCTGAGCGCGAGCAGGAGTCCGAAGGTGAGCAGATCGAAGAGGGAGCTCACCGGTCCCATGACCAGCATGAAGCGCTGGATCTCGCGGATGTCGAATACGTGGGGCCGGCGCAGCTCGCCCTCGTCGACGCGGTCGAAAGGGATCGCGGTCTCCGACACGTCGTAGAGCAGGTTGTTGAGCAGGATCTGCACGGGCAGCATCGGCAGAAAGGGCAGGAACAGCGTGGCCGCCGCCATGCTGAGCATGTTGCCGAAGTTCGAGCTCGTCACCATCATGAGGTACTTCATGATGTTGGCGTAGGTGCGGCGGCCTTCCGTGACGCCGTCGCGCACGACGCGCAGCCGGCCGCGCGTCAGGATGACGTCGGCCGCCTCGCGCGCCACGCCCGCGGCCCCGTGCACCGAGATGCCGACGTCGGCCGCGTGCATCGCCGGCGCGTCGTTGATGCCGTCGCCCATGAATCCGACGACGTGGCCGCGCGCCCGGAGCGCACGGATGACGCGCGTCTTCTGCGGGGGCGAGACGCGGCAGAACAGCGTCGTCGCGCCCGCCGCGGTGGCGAGCGCGTCGTCCGCCAACGCATCGATCTGCTGTCCGAGCAGCGTGCCCTTGACCGGCAGCGCGAGCGTTTCGCACACGTGCTGCGCCACCCGCTCGTTGTCGCCGGTGACGACCTTCACCTCGATGCCGGCGTGGGCGAGTCCCGCGAGCGCGGGGGCGGCGTCGCGCAGCGGGGGATCGACGAACTTGACGTAGCCCACGAAGGCGAGGCCGCGTTCGTCATCCGCGGTGATCCGGTCGCGGCCGGCGGGCAGCGTACGCGTCGCGACCGCGAGCACGCGGAAGCCCTCTCGGCCGAGCGACTCGAACCTGGCTGCGAGCGCGGTCCGGTCCCCGGCGTCGAGCGCGCATCGAGCGAGCACGTCCTCCGGCGCACCCTTGACCACGAGCGCGGGCGGCGCGTCGCGTCGAACGGCGAGCACCGACGTCAAGCGGCGCACGAAGTCGAACGGCGTCTCGTCGAGCTTGCGCCATCCCTCCCAGGGCGCCGCGGCACAGGCGAGGATCGCATCGTCGAGCGGGCTTCGCAATCCCGACGCGAAATGACTGTTGAGCGCGGCGAGCGACGCGACGGCCTCGCTCGGATTGCCGTTCGCGTCCTCCGTGCCGGCCACGCGGATGGCGGCCTCGGTGAGCGTGCCGGTCTTGTCCGTGCAAAGGACGTCGATCCCGCCGAGTGCGTAGATCGCCGAGGGGCGCTTGACGATCACGTGATGCTTCGCGAGCCGCAGCGCGCCGCGCGCGAGCGTCACCGAAACGATCATGGGCAGGAGCTCCGGCGTGAGGCCCACGGCCAGCGCTACCGCAAACAGGAACGAGTCGAGC
>DATJXV010000108.1:0-5626 GCA_035499955.1 Casimicrobiaceae bacterium
GCGCGTCGCGGCCGCCGGCACTCCCGCGCCACGCGAGTGGATCCTCGCCCTCGCCACCCTCGTCGTCATCGTCGCGCTTCTCGCCGGCGTGACGCTCGGCTACCTGTTCGCGGTGGAGGCGGCGGCGGCGGGCGGCGTCGCGCTCACGATCTTCGGCGTCGCCACGCGCGCGCTGACGCGCCGCGTGCTGATGGCCGTCCTGCGCGACACGATGGCGATCAGCGGCGCCTTGTTCGCGCTTCTCCTGGCCGCGACTATCTTCACGCTCGTGCTTCGCGCGTACGGCACCGATCGCTGGCTTGCCGCCCTGCTCGGCGCGCTTCCCGGAGGCGGCCCGTTCGCGCTCGCGGGGGGGCTCGCGATCGTCGCTGCGTGCGCGCTCGTGCTCGACGCCTTCGAGATGATCTTCGTGGTCGTGCCGGTGGTCATGCCGCCGCTGCTCACCGTCGTCTCGGATGCGACCTGGGTATCGGTGCTCACGCTGCTCATGCTCGCGGCGAGCTTCCTGCTGCCGCCGTTCGGCTACGCGATCCTGCTCACGCGGCAGGTGCAGGCGAAGCCGCTCGGGCTTGCGCCGCTCGTGCGCGAGCTTGCCCCGTATCTCGTCGCGCAGTGGCTGGTGCTCGCGGTCGTGCTCGCGGTGCCGCAGATCGTGTGGCACAGGAACCCGTTGGAGCTGCCGGCGGCCGCGCCCGCCGACGAGAATGCCGGCCGCGACCTGCTCCTCGAGCAGCTTCGCCAGCAGGAGGAAGCCGCCCCCGAGCCGGTGCGTTAGCCCGAGCACTGGCTCAGGCTAGCTCGGCCATTCCATGACCACGGTGTCGTGCGTCCCCTTGTGCACGTTGACATTGCGCGAGAGCGTGGTCTCGTCGTACCGGGCGGTCACGGTATAGCGTCCATTCGGCAACGACGCGAGGACCTCGGGGCCGCTCGAGCGCGCATCCACGAGTTCGTGGCCGGCCGCGTCCTTGATGGACCAGTTGACGTCGATCGGCGTTTCCTTCGCCCCACGGCCCCACAGAAAGAGCATCTCCAGGGGATAGCCCGACGCCTTGGCGTCCATGGCCTTGGCCTGCCCGGCCGCGTCTCCGCCGCTTACATACGTGACGGGTCCGGCGGTCTTTGCCGCGGGCATCGAAGAATCGATCGCCGCCCATGCGTTGGATGCCGCAAAGGGTGCCGCGGCCAACAGGCTCAAGCAAAGGACTCGATTACGGGTTCTCATGATCTCTTCCTTCCATTCTGCAAAGGTTCGCCGCTTCAGGACGCCCACTCGAATACGATCATCTGGTGCTTGCCGTGCGAGACGTTCGCGTGCCGCGTCTCGCTCGTTCCCGCACATTCCGCGATGATCGTGTAGCGGCCGTCGGGAAGTGCTGCGAGCAGATAGGGACCTTCCGAGCGCGTGTCGAGCAGGACGTCGCCTTCTGCATCCGTGATCCTCACCTGCACGTCGGCAAGGTATTCCGCGTTTTGGAGGAATACGAGGTCGAGCGGATATTGCACGGCGAGGCTTTTCATTTCGTCTGCCTCATCCGAGCCGATACCGCCGCTCACGTAAGTGACGGATCCGTGAGTGCGCTGCGCCGGGATATCGCTGATCGCCCGCGCGGCTGTTGCCAGCCCAAGCGAGACACCGAGGCATGCGATCAGACTCAAACGATGTAATTTCATGTCGACGAGACTCCTACAAGAAGCGCTTCGATTGCGGTCTCTACACCACGGAGTCTTCGACAGCGGACGGTGCGGCCGGTTCGGTACGTGGAATTGAATCGGGTTCGCATGCGTGGGAACCCTCAGTCTGCCTTTGCCGCGCCGAACGAAATTCGGCAGCGCCCGCCTGCACAAGTTCCTGCGCAACGCGGCGCGACCGCGACCCAGGTTCGTGAGCACTTTTCTTGCGCGCGCTGTCGAACCGAAGGGCGGCCACGACGCGGCGTTATGCAACGATTTTGCGGGACTAGGACGCAGGCCGCTAGATCAGGCCCCGCGCCGCCAGCTCGTCTTTCAGGAAGCAGTAATAGATCGGCGCGGCCACCACGCCCGGAAGGCCGAAGGTCGCCTCCATGACCAGCATCGCGCACAGAAGCTCCCACGCGTGCGCGTTGATGCGGCGCCCGATGATCCTGGCGTTGAGGAAATACTCGAGCTTGTGGATCACCACGAGGAATGCGAGCGAAGCCAACGCCACTTCGCCGGAATGCGACAGGCTCGCGATCACAATGAAGCCGTTCGAGATGAGGTTGCCGAGCACGGGCAGCAACCCGGCGACGAACGTGACGACCACGAGCGTCTTGCGAAACGGCAGCTCCACGCCGAAGAGCGGCAGGAGCACGCCCAGGTAGAGGGCCGTGAATGTGGTGTTGATGAGCGAGATGCGCACCTGGGCGAACACCACGCGGCGGAAAGCGCTTCCCAGGTTCGCCGCGCGCCGCGCGAGCTCGCGCGCGAACGGACCCAACGGCAGGCCCCCGATCTCGCCTTCGAGCGCGACCATCCCGCCCACGACCATCCCCAGCACCGCATAGACGAACGCGCGACCGGTCTCGCGCCCGGCGAGCTCGAAGTCCGCGACATGGGCTCGCGCCCAGTCGGCAAGGCTCTGGTTGAGCTCCTCCGGACTGCCGGGCAGCATATCGGCGAGCCAGTCCGGCAACGTCGCCTTCGCCCGGAGCACCATGTCCGCGAATTGCGCGAGCAGTACCGCCGGACGGTCCGGGTCGTTCTGGATGAAGACGATGAGCGCGAAGGTCGCCGCCGCCACCGCGCCCACGACGACCGTGGCGAGCACGGCGACGACCACGACCTTGGCGCGGTCGCTCGACAGGTGCCGCGACAGCGCCGGCGTCGCAAGATGCACGAGCTCGTAGACGAGCAAGCCCGCGAACAGCGCGGGCAGCAAATGCACGAAGAGGACCAGCACCAGCAACGCGACGGCGGCGATCCAGGACGCGACGGCCGTGCGGGACAGCGCGGATTCCGGCAGGGGCGAGGGCGCGTCTTGCGGCATCCCCGGAGTGTAGCCCCGCGCCCGGTCGCGTCCACGGCGCGTGCGACGGGTCGCGCGGGCGGGGTCGCGAACGGCGGCAACTTTCGGCCCGTCGTAGAATGACGGATTCGAATCGAGGAGGGGCCATGGACCTGACCACGCTCGAGCGCCTGCCGCTGTGGATCGGCGGCAAGGCCGTCGCGGCGCACACCAAACGCTATGGCGAAGTGACCAATCCCGCGACCGGCGAAGTGGTTCGCCACGTGCCGCTGGGGGACGCCGCCGACGTCGACGCCGCGGTTTCCGCGGCGGCCGCGGCGTTCCCGACCTGGCGAGCGTTCCCGCCGCTGCGCCGCGCGCGCATCCTCATGCGCTTTCGCGATCTCATGGAGGCGCACCGCAAGGAGCTCGCGAAGATCGTCACGCAGGAGCACGGCAAGACGCTCGCCGACGCCGAGGGCGAGGTCACCCGCGGCATCGAAGTGGTCGAGTTCGCGACCGGCATCCCGCATCTTCTGAAGGGCGAGTTCAGCGAGAACGTGGGCACCGACGTCGACAGCTACTCGCTGCGCCAGCCACTCGGCGTATGCGCGGGCATCACGCCGTTCAACTTTCCCGCGATGGTGCCGATGTGGATGTACCCGGTTGCCATCGCGTGCGGCAACACGTTCGTGCTGAAGCCCTCCGAGCGCGACCCTACGCTGTCGATCCGCATGGGCGAGCTTCTCAAGGAGGCCGGGCTGCCGGACGGCGTGTACAACGTCGTGCACGGCGACAAGGAGGCAGTCGATGCGCTCCTCGCGCACCCGACGGTGAAGGCGGTGTCGTTCGTCGGGTCGACGCCGATCGCGAAGTACATCTACGAGACGGGCGCTGCGAACGGCAAGCGCGTGCAGGCGCTCGGCGGCGCCAAGAACCATGCGGTGGTCCTGCCCGACGCGGATCTTGCGTTCGCCGCCGAGGCGATCGTGGGCGCAGGCTACGGCTCCGCCGGCGAGCGCTGCATGGCGATCTCGGCGGTCGTCGCGGTCGGCGAGGCGGGCGATCCCCTGGTGGGAAAGCTCGCCGAGCGCGCGCGCCGGGTGACCGTCGGGCCCGGTGACGCCGCGAATGTCGAAATGGGCCCCGTGATCACGTCCGCCGCGCGCGACCGCATCAAGGGCTACATCGACGGCGGCGTCGCGGCGGGTGCTGCACTCGTCGTGGACGGCCGCACCCCGGGCGTCCCGGGGGACGGCTTCTTCGTCGGTCCCACGCTGTTCGATCACGTCACGCCGGCGATGGCGATCTACAAGGACGAGATCTTCGGCCCCGTGCTGTCGGTCGTGCGGGTCGACTCGCTGACCGAGGCCATCTCGCTCATCAACGCCAATCCGTACGCCAACGGCACCGCGATCTTCACCCGCTCGGGGCACGCGGCACGGCGCTTCCAGCAGGACGTGGAAGTGGGCATGGTGGGCGTGAACGTGCCGATCCCGGTGCCGATGTCGTTCTTCAGCTTCGGCGGCTGGCGCGCGTCGCTCTTCGGCGACCTCAACGTGCACGGCATGGACGGCGTGCGTTTCTACACGCGGGGCAAGACGCTCACGACGCGCTGGCCTGACGACGGAAGCGCCGCGCCGGGGTTCCACATGCCGAATTTGGGCTAAGGCTTGGGCGTGGCGGCCACCGCGGTCTCGCGCGTGGCGGTGCGGAAGTCGAACTGCAGCGCGATCGGGAAGCGGATCGGCTTCAGGTTGTTCTCCGCGGGGAGGAAGCGCGCGGACTGGACCGCGGCGACGACCTCGTCCGCGAACTCGGGCGTGCCGTCGAGGACCTGGATCTGCTCGGCGCTGCCGTCCGGGCCGACGATCACCCACACCGCAACCGAATCCTCGCGGCCCTCCTGCAGCGCCGCGCGCGGATAGCGCGCGACGATCCTGTCCGCCACGCGCACGGGGCGGTCGATCTCGACCGGGAACTCCGTGAGCTGGCGGTCGTAGTACTCGCCGAGACGCGTCCTGTCGGCCAGGGGCTCCGCCAGGACGTCGAGTGCCGCCGTGCCGCGGCTGCGCGCCTTCTTCGCCACGGGTTGCGCGGGCGAAGGCTCGGGCGCGGCGCGAGGCGCTACCAGCGGGGGAGCAGGTCCCGCAGCCGGAACGGCCAGCACCGCCGCGGGCGACGAAGGCAGGTCGGGCTCGGGCTCCGCCGCGCTCGACTGCGCGGGCCGTAGCTCCGCCTGAAGCTCCTGGGGCGCGAGTGCGGTCTGGCCGCGCTGGCCGTGCGAGAGCGTGGCGACGACGACCACGGCGTGCACGGCGAGCGACGCCCCCAGCGCCCACAGGAAGGTCTGCGAGCCGAGATAGCGTGTCGAAGCGGCCATGACGAAGTATCGCGCGGCCGAGGAACGACCGGCCGCGCGGCGATTCCGGCGGTCCCTCGCGCGCGAGACCGCCCTGGACCGCCCTGGCGCTTGGAGTCCGGTCAGGTTACTGGCCGCCCAGCAGCCTCCACGACAGCCGGTCGCCGATGCCGGTGAATTTGTTGAGCAGCGCCGCGGGCTTGGCTCCCGGGATTTCCTGCATGCCAATGACGCCGACGATCTGCGTGCCGTCGGCCTGCGTCATCCCGACGTTCTGGATGCTGATCAGGCCGCTC
>DATJXV010000109.1:0-12096 GCA_035499955.1 Casimicrobiaceae bacterium
AGGACACGATGGAGATAGCGAGAACCACCATGGCGCTTGTCGCCGCGGCGGGGCTGTGCCTCGCGACCGGCGCGTCGGCCGCCGCGTCGCCGATGTCGGCGCCGCCTGCGATGAGCAAGGAGGCGCGCGACCAGGCGATCAAGAGCGCCGGGGACCGGTACAAGGCGGACCAGGACGCGTGCGAGTCGCTTTCGGGCAACGCGAAGGACGTCTGCGTGGAGGAGGCCAAAGGCAAGGAGAAGATCGCCAAGGCCGAGGCCGAGGCCGCGTACGAGAACACGCCGAAGGCGCGTGAGAACGCGCGCCTCGCCCACGCGCAGGCCGAGTACGACGTCGCGAAGGAGAAGTGCGACGATCTGGCCGGCAACCGTAAGGACGTGTGCCGCAAGGTAGCCGAGGCGAACTACACCAAAGCCAAGGCCGACGCCAAAGTCGACCGCGTGGCCGCCGACGCGAGCGACGACGCGATGAAGAAGACCGCGGACGCCAAGAGGGACGCCGCGGAAGACAAGCGCGACGCCGATTACAAGGTCGCGCACGAGAAGTGCGACTCGCTCGCCGGCTCAGCGAAGGACGCCTGCGTGCGCGACGCGAGGGCGAAATACGGCAAATCGTAGTCCGGGCAATGCGGCGGCCGCTCCGGGCCGCCGACCGCTCCCTCGCCTGTGCATCGCAGAAACCTCTACCTGCAGCACCGGGCCTCGCAGGCCGGGTTGCGTCGCTGTCGCCCGGCCTGCTTTTTTGCAGCCTGATTCGCGGCGCTTCGTGTCCGATGCGGCAGCGTCCGAAACCGGAATCCGTGCGGCGCCGATCCGGCGCCGGCGTCGCCGCGGGCACAGTTGCGTCGTCGCGCCGCCCTACGCGAACCGCTCGGCGCGGACGACCCGCCCGCCCGCTGCGAGGGCGCCCCCGGACCCCCAAGTTGCGCTGAACGCACGTTCGATAGAAGGGACTTGTTATGCTCCATTACGCCGCCATCTTGTTTGGGGTTGCCCTGGTCGCCGCCCTCTTCGGGTTCGGCGGCATTGCCGCCGGCGCGGCCGGAATCGCGGAAGTCCTCTTCTTCATCTTCCTCGTGCTGTTTCTGGTTTCGCTCGTCATCGGCTTGATCCGGCGCGGGTCCGCTCCGTAACGGCCTCCCTTTTTTCCGCCTGACAAACGCATGCGATTCAATCCCCAAGAGACGACCGGAAGCCGGGTGCGGCTTCGCTACAGCGTCGAACTGCACTACGAGCTTGCCGGCAAGGCCGACTTCCTGCTCAACGTCCACGCGGCAAGCACCGCGCGCCAGCGCCTGGTGCAGGAGGATTTCGCGATCACGCCGGCGCATTCGTCGACGATCGAAGCCGATCCTGCCACCGGCAATCGTATCGCCGCGTTCAGCGCCGAGGTCGGCGTGATCGACGTCCACTACGCCGGGACCGTCGAGGTGTCGCACCACATCGTCGACCCGGCGCACGTGCGAGCCGAAAGCCCGTCCGAGCTTCCCGTGCACTCGCTGCGCTATCTGTATCCCAGCCGCTACTGCCCGTCGGACGTCGTGCAGCAGCGCGCGTGGGACCTGTTCGGCGGCCGCCCGCGCGGCTACGGCCAGGTGCGCGCGGTGCGCGACTGGGTGCGCGAGAACATCAAGTTCAAGATCGGCGCGTCCCACGGCGGGACGACCGCCGTCGACACGCTGCGCGACGGCTGCGGTGTCTGCCGCGATTTCGCGCACACGATGATCGCGTTTTGCCGCGCCCTCAATTATCCGGCGCGGTTCGTGACGGGTGTGGACTACGGCGCCGACCCTGCGCTCGGACCGCCGGACTTCCATGCCTACGTCGAGACGATGATCGGCGGGCGCTGGTATCTTTTCGACGCAACGGGAATCTCGCCCATCACGGGGCTCATTCGCATCGGCACGGGGCGCGACGCGGCCGACGTCTCGTTCGCGACCATCTTCGGCCCCGTGCGGACGGCCATGCCGGTGGTCGCGTTCGACGTGGTCGACGACCCCGCCCGCGGCTACGTGCACCCGGTACGCACCGAGCTCGCGGTATCCACGGCGGCGTGACGCGCGCCCAGCTGAGGCGCCCCGGTTCCTAGGCGATCTCCGGCGCGGGCTCACGCGCCGGCTCGTGCTGCTTGCCGAGCGGGATGTTCACCTCGATCATCGTCCCGCCTTCGGGCCGGCGGCCGATCGCGAATTCCCCGTGCAGCGCGCGTACGCGCTGCCGCATCCCGATGATGCCGTGAGACAGCAGGTTGTTCTGCGCATCCTCCGGGATACCGACGCCGTCGTCCTCGATCAGCAGCGTGACGTCGTGGCTGGTGAGGCCGAGATCGACGTTCACTTTCTTCGCCTTGGCGTATTTCACGATGTTGGTGAGCGCTTCCTGCAGGATGCGGTAGAGCGCGATCGACACCTGCGGTGCGATGATGCTGTCGTCGCTGGGCGTGGCGATGGTGCACGCGATCCCGGCGCGGTCGCAGATCTCGTGCGCTTGCCAGTCGAGCGCGGCGGCGAGCCCCAGGTTGTCGAGCAGCGTGGGCCGCAGCTCCTCGATGATGCGCCGCTTGATCTGCACGCCGTCGTCGAGGGCTTGCAGAGCCCGCTCGAGCTTGGCCGACGACTCGCCGTCCTTCTTCCTGATGCGCTCCTCGACCCACGCCACGTCCATCTTGGCGCTGACGAGGATGCCGCCCAGCTCGTCGTGGATGTCGCGCGCGAGCTTCGATTTCTCGTCCTCGCGCACCTTCTGCAGGTAGCTCGAAAGCTCGGAGAGCTCCGCGGTGCGATCCTCGACCTCGGCTTCGAGGCGCCGCTTGTCCTCCACCGCCGTGCGCCGGCGCGCTTCGCGCTGTTGCGCGTCCCGCCGCGCGAGGAACCAAACGACGAGCAGCAGCGCGACGGTGAACGCCGTCATGATCTGCATGCCGAGGCGTGCGAAGGCGATGTCGGTGGCCCACCGCGAAGTCGCCTCGTCGAGCTGCTTTCGCTGGGCCGCAGCCATGCCGTCGACTTCGGCGCGGATGTCGTCCATCGCGCGCCGGCCGATGCCCGTGTCGAGCAACGCCTGCGCCGCCTGCGCGCCGTCCTTCTTGTAGAGCGCGATGGCCACCTCGAGCTCGGAGAGCTTCTTGCCGACGAGGCTGTTGAGGCGGCCGAGCGCATCGCGCTGCGCGACGGTGCCGTTCTGCACGAGCTGCTCGCGCAGGCGATTCAAGGCGCCATCGACCTTGGGTACCGCCGCCTTGTACGGTGCGAGGTACTCCTCCTTGCCCGTGAGCAGGTAGCCGCGCTGCCCCGTTTCCGCGTCGACGACGAGGGCGAGCGACTCGTGCAGGGTCGACTGCATCTCCAGGGCCACCGCCATCTGGCGGTTGGCCTGCTCGAGCCGCCGGTAGCCAAGCTCGGCGTACACGGCGATCGCGAGCGACACGACGATCCCGAGTACGAGCGGAAGGACGATCCGGGTGGGGAGTACCGATTTCACGGATGGGGTCTTGATCGGAACCTCGGACGAAGACTATATACCGCAACCCTCGCGCGCGCCGGAGGCGGCGTCTGTCGGCGCTCGTCCTACACGCTGTGGGGGTTTGGCCTACTTTGCATTCGGCGGCGACGTGCCACAATGCTTGCTGGGGCGACGAGCGCCCCGATCTCTCCCCTCCGCTCCGTGAAGCTCAGGAGCGGGCTTGGACGCCGCGGCAACGCGGCGTCTTTTTTGGCCGGTTCCTCGCTGACGACGGGCGGGCCGAGCGTAGTGCCCCCCGGCGGCTCGCGCCCTATCCGTGCGCGCCGGATGCTCGCGTAGGAAATCGCCGACCGCCGCGCGACAACTTGCAACGCGGCGTGGAAGATTGCCCACGCCGATCTTGCATCGCCGCTGCAAGGCGTTGAATCGACGAAGCGAACGCCCGTAGCGGCAGTGGCACGCGACGTGCGAGTCGGGATGGCGGCAGCGCGTTGCCGCTGCACACATCCAATCAACTCTCGCTGGAGATCCCCATGCTGTATTACGCCATCGTATTTTTCGTGGTCGCGTTGATCGCCGCGCTGTTCGGCTTCGGCGGCATCGCCGCCGGCGCCGCGGGCATCGCCAAGATCCTGTTCTTCGCGTTTCTTGTCGTCGCGATCGTCACCTTCCTCATGTCGCTCGCACGCAAATGATCAAAGCGGCGCGGGACCCGCCCCGCCGTCTTCGAACCCTACGACGGAGCTTTACCCATGCCTGATGAGAGCAAGAACCCTTCCGCAACCGGCGCGTTCCTGTCCGACGTCGCCACCCTTCGGCAACGCGCGCGCGAGCACATCGAGGAGGGCGCGATCACACCGGGCTACGGCAGCGACGCCAAAGCCGTGTGCCAGGTCCTGAACGATGCGCTCGCCACCGAGATCGTGTGCGTCCTGCGCTACAAGCGCCACTACTTCATGGCGCAGGGCATCCACTCCGAGTCGGTCAAGGAGGAGTTCCTCCAGCATGCCGGCGAGGAACAGGCCCATGCCGACGAGATCGCGCAACGCATCGTGCAGCTCGGCGGCGAGCCCGACTTCGACCCCGCGGGGCTCGCATCGCGCAGCCGCTCCGAGTACATGGCGGGCACCGCGCTGCGCGACATGATCCGCGAGGATCTCGTGGCGGAGCGCATAGCGATCGAGACCTACCGAGAGATCGTGGAGTGGCTGCGCGGCAGGGATCCAACCACGCGCAGGATCGTGGAGGAGATCCTGGCGAAGGAAGAGGAGCACGCGGAGGACATGGCGACGCTCCTTGCGAACATTCCGGATTAGAGCTTCTGATTGGACGCGGGTGCGCGCAGCGCGCCCGCCTCCCTCTTGTCAGGATCGTGCCGAGCGAGGCCTCTGCGCCGCGGTCCACCGCGTGCGATTGCGCTCGATCTCCTCGAACGTGTAGGGCTCGCCGTTGGGGTTGTAGCCGACCCAGCCCGCGGCCATCCACTGCGAGGCGCGCGCCTCGATGTCGAACGCATCGTGGGCCTTGATGATCTGCTCGGCTTCCTGGACACGCGACTGATCGACCTTGACGGTGACGAGCGCACCGCCACGGCGCACCGCCTCGGCGTAGTACTCGGCGTGAGTGTCGGAGACGCCGAGATCGGTGAGGCTGCCGATCAGGCCGCCCGCCACGGCGCCGGCGCCGGCACCCGCGAGCGCGGCCGCCACGGGTCCCGCCGCGAGAATCGGTCCGATGCCCGGGATCGCGAGTCCCATGAGGCTCGCCGCCAGCCCGGCCACGCCGCCCAGCGCGCCGCCGGCCACGATGCCCTTCGCAGCGCCGCTTGCCTTGTCGTCCGAGGCCGCCTCCCCGGTCGTTGCGTCGCCTTCCCGGGCGACAGCCCGTTGGGCGTTGTTCGCGACGACGCTGACGTCGTTCTCCATGAAGCCCGCGGCTCGGAGGGCGCGCGCCGCGCCCGCGGCCTGCGCAATGCTGTCGAACGATCCGACCACTGTCTTGACCATGACCATCCTCTTTCCTGGACTTCTGACGATCCATCCTAGGAAGACGGCCCACGCGCGGAAAGCGGCGCACGCCGCGCGGCGTTGTCAGCCAAACGCCGATTCGCCTGTCTCCAGTCCGCGTCTTGCGGGCCGTTTACAATCGCGGCATGAAAAGCGCATTGCACGCTGCGCTTGCCGTGCTCGTGCTTGCCGGCTGCGGGTCGTCGCCTGCCACGCCGTCTTCCGCAGCGGCAAGCGTGCAGGATGGCGACCCGGCGACCGTCAACCGCGACTGCAAGCTGCTGGGCACCGTGAGCGCCCGCAGCCTGTTCGGCCTCGCTGACGACATTCGCGTCCAGAACGCCATGAACGGCGCGCGCGAGAAAGCCGCGGCGATGGGCGCGACCCACGTCGTCTTCCTGACCTCCGACACCCAGGGCATTCTCAATACGGGCCAGGCGACCGCACGTGCCTATCGTTGCGACAAGCCGTCTTGACGGCGACGCGTCGCGGGCGCACGATCGCTGCGCGGTTCCGTTTCGTGAAGGAGTTCCCGATGAAGATGCTTTCCGCTCTCGCGCTCGCCGGGGCGCTCGCAAGCGGCATGGCGTTCGCCTGCGACGATTCGGCGATGCTCGACGATGGAGTCGCGATCGCGACGAAGACCCCCGAGAAGCCCGTAGCGGTCGCCGCCGACAAGACGACGCCGCTCACCGTGACCACCAAGAAGGCGCCGGCCAAGCAGAAATCCGCTGCGAAGCCCTTGCCGCAGGGCGCCACACTCGCCCGGACGGCCGCCAACTAGCGCTGCCCTCTTTCCCGCGTCGCGAAGCCCGCCGCCCGGCGGGCTTCTTGTCTCTGTCCTAGTCGGCGGCTCGGGGATCGTGTACGAGCCGAGGCGCCCAGCCGCCGGGTCGCCGGCTGACTACGAAGCGATGCCACAGGAGCGCCACCGCGATGGCGCCGCCGAGGATCAGCGTGCTGGGTCGACCCACGTCGGCGTCGAGCAGGTCGGCGACGAACAGCGCCGTGGCGATGCAAAGCCCCAGTGCAGGCGCAAGCGGATAGAGCGGCGATCGCCAGTGCGCGGGGCCACCGGTCATGCGCCTTCGGCGCCCGACCAGCACCGAGAGCGACGCGAGCGCGAGGATGTAGGGCAGGGATCCGCCGATGAACACGACCAGGGTGTGCGAGTCGAGCAGGCAGCACGCGGCAGAGACGGCTCCGACAACCAGCGTTGCGGGCCTTGGCGCGCCCGACCTTCCTTCTACGCGGGCGAGCAGGCGGTTGACGTCCGGATGGAAGATGTCGTCGCGGCCCAGGCTGAAGAACAGGCGCGCGCAGAACATGATGCCGGCGATCATCGCGTTGAACACGGCGAGCGCCACCGCGGCGCTCAGCGCGCGGCTTGCCGTGGGACCTGCCGCCGAGGCCACGAACGCGCTGAAGGGCGCGGGGCTTCCCAGCACCGCGACGAGGTCGTGCGTGCCGACCACGAGCGCGACGACGGGAAGCGCCGTCGCGAGCGCGCCGCCCAAGGCCGCCAGCAGCAGCACGTTGCCCATGTTCCGGTGCGGGTCGTGCAGCTCCTCGCCGAACCCGATGGCCTGGTTGCCGCCGCAGGTCGCGAAGGCCGCGTTGACCGCACCCAGGGCGATCGCGCCGAGTCCGACCGGTGCCAGCACGCCCGTTGCATCGAGCGCCACGGGGCTCGCCACGATCTGGCCGATGCCGCGGACGGGATGCGCGAATCCCGCGACGACGAGCGCGAGCACGGCGGCCAGCTCGATGGCGAGGAAGACGCCCGTGACGATCGCGCTCGCGCGCACGGCAAGCAGCGCGACGACGAGCGCGGCGCCCAGCGAGCCGAAGGTGACTGCGGTGTGTGGAAGGGCGGGAGCGAGCTCGCCGACGTAGTCCGCGGTAATCGTGGCCGTGAATGCCAGCGACGGTCCCGCGATGAGCGTCCACAGCGTCAAGCTGGCGAAGCCTGCCCAGGGACCGAGAATCGTGCCCACGCCCACGTAGTCGCCCCCGGCGTAGGGAAAGGCGGACCCGAGCTCCGCGTACACCATGCCCCATATCGCGGCGACACCCACACCGAGCGGGAACAGCCACGCCGCGGCGGTGCCCGCGGTCTTCAGCACGTCGGCGCCCACGCCATAGACGCTGAGCGCCGGCGACAGGCACGACAGCGTGAGGAGCAGCACGCCGAGCGAGGAGAGCTTGCGGTGCAGCCGCCCGCCCGTTTCCGCGGCGCCCGCCGTGCCGCTCCGGACGTCGCTCATGCGGGAATCCCGTCGAGCCATGCGCACGCTTCGGCGAAGGCCGCATCGATTTCCAGCGCGCGCCCTGCCGCCCAAGTGGCACCGAACGCCGCGGGGTCGAGGAGCGCTCGAGCGCGTTCGACTGCAATGTCCGTCACCGTCGCGACCGAGGCCTCGAGGGGCAGCGCGTGCCGTTCGCTCACCGCAGCCGATGCGCCGAGCAGGCGCGCGGCAGGCACGCCGTCGCCACGAAGTGCGGCCAGCATGCCGCAGGAGTGCACCACGGCGATCGCGTGCCGCGTCGCTCGCGCCGCGTCGCCGAGCGGGATGGCCTCGCGCAGATGCGCAACGCCCTTGCCGACGGCCCCGCGCGCCGCAGCGCAAAGGACGAGGTTGAAGAGCGCGACGGCGACGTCGCCGGGGCCGATGCTTCCACGCCCGCGCTCGAGAGACTCGGCGTAGTAGGGCTCCGCGAGATCGTAGCGTCCCTGCGCGGCGTAGGCCTCGCCCATCGTAGTGGCTCCATGCGCGATCCATTGATCGCCGCCGTTGGCGCGGGCGAAGGCGTACGCCGCACGGGCGTGAGCCAGCGCGTCCGGCGGGCGCAGCGCGAGCAGTACATTGCCCAGCTCGCGGTGCGCATCAAAACGGCTCCGTACGTTGCCCGTACGCTCGGCGATGGCGAGCGCCTCCTCGGCGAATCTGCGCGCCTCGTCGAAGCGGCCGATGACATTGCTCAGGAAGCAAGCCGCGACGAGTGCCCGTGATCGTGCGGGGGTCGCCTCCTGCGCGCCGGGATGCGCGAGCGCTTCCTCGCAGACGGCATGCCAGTGCGCGTGCTGGGTGAGCGGGAGCCAGCGGAACATGCCGGCGAGCGCGAGGCAGGCCGCGGCGCCGTCCTCCGCGTCGCGGCCATGCGCATGCATCGCGAGGAAGTTGTCGCGCTCGTGCTCGAACCGAAGCTGCCACTCGGGCTGGCGCAGGCCGCTGAGCTCGTCGTCGGTCGCGCTTCGCGCAAGCTGCGCGAAATAGCGCAGGTGCGAGGCGCGAGCGGCCGATTCTTCCCCGGCTTGCGCCAGACGCTCGAGGGCGTATTGGCGCACCGTCTCGAGCAGTCGATACCGCTCGCTGCGCGCGTCGATGACGACGAGCGACTTGTCGACGAGGTGGCCCAGGAGGTCGAGCACGTCCTCCTCGCCTTCATCGATGCCTTCGCCGATCGCTTCGGCGGCGTCCAGCGTGAAGCCGCCGGCGCACGCCGACAGGCGACGCAGCAGCGTTTGCTCCGGTCGGGAGAGCAGCTCGTAGCTCCAGTCGAGCGTGGCGCGCAGCGTCTGGTGCCGCGGAAGTGCGGTGGGATCGCTGCTCTTGAGCACGCGAAAGCGGTCCGCGAGGCGTTGCGCGATGGCGGATACCGGCACGGTGCGCACCCGCGCCGCGGCAAGCTCGAGCGCAAGCGGGATGCCGTCGACGTCCCGGCAGATCTGCGCGACCGCGTCCGCATTGTCGGGAGCCAGCGCGAAACCCGCGTGGGCCGCCACTGCGCGATCGAGGAAGACCCGGACGGCGGCGAACTCGCGCAGTGCTTCCGCGGCCATCGGCTGGCGGGCGTCGGGCGTGCGCAGTGTGGGCACGTGGAACGTAGCCTCCCCGGCGATATGCAGCGGCTCGCGGCTGGTCGCCACGAGGACGATCTCCGGCGCGGCCTGCAGCAGGGCGTGGGCGAGCTCGCCGCAGGCGCGCAGCAGGTGCTCGCAGTTGTCGAGCACCAGCAGGGGCTGCCGGGGAGCGACGTGGTGGCGGATGAGCTCGAGCGGCGGCGTGCCGGGCACGTCCTCGACGCCGAGCACCGAAGCGACGGACGCAGGCACGAGTTGCGGATCGGCCAGCTGCGACAGGTCCGCGAACCAGGCGCCGTCGCGATAGCGCCCCGCGGCGCTGCGCGCCAGCGCCAGCGCGAGGCTCGTCTTGCCGATGCCGCCGACGCCCACCAGCGTGACCAGCCGGCGATGCTCGAGCATTCCGGCGAGCTCGGCGAGCTCGGCCTCCCGGCCCACGAGCGAGGTCACGGGCGCAGGCAGGCCGACGGCAGCGTCCGCGGAAGGCGCCGTGCGATCGGGCTCGAGCCGCAGAAGGTAGCCTCGACCGGCAATGGTCGCGATCGCGTCGTGCCCGAGCGCACGCCGCAGCGCGGAGATCTGCACCTGCAGGTTGTTATCCTCGACGATGACGTCGGGCCACGCCGCGGCGAGAAGCTCGTCCTTCGTCACGATGCGATCGCGCCGCTCGACCAGCGCCGCCAGGACGTCGAAGGCGCGGCCCCCGAGCGGCACCTCCCGACCGTCGACACGCACCCGGCGCACCGCCGGCGCGATCTCCACACGGCCGAAGCGCAATACCGTCGTCATGGCGCGATCCGGGTCGGATCGTACGTTTCGAATTGAGGGGCGGCCGTCACGGCAATGGGCGCACCGGGCGCAAGCGCGGCGGTACGCCAATCTACTCCGTGGAGCCGCCGGCGCAACCGGGAGGCGGCCCGGGGGCCAAGAAACAAAAATGCCGGCGCGCTTCCCGGCGCCGGCATTTCCAGTCAGGAGTTTCCGGTGGTGGAGACGAGGAGGATCGAACTCCCGACCTTCGCATTGCGAACGCGACGCTCTCCCAGCTGAGCTACGTCCCCACGAGGGGCAAGATTATAGCCGGAAGGGGGTTCGGCCGTAAACTGAGCGCCATTTCCCCGACTATGCGTGGGGTTGGGTTCGGCGCGGCCGTACCCAATTACGTTGCCCAGACTCTCGGGAGCCTCAAAGGCATGGAGACATTGCTCGCTCTCATCCAGCAGTACGGGCTGGCGTTCGTGTTCTTCAACGTCCTGCTCCTGCAAGCCGGACTGCCTGTACCCGCATACCCGACGCTGATCATCACCGGCGCGCTCGCCACGCGCGGCGGCGCCTCGCTGCCGATGCTGGTCGCCACCGCCGTCGCAGCCGCGCTGATCGCCGACCTCGTGTGGTACGCCACCGGCCGCAGGTACGGCAGCGGGGTGCTGAAGACGATCTGCCGCATCTCGCTCTCGCCCGACTCCTGCGTGCGCCAGACCGAATCGATCTTCGCGCGCTGGGGCGCCCGCTCGCTCGCGGTAGCCAAGTTCATTCCCGGCTTCGCTTCGGTTGCAACTTCGATGGCCGGCGTGGTTCGGCTGCCGGTGTGGAAATTCGTGGTCTTCGACGCGATCGGCGCGGCGCTCTGGTCGGGCCTCGCGATCGGCCTCGGCTACGTGTTCAGCAACGCGATCAACCAGGTGCTCGACGTGTTCAACACGCTGGGCCGGATCGGCCTGTGGATCATCGCCGGTGCCTTCCTGCTCTACCTTGCCGCGAAGTGGTGGCAGCGCGAGCTCTTCATCTGGCAGCTGCGCATGGATCGCCTGACCGTGGAGGAGCTGTCCGATCTCATGAAGTCTCGCCGCGTCGGCACGGTGATCGACGTGCGCTCGCCGATGTCGCAGGCGATGACCGGCCGCATCCCCGGCGCGATCACGGTCGACCCCAAGAACATCCGAGTCGATCTGGTCGCGGTCGAGCCGGAAAGCGAAGTGATCGTCTACTGCGCGTGCCCCAACGAGTACACCGCCGCGAAGGTGGCGAAGGCGCTCAAGCAGCATGGCTTCAAGCGCGTGCGGCCGCTGCTCGGTGGGATCGACGCGTGGATCGCGGCCGGGAATCCGGTGGAAACGGTCGAGGTCTCGGGTGCTAAAGTACTGCCGTTGAAGGTCCAGAGATCCGCGACATGACCAAGGACGCCATTCACACGGCCGATGCGCCGGCCGCGATCGGCCCGTATTCCCAGGCGATACGCGCCGGCAAGACGCTCTACCTGTGCGGCCAGATCGGCCTCGATCCGGCCACGATGAACATGGTCGAGGGCATCGAAGCGCAGACGCACCAGGTATTCCGCAACATGCGGGCGGTGACTGCCGCGGCGGGCGGGACGCTGGACGACGTGGTCAGGGTGTCGATCCTCATGGTGAACCTCGCCGATTTCGCGAAGGTGAACGAGATCATGGCGGGTTACTTCGCGAAGCCTTACCCCGCGCGCTCGACGTTCCAGGTCGCCGCGCTGCCGCGCGGTGCGCTGATCGAGGTCGAAGGCACGGTCGTCCTGCCGTAGCGCCTTGCGTGCCGCGCATGGCCGCGCGCAAGGACAAGAAGGAGGGCAAGCCCGCCGGGCGTGGGCTGTCCGACCAGCTCGCGCGCCTCGGCGTCGCGCGCGCGGAAGATCTGGTGCTGCACCTGCCGCTTCGCTACGAGGACCACACGCGCGTGGTGCCGCTCGCCGCGATCGCCCCGGGACTGTCGCTGCAGACGGAAGGCGTGGTCGTCA
>DATJXV010000110.1:0-5352 GCA_035499955.1 Casimicrobiaceae bacterium
GTCGCCTAGTTACGCAGCTTCCACCCGCGGGCGAGCAACGAAAGCGTGAGCCACGCCAGCGCCACGGCCGCGGCGCCGACGATGCCGAAGCTCACGAACGGCGAGATGTCCGACACGCCGAAGAACCCGTAGCGGAAACCATCGATCATATAAAAGAAGGGATTGGCATGCGAAAGCCCCTGCCAGAAGGCGGGGAGCGAGTGGATCGAATAGAACACCCCCGACAAGAACGTGAGCGGCACGATGATGAAGTTCTGGAACGCCGCGAGCTGGTCGAACTTGTCCGCCGACATCCCGGCAAGCAAGCCCAGGATCGCGAGGATCGCGCTGCCGAGCAGCGCGAACAGGAGTGCCCACAGCGGGTGCGGCATGAGGATGAGCGAGGGCGCGAACACCAGCGTGACTGCGAACACGCCCAGGCCGACGACGAGGCCGCGCACGATGGCGCCGAGCACGTACGCGGCGAAGAGGTCCCCGGCGGACAGCGGCGGCAGCAGCACGAAGATCAGGTTGCCCGTGATCTTCGACTGAATGACGGACGAGGAGGAATTCGCGAACGCGTTCTGCAGCACGGACATCATGACGAGACCCGGCACGAGGAACGCGGTGTAGGCGACTTTGCCGTCGTACACCGACACGCGCCCCTCGAGCACATGCGAGAAGATGAGCAGGTACAAAAGCGACGTGAGGATGGGCGCTGCAATGGTCTGGAAGCTCACCTTCCAGAAGCGCAGCAGCTCCTTGTGGAAGAGCGTAACCCAACCCGGGCGGGGGGTTTCCGCGGCGAAGCTCGAAACCCCTTGAGTGTCGGTCATTGGACCGCCCTCCGCGCCAGGCGCTCCGGGGTCAATCGCGCTTGGGAGCAGCCCGGCGCCCTCATGCCGCCGCCTCCTCGCGCATGATCCTGAGGAATACTTGCTCGAGGTCGGTCTCCTCGAGCGCGAGCTCGTCGATCGGGATGCTCTCCGCGCGCAGCGCGGCGAGCAGGCCTTCGAGCTCGCCGTAGGACTCGAGGCCGACATAGTAGACCCCGCGCTCCTCGCGCACGACACGCGGGCGCCACGCCTCGGGCAGCCGCGGCGCCGCCACGCGGCAGGTAAGCCCGGCGAAGCGCGACAGGAGGTTGTGCGTGGAGTCGAGCGCCACCACGCGGCCCGCCTTCAGCATCGCGATGCGGCTGCACAGCGTCTCGGCTTCCTCGAGGTAGTGCGTCGTGAGAATGATCGTGTGACCGTCGCGATTCAGCTTGCGGATGAACTGCCACAGGCTCTGCCGAAGCTCGACGTCGACGCCGGCGGTCGGCTCGTCGAGGACGATCACAGGCGGCTTGTGCACCAGTGCCTGCCCGACGAGCACGCGCCGCTTCATGCCACCCGAGAGCGAGCGCATGTTGGCGTTCGCCTTCGACGTGAGGTCGAGGTGGTGCAGGATCTCGTCGATCCATGCCGACTGGTTGCGAAGGCCGAAGTACCCGGCCTGGAACTCGAGCGTCTCGCGCACCGAGAAGAAGGGGTCGAACACGAGCTCCTGGGGCACCACGCCCAGGCTGCGCCGCGCGGCGCGGAAGTCGGCGACCACGTCGTGGCCGAGCACGCGCGCCGTGCCGCGGTCGGCGCGCGTCAGCCCCGCGATGATCGAGATGAGCGTGGTCTTTCCCGCGCCGTTCGGCCCGAGCAGGCCGAAGAACTCGCCGCACTCGACCGCGAGGTCGACCCCCGCAAGCGCCTGCACCGCCCCGAAGCGGCGGGCGACGCCGATCACCTCGACCGCGTTCATCGTCCCGGCGGCGCGATGAGGGCGTCGATCCCGTACAGCCGGGCGAGCGAATCGAGCATCGGCGGCATGCCGGCAAACGCGAGCTTGCGGCCTTCCGCTTTCGCGCGCCGGCGCAGCGCGAGCAGCACCGCCAGCGCGGCAGAGTCGGCGTGCGCCATCGCGCGCAGGTCGACCGTGCCGGACGCCGGCAGCGGCAGGCGATCGGCCGCACGCAGCACCGCGATGGCGTCGTCGAAGGTCAGGACACCTTGGAACGTCCAGCGGTCGCCTTCCGCCGCGAAGGCGCCGCTGACGCCGGCGAGGGCGTTCACTTCTGGGGCGTTCCCTGGTTCTTGGTCTGCAGCGTCTTGAGGAGGCCCTCGACGCCGCCGCCCTTGATCTGCTGGTTGAACTCGTCGCGGTAGTTGGTGACGAGCGAGACGCCGCCGACGATGACGTCGTAGACCTTCCAGCCCGAGTCCTCCTTGGCCATGGCATAGTCGATCTGCACCGGCGTCTGGCCGGAGCGCACGACCTCCGTGCGCACGGTGACCTCGGTTGCACCGGCGTCGGCGCGCAGCGGCTTGTAGTCCATCGTCTGGTCGCGGTACTGCGCGAGCGCGCCCGAATACGTGCGCACCAGGAGCTGGCGGAATTGCTCGACGAGCTCCTTCTGCTGCTCGGGCGTGGCCTGGCGCCAGTTGCGGCCCATCGCGAGGGCCGTGATGCGCTCGAAATCGAAATACGGCAGAAGCTTCGTCTCGACCACCTCGCGGATGCGCTGCTGGTCGCCCGCCTGCACCTTGGGGTCCGACTTGATAGTGCCGATGGTCTCCTGCGCCACGCGTTTGACGAGGGCGTCCGGCGCCTCCTGAGCTGCGGCCGACACGGCCGCGAACGCGAGCAGCGCCATGGCGAGACTGCGCGACGGCTTCATCACTCTTCTTCCTTTTCCGGCGGCGGCTTGCCGTCGTACACCAGGTTACGGCGCCGCTGCAGGTAAGCGCTGCGCACGAACACGTACGGGTCGAGCGCCGCCTTGTCGATGAGGCTCATGGCCTCGACGGCGCCGGGCGCCTCGTTCACGGTCACGAAGCCGTAGACTACATTGCGCACCGGAACGTTCGGGATCTCGTTGGTCGGCGACCACAGAAGGCGCAGGATCGAGCCCGTGCCGTCGCGCACCGTCGTCGGCCCCCAAAGCGGGATGAACAGGTATGGCCCCTGCGGGATGCCCCAATAGCCGAATGTCTGCCCGAAGTCCTCGTTGCCGCGCGGGATGCCCGCGTCGGAGGCGATGTCGATGAGGCCGGCGAACCCGAACCCGGTGTTGATCATCACCCTTGCCATGTCGTTGCCCATCTTCTCCCACTTGGCCTGCAGCGCGTCGTTGACGATCGAGAAGAGGTCGTCGATGTTGTTGACGTAGTTGGTGACCGCAGTGCGGACGAAGCCCGGAAAGACGGCGGTATAGACATCGGCGACGGGCTTCGCGACGTAGGTCACGAGCGGCTCGTTGATCTTGAACATCACGCGGTTGGACGCCTCGAACGGGTCGTCCGCGCGGCCGGGACCGGTGGCGCATCCGGACAGCACCGCCGCGCCAGCCAGCGCAGCCACTGCAATGAGCTTGTTCATTTGGCGGGGCCGCTGGCTGCTTTGTCGAAGAGGAACTGGCTGATGAGCTTCTCGAGCACGACCGCCGACTGCGTCTTGGTGATCCTGCCGCCGTCGGCGAGCATCGCGGGATCGCCGCCCGCCTCGAGGCCGATGTACACCTCGCCCAGGAGGCCGGACGTGAGGATGGCGGCAATCGTGTCCTTCGAGAACTGGTAGCCGTTGTCGATGCGCAGGCCGACAACCGCTTCGTAGGTCTTGGTGTCGAGGCGCACCGACTCCACGCGGCCGACGATGACGCCGGCGGCCTTCACCGGCGCGCGCAGCTTGAGTCCGCCGATGTTGTCGAACTTGGCCTCGAGGCGGTACGTGGGCTTGGTCTCGATCGAGGTCAGGTTGCCCACCTTGAGCGCGAGGAAGACGATGGCGCCGAGGCCGATCGTCACGAAGATGCCGACCCAGAGGTCGATGGTGGCTCGGTTCATTGTGTAGTTTTCTCTTGCCGCTAACCGTTGCCGAGGCCGCGGAACATGAAGACGGTGAGCACGAAATCGAGGGCCAGAATGGCAAGCGAGCCGCCTACCACCGTGCGCGTCGTCGCCGAGGAGACGCCCTCGGCGGTGGGATTCGCGTCGTAGCCTTCGAACACCGCAATGAGGCTCACCGCGATCCCGAACACGATGCTCTTGATGATGCCGTTGGTGACGTCGGGCCAGAAGTCGATGCCGGCCTGCATGTTGCCCCAGAACACGCCGCTGTCGACGCCGATGAGGCGCACGCCGATGATATACGCGCCGAACACGCCCATCACCGAGAACAGCGCGGCAAGCAGCGGCATCGACATGACGCCGCCCCAGAAGCGCGGCGCGACGATGCGGGCGAGCGGGTCGACCGCCATCATTTCCATGGCCGTGAGCTGTTCGGTCGTCTTCATGAGGCCGATCTCGGCGGTGACGGCGCTCCCGGCGCGGCTCGCGAACAGCAGACCGGCGACCACCGGCCCGAGTTCCCGGACGAGCGACAGGCCGACGAAGATGCCGAGCGAGTCGCCGGCGCCGTACTTGTTGAGCGCGTCGTAGCCTTGCAGGCCCAGCACCATGCCTACGAACAGGCCCGACACCATGATGACGACGAGCGAGAGCACGCCGGAGAAGTAGATCTCGCGCGCCGTGAGCTGCGGGCGGCGCAGCGCAGACGGCGAGTGATACAGCACGGCGACGAAGAAACGGGTCGCGAAGCCGGCGCGCGAGATGGCGTTGATCGTCCCCGCGCCGATCCGGCGGAAGCCGCGCGCGATCGTGCTATCGGCCATCGAGCGCGAGCTCCTCGGCGTATGGAACGGCCGGATAGTGGAAGGCCACCGGACCGTCCGGCATGCCCTCGACGAACTGGCGCACGAATGCGTCCGAGGAGCGACGCACCTCGTCGGGCGTGCCCTGCGAGATGATGCGGCCCTCCGACACGAAGTAGAGGTAATCGACGATCTTGAGCGACTCGTACACGTCGTGGGTGACGACCACCGACGTGATGCCGAGGGCGTCGTTCAGCGTCCTGATGAGCTGGCCGACCACGCCGAGGGAGATCGGATCGAGCCCCGCGAAGGGTTCGTCGTACATCACGAGCATCGGATCGAGCGCGATCGCGCGGGCGAGCGCCACGCGGCGCGCCATGCCGCCCGAAAGCTCCGACGGCGCGAGCTGCGCGGCGCCGCGCAGGCCCACGGCGTGCAGTTTCATGAGCACGAGGTCGCGGATCAGCGCCTCGTCGAGGTCGGTGTGCTCGCGAATGGGGAACGCGACGTTCTCGAACACGCTCATGTCCGTGAAGAGCGCTCCGAACTGGAACAGCATGCCGATACGCCGGCGCAACGCGTAGAGCCCGTCGCGCGACAGGTCGCGCACCGATTGGCCGCCGACTCGAACCTCGCCCGACTGTTGACGAAGCTGGCCGCCGATGAGGCGCAGGATCGTCGTCTTGCCG
>DATJXV010000111.1:0-19108 GCA_035499955.1 Casimicrobiaceae bacterium
CTGTCGCTGCCGTCCACCCGCGCCGAGCAGCGCGCCTGCGCGCGCACGTGGGCGGGCATGCTCCCCGCGGCGAAGCTCGCGATCGCGCCGAGGCTGCGCGGCGCCGGACGCCTCCGTGTCGGCTACCTTTCGGCCGACTTCCACCGCCACGCGACCGCGTTCCTCGCCGCGGGCCTCTTCGAGCAGCACGACCGCTCGCGCTTCAAGGTCGTCGCGTACTCGACCGGGCCCGACGACGGCTCGCCGATGCGGGCACGGCTGCGCAGGGCGTTCGACGAGTTCCGGGACATGCGCGGCGCCACCCCGCTCGCCCTCGCGCAGACCATCCGCAACGACGGCATCGACATCCTGGTCGACTTGAAGGGCCATACGCAGGACGCGATGACCTCCGTGCTCGCGTTGCGCCCCGCCGCGATCCAGGTGCATTACCTGGGCTATCCGGGGACGCTCGAAGGTGGCCTGGTCGACTACCTCGTCGGCGATCGCATCGTCACGCCGCAGGAGCACCATGCGGACTACGCGGAAGCCATTGCGACCCTTCCCGACAGCTACCAAGTGAACGACCGCGATCGTCCGATCGGGCAAGCGCCTTCGCGCGCGGAGCTCGAGCTGCCCGAAGGCGCGGTCGTGCTCGCGAGCTTCAACAAGACCTACAAGATCAATCCCGAAGTGTTCGACGCCTGGGCGTCGATCCTGCGCGCCGTGCCGCGGTCCGTGCTGTGGCTCCTGCGGGCCGCGGAGGACGATCCCGCGATGGCGAACCTGCGGCGCGAAGCGCAGGCGCGCGGCGTGTCGCCCGAGCGCCTCGTGTTCGCGCGGCAGCGTCCCAACGCGGAATACCTCGCGCTCTACGGCCACGCCGATCTGTTCCTCGACACGTGGCCCTACAACGCGCACACGACGGCAAGCGACGCGCTGTGGGCGGGATGCCCGGTGCTGACGATCCTCGGTGCGACCTTCGCGGGCCGTGTGGCGGCGAGCCTTCTCACGGCCGTCGGCCTGCCCGAGCTCGTGACGGCGTCCATCCCCGAGTACGTCGATCGCGCGATTGCGCTTTGCGGCGACGGCGGCGAGCGTGCACGCCTTGCCGCCCATCTCGCGGGCCCGGGCCGAACGAGCGCGCTGTTCGACACGGCGCGCACGACGCGCGCATTGGAAGAGGCTTACCTGACGATGGCCGCGCAGCACCGCCGCGGCGTGCGCGAGTCGTTCGCGGTCAGTCGCTAACGCGCAGCGTGTACGCTGCGGCGGCGCCCGTGAGCGCCAGCACGGTCGCCGCGGCCGCGGCGATCCCCGACAGCGACACCGGCACGGTCGCGAGCAGGCGATAGGCTTCGCGCGCGACGTCGAGCGCCGCGGAGGGCGCCGCGACGGCGACACCCGCCGCAGCGACACCCCAGAGCGCGACGACCACCGGCCTGCGCCACGAGGGCAGGGCGGCGGGCGGCGGCAGCGCCGTCATCACCTTCGCGGTGAAGCCGTCGTCGGTGATGTAGGCATCGCGAGAGGCCGCGGCCTCGGCGACGAGCAGGCGGTCGAGCCAGTCGTCCTTGTCGCTTGCGGAGGTGCGCGGATCGCTCATAGGGCCCCCACGCTCGCGGCGAAGGCCGCTCGCTGCCCCCCGGGGGGGCGCAATTCGCGCTCGGGGCGGCCCTTCGCGCTCATGTGGAAGGTGCGTACGCCGCGAGCGCCGCCTTGAGCTTCTGCTTGCCGCGAAGCACGTGCGTCTTCACGGTGCCGACGGGGCAGTTGAGCACGTAGGCGGCCTCCTCGTGCGTGAGATCGTTATGGTAGCACTGCACGATCGCGGCCCTCTCGCCTTCCGAGAGCACCGCCATCGCGCGCTCCATGTCGAGGCGCAGCGAGCTTGCGCGGGCGTGATCGGCATGCGTGGCGTCGACGTGCGGCATCGGGTCGTCCTCGTCGTCAGCGACGCTCTCGAGCCGGTCGCCCAACAGCGCTTCCTTGCGCTTGCGCGCATCGGCGAGCCAGCAGTTGGTGGCGATGCGGTACAGCCATGTCGAAAAGCGCGCCTCCTGCCTGAAGGACTTGAGGCTGCGCCACGCGAGCACGAACGTCTCCTGCGACAGGTCGTCCGCAAGCGCATGGTTGCCGGCCGTGAGCTTGCGCAGGCACGCCCGCACCGTCGACTGGTGCCGCTTCACGAGCTCGGCGAACGCGTGACGGTCGTCGGCCACCACCGCCCGCGCGATGAGCTGCGCATCGGTTACCGGCGGCTCGGCCATCGGTCAGGGGCGCGGCTTCCACGTTGCAAGCTCCCGGTAAACGGTCAATTGCGAATGTCTCCCGGGCCGCGGACCGGTGTCGCCGAGGCGCGCCCGGCGCTGAAGGCCGCCGCCTGCCGGTCTTCGAAGAACCACAGCGCGATGTAGCCGATGCCCACGAACAGCAGGATGAGTCCGAGCCAGCCGGGCGTGCGGTCCTCGAGCAGGCCATGCACGCAGATGGCGAGACCGATCGTGCCCGCAATCACGCCTTTGCGCAGGTCGGACCACGCGGCGCGCCTGGTGAGCGACTGCGCCTGCTCGGCGAGCGGCGCGCCCGGGCCGACGACGGCTTCCGTGCGCCCCATGGCCACCGCCTGCAACGCGTCGGCCGGCGGCACGATGCCCTTTTCGGCGAGCCGCAGCATCGTGTCCTGCTGCATGCGGTTCTTGCGCATCTTGTACCAGATGATGAGCCCGATGATCAGGATGGGCGTGAGGAACACGATGAACACGATGCCGAGCACCATGCTCGCGAGGGCGGGATCGCTATCGAGGAACTGGTCGAAGGAGTCGTATTGGCGATCGCCTTTGATGCCGATGGTGATGCGGTGCCGGCCGGGGCGCTCGTCGTCGTCGGCGTCGGAGGCATCCTTGGCCGCCTTCGCGGCGTCCTTGAGGGCGTCTTTCGCGGCCCGGCCCGCATCGGCGGCGGACTCGGCGGCGCCTTGGGCGAGGGCCACGGGCACGAACGCCGCGGCGTGCACCGGCAGCGCGTCGGGCAGGAGGGCCGCGACCATCGCGGCCGCCAGGGCGCTTCCCAGCACGAGGCGGCGGACGGCGGGCGGCAGGAAACGATTCATGAATTCTCCCCAAGGGCGGTTACGGGCAGTTTGATGCGCAGAACCGACACTTTGGATTCGCCCCCCCTGTAGGACAACGGCATGGCGCCGGTAAGGCCGAAAACCCCATGCTATCATCGGCGCCGCCCATTGATCGCGGCGCTGTCGGCAGGCGTCGGCCGCGAAATCGTTGCCCCATTTTGGATAGCGCACCGCCGTTGTCGACGTTGGCCATCCGGGCCGCCCGGGCGCTCGCCGCGTCGCTGCTTGTCTTCCTCCTGTTCCTGATCGCGCAGCCCGGCCTGGCCGAGGACGAGCTCGTCACGCTCAATTTCGTCAACGCCGACATCGATGCCGTGGTCAAGGCGGTGTCGGACATCACCGGCCGCAACTTCGTCCTCGACCCCAAGATCAAGGGGACGGTGAACATCATCTCCGCGCGCCCCGTACCGAAGAGCCTCGTCTACCCCACGCTCCTGTCGGCGCTGCGCCTGCAAGGTGTCGTCGCGGTCGAGGGCAACGGCATCACGAAGCTCGTGCTGGAGAGCGACGCCAAGATGCACGGCACCGACGTCGGCCCGGGCGGCGCCGGCGGCGACCGCCTGACCACACAGGTCATCCAGCTCCGCTACGAATCGGCCGCGCAGCTCGTCAACGTGCTGCGCCCGATCATCACGCCGAACAACACGATCGCGGCGTTCCCCAGCACCAACGCGCTCATCATCACCGACTACGCCGAGAACATGCGGCGGATCGAGAAGATCGTCGCCTCGCTCGACCAGCCGCCCGCCGGCGAGCCGATGATCGTCACGCTGAAGTACGCATCGGCGCTCGATCTCGTCCCGCTGCTCAACCGCCTTCTCGGCGCGGAAGGCGCGAGCGCGGGCGGGCAGCCGCCCGAGCCGCAGCAGCGCGTCACGCTCGTAGCCGACCCGCGCAGCAACAGCGTCATGCTGCGCTCCGACAACGCGGCGCGCGCCGCGCGCGTGAAGGCGTTGATCGAGCAGCTCGACACGCCGGGCCGCCCAGGCGGCAACATGTACATCGTCTACCTCAAGAACGCGGATGCGGTGAAAGTCGCGCAGACGCTGCGCGCGTTGATGACCGGCGGCGGCGACGCGGGACAGACGACGCCGGCGCCTTCCGCGATCGGCAACACTCTCGCCGGGTCCGTTTCCACGCCATCGCCGGGTATGGCGCAGGCGTCGACGCAACCGCCGCCGTCGTCGTCGAACCCGTTTACCGGCGGCGCAAGCGGCGGCACGCTGCCCGGCGGCCTCACGATCCAGGCGGAGCCTGCGAGCAACGCGCTCATCATCATGGGGCCCGAGCCGCTCTACAACAACCTTCGCGCGATCATCGAGCGTCTCGACGTGCGGCGCGCGCAGGTGTTCGTGGAGGCGCTGATCGTCGAGGTGTCCGCGGACAAGGCGGCCCAGTTCGGCATCCAGTGGCAGTTCCTGCAGGGGCTCAACAAGAACAGCGTGCAGGGTTTCGGCGGGACGAACTTCGGCACGCCCGACAGCGGCAACAACATCATTTCCGGCGCCATCAACCTGAGCACGCTGGGCAACGGCCTGAACGCCGGCGTCATCAACGGCACCGTCACCATTCCGGGCCTCGGCACGATTACCAACCTCGCCTTCCTCGCCCGCGCGCTCGAGCAGACGGTGGGTGCGAACATCCTGTCCACGCCGACGCTGCTCACGCTCGACAACGAAGAAGCGCGCATCATCGTCGGCCAGAACATCCCGCTCGTGACGGGCCAGTACGCGACCACGGGCGGGACGACGACGGTCACGCCGTTCCAGACGATCGAGCGCAAGGACATCGGCGTGCTGCTGCGCGTGAAGCCGCAGATCACGGAGGGCGGGGCGATCCGCCTCGTCGTCTACCAGGAGGTGTCGCGCATCGACACGACCGTCACCACGACGACCAACGGGCTCGTGCTCAGCAAGCGCGCGCTCGAGTCCTCGGTGGTCGTGGACGACTCGCAGGTCGCGGTGCTGGGCGGACTCATCCAGGACAGCTTTGCCGACAATTCCGACCGCGTGCCCCTGCTCGGCAACCTGCCGATCGTCGGGGCGCTTTTCCGCTACGACACGCGCAGCCGATCGAAGGTGAACCTGCTCATCTTCCTCAAGCCCACCGTCGTGCGCAGCGACATCCAGGGCCAGGCGCTCACCAACGAGCGCTACGACTACATCATCAAGCAGCAGCTCGACGCCCGGCCCGAGTACCGCTATTTCTGGAACGATCAGACGGCGCCCGTGCTGCCTTCGATCGGACAGATGCCGGGCACGAATTCGGGATCGGCGCCGAGCAACACCACGCAGCCGGGCGCGTCGCAGCCTGCGATCTGGCCGTTCTGGCCGCTCGGCCCGCCCGTCGGCACGCCGCCGGGACAGGTCGGGCCGCCGCCGGACGCGGCGCCGAAGCCCGCGCCGCTCGGGCCGGACGCGCCGGCCGCGCCGCTCGCGCCCCCGAAGTAACGCACACCGATGGCTGCCCGGCCGCAACACGAATCGTTCGCCGCGCAGATTTCCTACGCGTTCGCCCGGACCCATGGCGTGCTGGCCGCCGGTGCCGAAGGCGACGCGGTGATCGTGCTCATGCGCCCGGACGCCACCGCCGACGGCGTCATCGAGCTGCGCCGCGTGCTGCAGCGGCCGCTCGTCACGCGCAACGTGGGCGCGGAGGAGTTCGCCTACGAATTGGCGCGCGCCTACAACCAGGGCTCGTCGGCCAACACCGCGATGCTCGTCGGCGACCTCGCGCGCGAGAACGACCTCGCGCGCCTGATGCAGGACATCCCGGTTGCCGAGGACCTGCTCGACAGCACCGCGCAGGCGCCGGTCATCCGCATGATCAACGCGCTGCTCCTGCAGGCGCTGCGCGAGCGCGCGTCCGACCTCCACTTCGAGCCGTACGAGCAGCGCTCGGTCGTGCGCTTTCGCATCGACGGCGTGCTGCGCGACGTGATCGAGCCGCCGCGCGCGCTGCACGCCGCGCTCGTGTCGCGCCTGAAGATCATGGCGAGCTTGGACATCGCCGAGAAGCGGCTGCCGCAGGACGGGCGCATCTCGCTCAAGTTGGGCGACAGGCAGGTCGACGTGCGCGTGTCCACGTTGCCGACCGGTCCCGGCGAGCGCGTCGTGCTGCGCCTGCTCGACAAGGAAGCGGCGCGTCTCGACCTGGCTGTCCTCGGCATGAGCGACGCGACGCGCGACGCGATCGACGGCCTCATCCGCGAGCCGCACGGCATCGTCCTCGTGACGGGGCCGACGGGCTCGGGCAAGACGACCACGCTCTACGCTGCGCTGTCGAGGCTGCCACGCGACGCCGTGAACATGATGACGGTGGAAGATCCGATCGAGTACGCGCTCGACGGCGTGGCGCAGACGCAGGTCAACCCGCGCATCGAGCTCGACTTCGCGCGCACGCTGCGCGCGATCCTGCGCCAGGATCCGGACGTCATCATGATCGGCGAGATCCGCGACCTCGAGACGGCGCAGATCGCCGTGCAGGCGTCGCTCACCGGCCACCTCGTCCTCGCGACGTTGCACACCAACGACGCGACGAGCGCGGTCACGCGGCTCGCCGACATGGGAGTCGAGCCCTACCTGCTCGCCTCCAGCCTGCTCGGCGTGCTCGCGCAGCGCCTCGTGCGCACGCTGTGCGTCGCGTGCCGCACGCAAGGTGCACCGTCGCCGGGCGAAGGGAAGCTCCTGGAGTCGCTGGGGCTTGCCGCAGCGCAGCCCGTCTTCAGCGCGCCCGGCTGCGAGGAATGCAACCAGACGGGCTTTCGCGGCCGCACCGGCGTATACGAGTTGCTGCTCGTCGACGACGCGATCCGCCGCGGCATCCACGACGGAGCGGACGAGCGTGCGCTGCGCGCCGCGGCGTCGCGCACCGGGATGACGAGCCTGCGCCGGGACGGCGCGCGCTGGATCGCCGACGGCACGACTTCGCTGGCCGAGCTCCTGCGCGTGACGCGCGAAACTTAAAGGCGGCTCAAGACGGGCATGGCCGCATTTCGCTGGGAGGCCGTCGACGGCGACGGTCGCATCAAGCACGGCATCCTCGATGCCGACACCGCGCGCGCCGTGCGCGACCAGCTGCGTGCGGGCGGCCTCACGCCCACCGCCGTCGACGCCGCAGCCGCGCGCCGCGACGCACTGCTCGGCGTGCGCCTGCCCGCGCCGCTGCTCTCGCTCACCACACGCCAGCTCGCGACCCTCACGCTGTCCGGCATGCCGCTCGACCAGGCGCTGGCTGCGGTGGCCGAGCAGGCCGACGATCCGCGCGCTGCGAAAGTGGCGGCCTCGCTGCGCACGCGGGTGGCGGCCGGTGAATCCCTGCCTTCGGCGCTCGCGGAATACCCGCGCACCTTCTCGCCGCTGTACAGGGGGCTGGTCGCCGCCGGCGCCGAGAGCGGGCGCCTCGCGGAGGTGCTGTCGCGCCTGGCCGACTACCTCGAGGCGCGCGAAGCGCTGCGGCAGAAGGTGATCCTCGCGCTCATCTACCCCGCGGTCGTGACCGTCATCGCCTTCGGCGTGATCGCGGTGCTGCTCGTCTACGTCGTGCCGCAGGTGGTGTCCGTGTACCAGCAGAGCCGGCAGACGCTCCCCTGGCTCACGCGGGCGCTGATCGCGAGCAGCGCGTTCTTCCGCGCCACCGGTTGGCTATGGCTCATCGTTATCGCTGCCGCCGCGATCGCGTTCGCGGCCGCGCTGCGCAGGCCCGCGTTGCGCGCCCGCTGGCATGCGTTCCTGCTGCGCGTCCCCGTCGCGGGTCGCCTGCTGCGCAGCCTCGACACGGCGCGCTTCGCGAGCACGCTTGCGATCCTCACCGCGAGCGGCACGCCGCTCCTGCGCTCGCTCGATGCCGCATCGGAGGTCGTTCGCCGTATCCCGCTGCGCGACGCCGCCACGCGGGCCGCGGCGCTCGTGCGCGAAGGCGTCGCGCTGTCGCGTGCTTTGCGCGAGCAGGGCGTGTTTCCCCCCGTGCTTGTGCATCTCGTGGCCAACGGCGAGCAGAGCGGGCGCTTGGCGCCGATGCTCGAGCGCGCCGCGGAGGATCTCGAGCGCGACGCCGAGCGTCGCCTCGCCTGGTTGGCCGCGCTGCTGCAGCCTGCCCTGATCGTGGTGATGGGCGCCATCGTGCTGGTCCTCGTGCTGGCTGTTATGCTGCCGATCGTGTCCATGAACCAGCTGATCCGGTGAAGCCGCTCTTGCTCGCGCTGGGGCTCGTCGCCTCGGTCGCCGCGGCCGCCAGGTTCGACCCGGCGCGGGATCCGGCGAAGGATGTCGCCGCGGCTGCGGCTGCGGCGCAGGCGCAGGGCAAGCGCGTGATCGTGGACGTCGGCGGCGAGTGGTGCGTGTGGTGTCACATCCTCGACGGGTTCATCGAGAGCAACCCCGACGTGCGCGCGCTGGTGGACGAGCACTACGTCCTCGTCAAGGTCAACTGGTCGAGGGAGAACAAGAACGAGGCGTTCCTCTCGCGCTGGCCGGCGGTCGAGGGCTATCCGCACCTGTTCGTGCTCGATGGCAGCGGCAAGCTCGTCCATTCGCAGGACACGAGCGTGCTCGAGTCGGGGCGCGGCTACGACAAGGGGAAGTTCGTCGAATTCCTGCGCAAGTGGGCGCCGCCGCGCGGCGCGTGAAGTCGAGCACGAAGAAAGGAATGAGAATGCCTCGATCCAAGGCCCAGTTCAGCTTTGCCGTGCCGGTCACGGCGAGCCTCCCGCCCTTCGCGCTGTCGACCGCGCTTGCTCACATCGATCCGGCTCGTGTGGCTCGCCTCGCGAAGGTCGCGATCGAGGTCGGCACGTTCGGCGGCAGCAGCGGCTGCGGACAGACGGTGACGGCGGAGGTGCGCAAGGGCGTGGTGCGCGCGCTGCGCACGACACCTTGCACCAGCATGCAGAAGATGCCGCCCGACCCGGCGATCGCGAAGCTGGTCGCCGCCGCGCGCCGTCAGCTCGGGCTGCGCGGCAAGCCGCCGGTCTTCAAGCCGATGCCGTTCGCGGCGTTTGCGCAGCACGCGGACGAGATCACGGTGACGACGATCACGTGCACGCAGTATTGCATCTGGGGATGGTGCTTCGTGTGCTGCACGCAGCCGTCCGGCGACGTGATCTGCGGCCGTGAGCTCATCCTCCACACTTAGCGCCGCCGCGCAGTCGGGAAAAAGGGGTCAGACCCCATTACAAAGTTGTAATGGGGTCTGACCCTTTTCTATGGCGCGCGAGCGCCCACGCCACGTGCTCGCGCACGAGCGGGGAAGGATCGTCGGCGCGGCGCGCGAGCGCTGACACGACAGCGTCGCTGCGCGGCGCGTTTCCCATCGCCACCGCGAGATTGCGCAACCAACGCTCGTAACCGATACGGCGGATCGCGCTGCCCGCCGTGCGCGTATCGAATTGCTCTCTCGTCCAGGCGAAGAGCTCGACGAGCGTCGCGCGGTCGAGGCCGTGACGCACGGCGCGGAAGTCGGGCTCGGCCGCCGCCGCGGCGAAGCGATTCCACGGGCATGCGAGCTGGCAGTCGTCGCAGCCGTAGATGCGATTGCCGACGAGCGGACGCAGCGCCTCCGGGATCGCACCGTGGTGCTCGATGGTGAGATACGAGATGCAGCGGCGGGCATCGAGCTCGTAAGGCGCCACGATCGCGCCCGTCGGACAGGCGTCGATGCAAGCGGTGCACGTGCCGCAATGCGCGCTCGCCGCCGCAGTCTCGGGCAGCGGCAGATCGGTGTAGATCTCGCCCAGGAAGAAGTACGAGCCCACCTCGCGCGTGAGCAGCAGCGTGTGCTTGCCGCGCCAGCCGAGCCCGGCCTTCGCCGCGAGCGCGACCTCGAGCACGGGCGCGCTGTCGGTGAAGACGCGGTAGCCGAAGGGTCCGACCTCGGCGGCGATGCGGTCGACGAGCTGCGCGAGGCGCGTGCGCAATACCTTGTGATAGTCGCGGCCGAGCGCATAGCGCGCGACGTACGCGCGCTCGCGATCGGCGAGCACGGACGCCGCGTCAGCGGCGTCCGCGGGCCAGTAGTTCATGCGCGCCGACACGACGCGCAGCGTGCCGGCGACGAGCTCGGCGGGGCGCGAGCGCGCCGTGCCGTGGCGCGCCATGTACGCCATGTCGCCGTGACGGCCGGCGGCGAGCCAGCGCTGCAGGTGGTTCTCGGCTTCCGAGAGCTCGGTGTCGGCGATGCCGACCTCCTGAAACCCGAGCTCGCGGCCCCAGCTCGCGATGTCGGCGGCAAGCCGGGCCCAGTCGCGCGTGCCTGCCGAATCCGAACGCGGTACGCTCATCGCCTCATCCTACCGGCTGCGGCCCTTTGCAACGCTTTCATCTTCCCGATGCGCAGGCCACCGAACGTGTCGGCGGCGGGCTCGCCCGCGCGTTGGAGGGCGGCATGGTGGTCGCGCTGCGCGGCGACCTCGGCACGGGAAAGACGACCCTCGTGCGCGGCGCGTTGCGCTCGCTGGGCTGGACCGGCCCCGTGAAGAGTCCCACCTATGCGCTGGTTGAGTATTATGCCGTTTCGAGCTTATACTTGTATCACTTTGATTTTTATCGGTTCGAGGATCCGGACGAATGGGAAACGGCGGGCCTTGCCGATTACTTCCGCAGCGACAGCGTGTGCCTGGTCGAGTGGCCGGAGCGCGTCGCCGGCCTGCTGCCGGACCCCGATGTCGATATCGTGCTCTCGCACGCGGCGGATGGCCGCGACCTCGCGGTGAGCGCGACCACCGCGGCGGGTAAGCGATGCGTCGAACAGATCGCCCACCTCGGGCTGACCGCACTTCGCTGATCTCGGTCAGCGTGCAGCGCAGGCGGCTCTGGCAATGGATTGCGCTGCCCGCGGCGCACTGGCTCGTTCCTGCTGCCGGGGCCCAGGTGCGCGTCGCGTCGACGAGGCTGTGGCCGTCGACCGATTACACGCGCGTGATCTTCGAGTCGAGCGCGCCGCTGCCGCACCAGCTCCAGCTTCTGCGCAACCCGGACCGCCTCGTGCTGGACATCGACGGCGTGGAGGCCTCGGGCGAGCTCATGGAGCTGCCGGGGCGCGTGCAGCCCACGGACCCGTACGTCGCGGCCATCCGCGTCGGGCGGCGCGGGACGGCGACGGTGCGGGTGGTGCTGGACCTGAAGGCCGAGGTGAAGCCCGACGTGTTCGCGCTGCCGCCGGTCGCCGAGTACGGACATCGCCTCGTGCTCGATCTCTATCCGCCCGTGCCCCTGGACCCGCTCATGGCCTTCCTCGAGAGCGAGGCGAAGAAGGATAAGCGACCGGCGGTCGTCGAGCCGGCGTCGCCGCCTGCGCCGGAGACGGGGCCGCCCGCGCGTTCGGGCTCGCGTCCGATCACCGTGGCGATCGACCCGGGCCACGGCGGCGAGGACCCGGGCGCGATCGGCCGCCGCGGCACCTACGAGAAGAACGTCACGCTCGCGATCGGGCGCAAGCTCAAGGCTCGCGTCGACGGCGAGCGCAACATGCGCGCCATGCTCACCCGCGACGACGACTACTTCGTGCCGCTGCACGAGCGCGTGCAGAAGGCACGCGCCGTGCATGCGGACCTCTTCGTGTCGATCCACGCCGACGCCTTTCGCGAGCCGACCGCGCGCGGCTCGTCCGTGTTCGCCCTCTCCGAGAGCGGCGCGACCAGCGCCGCCGCGAGATGGCTGGCGCAGCGCGAGAACCAGGCGGACCTGATCGGCGGGGTCGACCTCGGCCGGCGCGATCCCGTGCTCGCGCGCACGCTGCTCGACCTTTCGCAGGCGGCGCAAATCAGCGATAGCCTCAAGGTGGGACGCCATGTGCTCGACGGCCTTTCGATGTACAACCCGCTGCACAGCGGCAGCGTCGAGCAGGCGGGCTTCGCGGTGCTCAAGGCGCCCGACATTCCCTCGATCCTCGTCGAGACCGCGTTCATCTCCAATCCGGACGAGGAGCAAATGTTGCGCAGCGACCGCCATCAGAAGCGGTTCGCGGACTCGATCCACGACGGAATCACGCGCTATTTCGCGCGCAATCCTCCGCTCGCCCGTGCGTAGCCTCGCGCTGATCGCCTTCGTGATTGCGTGCGCGGCCGCCGCGCCGGCGCATGCCCAGACGATCTACAAGTGCAAGGCGGCGAACGGTCGCGTGACGTATTCGAGCCAACCATGTGCGAATGACGCCGAAGTGCTTTCCATCCCGGGCTCGGCGCCGAGGGGCGCGGGCGGCGGCTCCGCGCAGACCGGCGCGGCGGCCGGCCTGCCGAGGGAATGCGACAATGCGCAGCAGCTCAAATGGGTCGTGACGAGGCTCGACAGCCCCGACACGCACGACGACGTGCGCGAATTCCTCGCCGACGAACGCTTTCGCATCATGCGCTGCGAGCTCACGCGCTTCTCGCCTCAGGAGCTTCGCGAGCGCGAAGCCGCCATCGCCGGGATCGACTCGCTCGATCCCGCCCTTCGCCATACCGCCCAGGTACGCATCGAGGAGATCTACGACCGGCACCTGACGCCGTCCGAGCGCTCTGGGCGGCAACCGCCGCAGTCGAACTGACGCGGCCGTAGAATTCACGCCTCATGGCCCGCTTTTTCGTCGTCTTTCTGGTGTTGCTCGCCGCGCTGTTCGCCGTCGAGCTGACGCCGTGGGCGCAGGCCTATTTCGTCGTGCCCTGGACCAACGCGCTGGCGGCGATCTCCACGTCGATCGTGACGCTGTTCGATCCCAACGTCGTGGCCAGCGGAAAGGTCATACGGAGCGTGAGCAACGGCTTTGCCGTGTCCATCGAGGCGGGCTGCAACGGTGTGGAGGCCACGCTCGTGCTGTGCGCGGCGATCCTCGCCTTTCCGGCGCCGTGGCGCCACAAATTCGCCGGCCTCGCGATCGGCGTGGTCGCCGTGCAGCTGCTCAACATCGTGCGCGTCATCAGCCTCTTCTACATCGGCCAGTGGGACTTCGCCGTGTTCGAGTGGGCGCACCAGTACGTGTGGCAGGCGCTCATCATGCTCGACGTGCTGATCGTCTGGCTGATCTGGGTGAGGCGGGTGCCGGCCGCGGACGACGCGCCGCCCCCTGCGCTCGCCGCAGGATGACGAGCCCGGTCTTCCGCTTCGTCGTCCTCGTGCTGGCGTGGCTGCCGCTCGCATTCGCGGTGTGGTACGTGCTCGCGCCGGTGATCCTGTTCCCGGCCGAGCTCATCGTGCGCGGCTTTGCGGACGTCGCGCTGCGCGGCCTCGTCGACACGATCGACTCGCACGGTGCGGTGTTGTCGTTCGTGACGAGCCTGCGCCCCGGCGAGGCGAGGAGCGCGGGCATTGTCACCGTGGACGTCAACGTGCTGCTGTACGCATTCGGGCTGCCGCTGTTCGTCGCGCTCGTGCTCGCAGCGCGCGAGAAGCCGCTGTGGCGGCCGCTGCTCGTCGGTTATGCCGTGATGATGCCGTTCATCGCGTGGGGCGTGCTGGCCGACTTCCTCAAGAACGTGGCGATCACCGCGCCGCCGCTCGTCGCCTCGCAAGCCGGATTCGGCCCGCGCGCTCGGGATATGATTGCGTTTGCCTATCAGCTCGGCTCGTTGATCCTCCCCGCCGTTGTGCCCGCGGTCGTCTGGGTGCTGACGCATCGCGCGTTCCTCACGCGCATGCGCGCCACCGGCGCGGCGGCCGCGACGCGAGGCCAGCACTGAAATTCGTAGAGGGGACGCATCGTGCAGCAGATGGTCGTCGCAGTGCTCGTGGTCCTCGCCTACGTCGCGCTCGCCTTCGTGTCCAAGCTCGTCGCGTACTCCCCTGGCGACGCGTGGACCGTGTGGTTCGCAAGCGGCGTCGTCTTCGGCGCGCTGCTCGCGGCGCGGCGGGAATGGTGGCGCGCGGTGCTGGCCGGCGGCTTCATCGGCGCGGCGCTGTTCGCGCTGACGCTCGGCGTGGTGTGGGTGGACGCGCTGGGCTATGGCGTCATCGAGGCCCTCACCGCGGGCAGCGCCGCGCTGCTGGTGTCGCGCGTGGTGCCGGCGCCGCTTACGCTCGCGAAGCCGCGCGAGCTCGCCGCGATCATCGGCGCCGGGGCGCTCCCGCTCGCGGTGCTCGGCGGCCTTCTCGCCACCGCGTGGCACGTGGCCACCGGCGGCAACGCGCCGGGGCCGACCTTCCGGCTGTGGGTGGTGAGCAACTTCATCGGGACGCTCCTGGTGGCGCCGATGGTCGTCGCCTGGGCGGGCTTTCGCGTGCGCCGCTCGGGCGGCATGACCATGTCTGCGTTCGGGGCCGGCGCCGTGGCGTGCGCGTTGTTCCTCGGCAGCATGGAGCTCCTGTTCGACACCAACGTCGAGTCCACCTACGGCCCGGCGGGCGAGGGGCTCACCTATGCGCCCATCGTGTTCATGGCGATCGTCGCCCTGCTGTGGGGGACGCGCGGCGCGACGCTCGCGGCGTTCGTCGGCGCCCTGATCGCCATCGTCAACACCGCGCAGCACGAGGGCCCGTTCGCGCACGCGGGCCTGCTCGGCGAGGCGGAGATCGAGGTGCAGGCGTATGCCCTCGCGATCGCGCTCACCGGCCTCCTCATCGCGGTGCTCGAGGCCGGCCAGCGCAACGCCACACGCGAGGCGCGCGAATGGAAGACCCGCTTCAACGCGGCGATCGGCGCGCACCGCCTGCTAGCCTACGAGTGGGATCCGGCGAGCAACCGTGTCGTGATAACGGGCGACTCCGCCACGCTGCTCGGCGTGCCGCCGGAGCGACTGGCCACGCTGGCCGATTGGCTCGGCCTCGTCGACAGCGAGGACCGCGACTCCGTGGCCACGCGGTTCGACGAGCGCGTGCGCGGCCAAGGCGAGCCGGATGCGATGAGCTACCTCATGCACGGGCCGAACAGCGCGCTGCTGACGGCCAGCGACGAGGCGCGCGTCATCCGCGACCACGACGGACAGCTGCACCGCGTCGTCGGCATCGTGCGCGTCTCGACGGCGCCCGCGGCGTGAACGACGTCGCCGCCGCGCCCGAACGCCCCGCGGCGCCCGTGGCACCGTCCTCGACGACGCCCGACGGCGTGTTCCTGGTGCATGGCCTGGGCGGCACGCAATACGACCTGGGCTCGATGCACAAGCGGCTCAAGAACGCGGGCCTCGTCACGCACTCGCTCACGCTTCCGGGGCACGGCACGAAGCCGCAGGACCTCGCCGGCGTCACCGCGGAGGACTGGATCGACGCCGTCGTGACGAAGTATCGCGAGGTGCGCGACCAGCATCCGAAGCTGCACGTCATGGGCATGTGCATGGGGGCGCTGCTGTCCGCGGTGCTCGCGCAACGCGAGAAGCACGCCAAGGGGAACCTCGTCATGCTGGCGCCGCCGGTGTTCATCGACGGGTGGGCAACACCGTGGTATCGCGGGCTGCGGCCGCTGCTCTACCTCGTGCCCGGCATCGGCCGCACGATGAAGATCGAGGAGGAGGACCCATTCGGCATCAAGAACGAGCAGCTGCGCGCCATCGTCAAGGCGAAGTTCGAGCGCGGCGAGAACTTCCACTATCGATGGGTGCCGCTCGAGTGCATCCGACAGGTCGACCGCCTGCGCGCGATTCTCATGAAGACGGCCAAGGAGATCCGCTGCCCGACGCTCGTCGTCCACGCGCGCGAGGACGAGCTCACGAGCCTGCGCTCGGCCAACTTCATGGTCGAGCAGATCGGCGGCGGGCGCGCGCGCATGGTCGTGCTCGAGGACAGCTATCACATGGTGTGCGTCGACAACGACCGCGAGATCGTGGCCAGGAACGTTCTCGAGTTCTTCGGCGCGGCGATGCCGGGCGCGACGTCCGCGCTCGCCAACGAGCCGCGGATGACGGACCAGGCGCTCGCGAGCGCCGTGTCGGCCTCGCTCGACAAGCTCGCCGCGGGCGATTTCTCGGGGCTGCGCGAGCTCGCCATCCCGGATCTCGCGTGGGTGCAGCCCGGCGCCAACAGGATGTCCGGCGCGCACACGGGCAAGACGTTCGCCGCGTTCGCGAGCCGGATCACGCAGGGCCACTCGCCAAGATTCACCGCGTTCGGCACGCCGGTGTGGAACCGCGGGGTCGCGCTCGTGCCCGCCACGCTGGTGGCGGCGAAGGCCGCCGCGAACCTCGAATCGCAAGGCGCGTTGCTGCTCGCCTATCACGGCGGCAAGCTGCTCGAGGCGCGCTGGTTCGCGGACGACGTCGACCTCGAGAACGCGTTCTTCGGCGAGCCGGAGCCCGAAGCGCCCGGCGCGTCATCGCTCGACGTCGATTTCGACGCTGCGGCGAGCGTGTCCAAGACGTTGCGCAAAGCGCCCGACAACGACACGCTGCTCGCGCTCTATTCTCTGTACAAGCAGGCCACCGTGGGCGACGTGTCGGGCGAGCGTCCCGGCGCACTCGACATGGTGAACCGCGCCAAGTTCGATGCGTGGTCGGGACGCAAGGGAACGTCGCGCGAAGACGCGATGAAGGCGTACGTCGAGCTCGTTGCGAAGCTCAGGGCCGCCGAAGCTCCGTAATTTCCGCTGTAGGGCATGCTTCTTGCTCACTACAACGCGCAAAACTGCCGTACTCGAACAGGGAGGAACCAACCAATGAGCATCGGCGCTGCCGGCCGCTATGAGGTGTCGGCCGTAAGTTGTGGGCGCGAGCAGACGCTTGCGCTGCTCGCCAACGGCAAGGTGATCGGCTGGGGAAGCGAAGGCAGCGGAAGGATTCCCTCGGGCGAGGCGGAATACTGCACGACGCCTACGCCGGCGCGTCCGGTCGAGGTGCTCCTGCGCGAGCCGGTGAAAGGCGTCGCGGCCGGGTATGGCGTGAGCCTCGGGGTCACGGCGCGGCGCGAAGTGACGGTGTGGGGCGCCTTCGGCGCGGGCGTGGACGGCCGCATCGGCGCCGTCGCGGCGGCCACACCGATGCGCATCGACGCGCTGTCCAACGTGCGCCGAGTTGCGGCGAGCGAGTTCCAATGCGCCGCCATCGACGTGGCGGGCGCGCTCTTCACTTGGGGCGTCAACCTCGATGGCGCCCTTGGGCGCGAGACGAGCGATCTTCAGGCGGCGCCTTCGCGCGTGGCCGGCGCGCCGGCGATGCGCGACGTCGCGGTCGGGATGGGCTACATGCTCGCGCTTACGCAGGACGGCGCGATATACGCGTGGGGCAGCAACGCGGCGGGACAGCTCGGCCTCGGCCACTTGCAGTCGGTTACGGCACCGGTGCCGATCAAGCTGGCGCATCGCATCGAGGCGCTTGCGGCGGGGGACAGCCACGCGCTCGCCGTCGGAAGCAACGGCACGGTGCTCGCGTGGGGCAGCAACAATCACGGGCAGCTTGGTCGGGCGCAGCCTCGCTATTCGACGGTGCCGCTGGCGGTCGACTTGCCCGAACGGGCGCAGGCGGTGGCCGCTGGGATGTACTTCTCGCTCGCGCTCGGCAACAGCGGGCGCGTTTACGCGTGGGGATGGAATCGGCACGGCCAACTCGGATCATCCGATCGCGAGGACCGTGCGTTACCGACCCAAGTCGCGCCCCTTTCGCGCGTGCGCGCGATCGCGGCGGGACAGACGCACGCGGCCGCGCTCACGAAGGATGCGCTGTACGGATGGGGCTCCAACGCAGCCGGTCAATTGGGCGGCGAGCGGTCGGAGCAGCTTCGCCCGAAGCAACTTCTCACCCTTGCCTGACGGGAGCGACGCGATGTCCGAAAAGCTCAACCAAGAAGTCACGCGCCGCGACTTCCTCCAGCTCGGCGTCACGATCACGGCCGGTGTCGTAGTGCCGCCGGTCTTGTCCGCGTGCGGCGGAGGGGGCGACTCGTCGAACCCTGCGCCCAAGGAGACGTTCGTCGAGCCGCTCACGATCCAGTCGCAGAACGGCGTGCTCGACGTCACGCTCGTGCTGTCGTATCTCACGACGACGCTTCCGAACCCCACGACCGGACAGCCGCAGGCGGTGCACCTGCGCAACATGTTCGGCACGATTCCGGCACCCACGCTGCGCGTGAAGGTGGGCGACCTGCTGCGCATCAAGGTGTTCAACAGCCTGCCTGCCAACCCGGTGTTCCCGCCGCCGAGCACGCAGTTCCCGCCGCCGAACACGCAGCAGCCGGCCCATCTGCGCTATCCCAACAGCACGAATCTCCATACCCACGGCCTGCACGTGTACCCGGACGTCATCAGGCAGCCCACTTCCACCGATCCGGGACTGTATGGCGACTTCGTCCTCGACGATCCGAACGCGGGTATCCAGCCCGGCCAGACGCGGCAGTACGAGTATCGGTTGCGCGAAGACCACCCGGCCGGGATGTTCTGGTATCACCCCCACCTGCACGGCTCGAGCGCGATGCAGGTCGGAAGCGGCATGGCCGGCGCGCTGATGGTGGAGGGACCGATCGACGAAGTGCCCGAGATCGCGGCCGCACAGGAGCGCATCTTCATGTTCCAGGCTCCGATCTACGACTCGTCCGGCCAGCTCGAGAGCTTCAGCGACGTCGCTGCCACGACCACGGGCGAGCCCTTGTTCCTCATCAACGGCGTGCGTCGGCCGCGCATCCTGATGAAGAGCGGCGAAGTGCAGAACTGGCGGTTCTGCAACGCTGCGATCTTCAACATGCTGAACTTGAGTCTGCAGGGCCACACGTTCTACCAGTACAGCCACGACGGGTATCCGCGGCGCACGTTCAAGGTCGTGCCGCCGCTGCCCGACTCGGCTGCCAATCCGCCCGCGACCGCGACGAGCTTTCCCGAAGCCGTCGTGCTCGGTGCCGGCAACCGGACGAGCATGCTGGTCAAGGCGGGCGCCCCGGGCACGTATCTCCTGCGGACGATGCCGGTCCAGGTCGGCCGCGATGCCCAGGGACAGGGCGCCCCGGTGCTCCCGTCCGACGTCGTGGCCGAAGTCGTCGTGCTCGACGATTCCTATCCGATGAACCTGCCGCCGGAGCCGCTACCCGTGACGCCGTTTCTGGCTCCCATCACGGACGAGGAACTCGCGTCCAACGGCGGATTGAAGCGCACGGTCGTGATGCGCGTCATAGCGAGCAA
>DATJXV010000112.1:0-28954 GCA_035499955.1 Casimicrobiaceae bacterium
GCCCGATGAGCTTCGACGGCAGCGAGGGCCACCGCCTTCGCACCATCACGAACACGACGATCGTGACGAGCGCGACGAGCAGCGTCCATCCGTTGACGCCGTGATGCGCCGTCTCGCCGCCTTCGCCGTGCGTGCCGAGCACTTCCGGCAGCTCGTAGATCACGAGCGAGACGGCGAGTCCGGTCATGAGCCCGGCGACGACGGGGTAGGGCACGAAGCGCGCGATGTTGCCCAGGCGTAGCACGCCGAACGCGATCTGGATGATGCCCGTGAGCGCGAGGAGGAGCGCGGCGAGGAACAGGATCTCCACGACGCCGGACGAAGGCGAGGCCCGCAGCTGCGCGTCGCCCGCGATGCGCAGGATGAACGCCGCGAACAGGAACACCGAAGAGGCGCGCGGCACTTCGTTCGGCAGCAGCGCGCCGCTCAGCACGAACGCGGTGAGGTTGCCGAAGATGGCCGCGGCGAGCGCGGCGCGCAGGCCGGCCTCCACGGCATACTCGCCGACCGGCGCGAACGCGATCAGGCCGAGCGGCAGCATCATCGCGACCAGCACGAACGCGGCGGAGATTCCCGCGCCCGCCTCGCGCGCGAATTCCGCCATGCCTCGCGGCGCGGTGGCTGCGGGCGCGCTGTCGTTCATGGCGCTTAGGGCGTCCTTTTCATGGCAAAGCGGCAATATCGCTCGCCATTTTGCCAGACCGGTACTTGACGAGCCTGCGCGCGGCACGCCATCCTCTGCCGGCGCTCGCCACGAGCGCTACCGCATGCCGCAATGCTCACGATCAAGGTCATCAGCTACAAGGACGCCCCTGTCGATCAGCCGATCGCGGCGGAGTTCCGCGAAGCGGGCGGCACGATCGGCCGCTCGCCGGAGAGCACGCTCCTCCTGCCCGACCCCGATCGCATCATCTCGCGCACGCACGCGGTCGTCTCGCAGGAGGCCGGCCGCTTCGTGGTGCGCGACCAGGGAACGACCGTGCCCGTGGTCGTCAACGGGCGGCCGATCGGCAAGGGCCGCGACCATCCGCTCGCGGCAGGCGACGAGATGCGCATCGCCGCCTACCTGCTGCGCGTCGAGGGCACGCACGACATCTCCGCCGACGAGACGACGACGATCCTGCGCGAGGGCACGCTCCTGTCGTGGTCCGAGGATGGGCAGCCGGTAGCGCAGAACCGCATCTCCACGGTCATCGTCCCCGAGCCCGCAGCGGCGGAGCCGGTGGCGGTCGCCGCCGCGCCGGCCGTTGCGAAGGCCGCGGCATCCGCGGCGCCCCCCGCCACGGCCGCCGCCGCGAAAGTCGAGCCTTCGACGGCCGACGACGCGCTTCTGGCAGCGCTGCTGCGCGGCGCGGGCGTGACCGAGCTCGCGGTACCCGGAGGCCTCACGCCGAAGTTCATGGAGGATGTCGGCGCCGTGATGCGCGAGACGATGCGCGGGCTCCTGGACCTGCTCGCCGCGCGCGCCCATGCCAAGCGCGAGGTGCGCGCGGACGCGACGATCATCGTCGCGAGCGACAACAACCCACTCAAGTTCTCGCCCGACCTGGACGCTGCCGTCGCGCACCTGCTCATGCCGCGCCAGCAGGGCTTCATGCCGCCACAGCGCAGCCTCGCCGACGCGCGGGAGAGCCTGCGCTCGCACCAGGAGGGCTTCGTGGCCGGCATGCAGGCCGCGCTCGCGGCGGTGCTCGCGCGCTTCGACCCGGGCAAGCTCGAGGAGCGCCTGCTCGAGAGCTCTTCCGGCGGCTCGCTCCTGTCCATGAATCACAAGGCCAAGCTGTGGAACCTCTACGAGGAGCTCTACGGCGAGATCTCGCGGGAGGCGGAGACCGACTTCCACTTCCTGTTCGGCGAGGAATTCCTGGAGGCCTATCGCGCGAAAACGCGCTCCGCGGCGCAGCCCCCGGCCGCGCCGGAGCCCGACGGATCGTAGCCATGCAACTCGAAGTCTCCGTCCTGTCCAACATCGGCGGGCGCGACCGCAACGAGGACGCCTGCGGCTTCTGGACCGGCGACGGGGGCTGCTTCGCCGTCGTGAGCGACGGTGCGGGCGGGCACGGCGGCGGCGACGTCGCGTCGAAGCTCGCGGTGCGCGTCATCCTCACCAAGTTCCAGGAATCGCCCGAATGCACGGGCGAGGCGATCGACCGGGCGCTCAAGGCGGCTCATCAGGCGATCCTGGGGCAGCAGCCGACGCGCGACGAGTTGTCCGCAATGCGCGCCACGGCGGCGGTGCTGGCGATCGACACCGTGCATCACACGGCTGTGTGGGGCCACGTCGGCGACACGCGTCTTTACTGTTTTCGCAACGGCAGGATCGTGGCCCAGACCAAGGACCACAGCGTCGTGCAGAAGATGGTCGACGCGGGCTATCTCGCGCAAGCCGCGATCCGCCAGTCGCTGCAGCGGAGCAAGCTCTTCGCGGCGCTCGGCCACAACGAGGAGTTCGAGGCGACGATCGAGCGTGCGCCTTTTCCCCTCGCCGTCGGCGACGCGTTCCTGTTGTGCACCGACGGCTTCTGGGAATACGTGGACGAGACGACGATGCTCGCCACACTTGCCACGGTCCCCACCCCTGCCGCCTGGCTGCGCGAGATGGTCGACGACGTCGTGCGCCGCGGCGGCCGCGAGCAGGACAACTTCTCGGCACTTGCAATATTTTGCCGCGAAGCCTCCGCTCAGTCGGTGGGCGAAGGCGCGAAACGTGCGGAATCGGCACCAAAACGCGCGGTCGAGGGTTGATTTCGCCGCGCCGACACGATTCGACGCGGTTCGCGGTTGAATTTCGGCCGAAACCGTGTGCAATATTCGACTTTCCCGGGCGAGCCCCGATGCGCAGGACGGCGAGAGCCAGGACATGACGGATTCCAGCAAACCCGCCTTCGCGGTCGCGGCGCATGCCGTGGCCTGCCTAGCCGCCGCAGCGCTGCTCGTCGCGGGCTGCGCCGCGCCCGAGCAGCCCAAGCCGGCGCCGCCCCCCGCTCCGGCGCCGGCGCCCGCGCCCGAACCGCCCAAGCCCGCACCGCCGCCCGAGCCCGTGCTGACGCCGGCGCAGGCCAAGGCGCAGGCGCAGAAGCTCACGATCGATTCTATCACCCAGCTGCAGAACGGCGACGAGCCCGCGGCGCAGAAGACGCTCGAGCAGGCGCTCGCGCTGGACCCTGCAAACGACCTCGCCAGGAAGCTCATGGAGCAGACCCGGGCCGACCCGCAGAAGGAACTCGGGACTGTCTTCTTCCGCTACACCGTGCAGCGCGACGACTCGATGTCCAAGCTCGCGCAGCAGTTCCTGGGCGACCGTTTCAAGTTCTACATCCTCGCCAGGTACAACGACATCGCGATACCGAGCAAGCTCGCCGCGGGACAGGTGCTCAAGATTCCCGGCAAGGCGCCGCCGCCCGCGGCTGCCAAGCCCGCCGTCGCGGCGCCGGAGCCTACCGACGAAGCCGCCAAAGCCGCCACACCCGAGACCGCGACGCCGCGCAGCGCTTCGGTCGCGCTGATGCAGCAGGGCGCCGACCTCGTGAAGGCCGGCAACCTGGAAGGTGCGTACGACGCCTACCGCGAGGCCGCGCTGCGCGACCCGGGCAATCGCGACGCCGTGCTGCAACGCGACGCCACGCGCAATTCGCTCGCTCGCCGTTACGAGCGCGAGGCCGCTCAGGCCTTCCAGCGCCAGAACCTGGACGAGGCGATCAACAAATGGGACCGCGTGCTGGCGCTTGAGCCCGGCAACCAGAAGGCCAAGCTCGAGCGCGAGCGCGCCATTGACCTTCGCAAGAAGATGAACGAGAAGTTCGGCGCGAAGCCGAGCTAGGGTCCACGCTCGGAAGTTCCATACGCCGGCGCTTCGCGGCTTCGACGACGCGCGTCACTTGATCTTGTCGAGCTTGTCGCGCGCGGCCTTCGCTTCCTTCAACTTGAGCGTGGCGGCCGCGTTCGCCGGGTCGTATTTCACGCTCGTCTCGAGAAACGCGATCGCCTGCGCCAGGTTCGTGCGATACGCACGCGTGCCCTTGTCGAGGTAATCCTGCGACAGCGCCTTGCGAAGCGGCGCCATGCGTGTTGCCCACGGCGCGTTGGCGTCGCCGCGCAGCGCCACGGCCTGCTCGTAGAGGTTGAGCGCCTGCTCGCGCGCGCCCTGGTCCTCGAGCTCGCGCGCCCGCTCGGCGACGACGTTGCCGATGCGCTGGCGCGCGGCGCGATTGCCCGGATTCGCGTCGACGTAGGCCCTCAGATCGCGCAGGCCGCCCGTAGCGTCGCCGGCCCGGAACAGCTCGATCGCCTGCTCTATGTCGAATGCGTCGTTGCCGTCGTTCTGGGCGCGCATCGTCGCGCGCATCGCCACCTGGTCCTGCAGCGTCACCTTCGCCGCGCGGTCGGCCTGGATGCGGGTCAGCCGGCGGCGGTCGATCTCGCGCAGGGTGCGCGCGGCGTCGGGCTGCGCAGGGTCGAGCGCGAGTACGCGCAGCATGGCGGCGGCCGCCCGATCGACGTCGCCGGCGCCCATCGCGGCGTTGCCCGCGGCGAGCTGGTCGCGCGTCTCCTTGGCGATGGACGCCCGCACCGACGCGAGATCGCGCGGGTACGTCGCATCGTCGGGGGCAAGCACCGTCAGGATCTGCAGCTCGACGGCGGCGGTCGCGAGATCGCCTTCCTTGCGCGCGCTCTCCGCGGCTTTGCGGTGCTGGGCAAGCGCGTCGGCGACCGTCCGGCTCGGTTCACGCGCGGCCGGGGCCGCCGCGGCGGCGGGACGATCGGCCGGCATCTGCGCGCAGCCGGCGGCGAGCCCCAGGACGGCGACGGTTGCGGCCGCCGTGCGAATGCGCATCCTCGTGGAGCGGGCGCGGCTCATCGGTTCGCGGTGCGCACGAACGTCACGAGCTTCGCCTTGAATCCCTCGAAGTCCTGGTCGCCGAACACCATACTGCGCCGGAGCATGTACGGGTACGCGTAGAACGCGTTGCCGCCGGCGGTGACCGTCACGCCTTGCGTGACGCTGTCTTTCACGAGGAGGTCGACCACGTACTCGTTGACGTCGCCGTAGGGGTAGGCGTACGTGAGGCTCGCCTCGGCGAGACGGTCCTTGATCACCGCGACCGGCACGTCGACCTCGCGCTTGATGCGCTCCTTGTAGCGGGCGTCGGTCTCGTTGGGCAGCCGCTGGGTGAGATTGGCGTGCGACTTCGAATGCGGCTGGATCGCGATGAGGCCGGAGCCTTCCATCTCGCGCATCTGCGCCCACGTCATCGCGTCGGACGCGCCGACGAAATCGGTGTAGAGGAACACCGTGGCGGGAAAGCCGAACTTCTTGAGGACCGGGTAGGCGATCTCGTAGGTCGAGCGGTAGCCGTCGTCGATCGTGATCGCCACCGACTTCGCCGGCAGCGCCTCCTTGCCTTCGAGGAAGCGCGCGAGGCGCTGCAGTGTGACGACCGTGTAGCCGTTGCGCGCGAGGTAGTCCATCTGCTGCTCGAACGCCTGCGGCGTAACGTTGAGCTTCGACACCTTGGCGCCGAAGCGGTGATAGCACAGGATCGGAATCGTCTGGTAGCCGCTCGCGTACACGCCGATCGGGTTGCGCTGGCGCAGGGGCACGACGAGGATCTGGCCGGCGCGCACGCTCGACACGTTGTTGAACTGCGCGATCCACCAGGCCTTGCCGGCGTCGCCCAGGTAGCGCTCGGCGAGCGAGGCGAGCGTCTCACCGGCGCGCACGGAGACGATGACGAAATCGTCGTCGCGTCCGACGACCGGGCCGGGCTCATCGGGCACGGCGACCGGCGCCAGCTCTGCCGGCGGAGGCGGCGGCGTGGTGGCGCAGCCGGCGACCAGTGCGACGAGCGCGAGGATGGCGATGCGCCGCATTGCTACAAGCCTTCGGTCAGATGCGCCGACACCGTCGAAGGCGGCGCTTCGTATCGCTTCTCCAGGGAGGCGGCGGTCTTGTCGAACTCGGCGTAGAGCTCGCCGAATTCGTCCTTGCGCGTCTCGGCGATCCGGTAGTCGAGGTGACCGTTGGCGAGCTCCGTGAGTGAGTTCTTGAGCACGCGGATCGGCACGGAGAGCCGCTGCGCAAGGAGGTAGGTACCGCCCGCCACTGCGGCGATCGTCACGACGGTGAGGATCGCGAGCAGGACGAGGACGAGATTCGCCACGGCCGTGAGCGGCGCCTCGTAAATGCCCAAGTGCACCGTGCCGATGGTCTTGCCCTGGAACAGCACCGGCGCCGCGAAATCGAGCACCTGGCGGCCGTCCGGCATGCGCTGGCTCACCACGGTGACGCCGGGGTCCTTCGAGGACACCGCCGTCGCCTGCGGCGCCACGTATTTCTGATTGACCTCCGCTGCGACGTTGCTCGCCCGGACGATGTTCTGGTCGTCCACGACGTTCATGTAGCTGAAATTCTCCTGGCGGCCCAGGGCCTCCTGCACGAAGACGTCCATCGCCGCCCAGTCCTCCGACAGGAGCGGCACCGCGTTCTGCGTGGCGGTGAACTTGGCGAGCGAGCCGCCGTAGTCCTTCACCTGGTCCATCATCGCCGCGTACTGCTGCTTGTACAGCACGGTGGCCGTGAGCGTCATCGTGATCGCCACCACACCCGCCATCGTGAGCGCCCACCGCAGCGCGAGCGGAATGCCCTTGCGGCTCTTCTTCTCGCTCTCGGCGGCGAGCTCGCTTTGCACCGCCACGAGCGCCTGCGCGAACTCCTCGCCGGTCTGGAAGCGCTTGTCGGGCTGCTTCTTGAGCGCGCGCTCGATCACCCGGCGCAGCGACAGCGGCAGGTCGCTGCGCACCTTGTCGAGCGACGGCGGGTCGGTCTTGGTGATCTTGTAAGCGACGCTGATGAGCGTGTCGCCCTCGAAGGGCAGGTGCCCGGTCAGGAGCTGGTAGAGCACGACGCCGGCCGAGAACAGGTCCGAGCGCGAATCGACTTTCTCCCCGATGACCTGCTCGGGCGACATGTAATGCGGCGTGCCGAGCACGTTGCCGACCTGCGTCTGCTGGGTGGCGTCGCCCGACTCCGAGCCGTCGATGCGGCAGATGCCGAAGTCGGCGACCTTGATCGTGTTGCTCGACGTGAGCCGCATGATGTTGCCCGGCTTCACGTCGCGGTGGATGATGCCCTTCTTGTGCGCGTAGTCGAGCGCGCGCGTGAGCTGGATGCCGATCTCGACGATGTCCCTGGTCGACAGCGGCTTCTTGTCCTTGATCTCCTCGGCGAGCGTGTCACCCTCGACCAGCTCCATCGCAATGTACGGATGGCCCTGGTCCTCGCCGACGTCGAACACCGTAACGATGTTCGGATGCGACAGCACGCCCGCGCCCTTCGCTTCGCGCAGGAAGCGGTTGCGGTACTCGCCGTCGAGGCGCAGCTGCGCCTTGAGGAGCTTGATCGCGAGCGGCCGGTTGATCTCGGGGTCGAACGCCTTGTACACGCAGGCCATGGCGCCTTCGCCGATGACCTCGCGGATCTGATAGCGTCCGAGACGTTCCATTACGGTGTCGTTCATGGCATGACGGCCAAAAGTACGCCCTGGCGGTCCGGGCAGTATGCCAGAAGCATGCGGCTGGTGTGCCGCACCTCATCGGCAAGTCAGCCGGCCAGCCAGGCGCGCGCCTCGTCGAGGGCCGCCGCAAGCTTGAGCCGATGGCCGCCCTCGCGCGCGACCGCGTATTCCACGTCGCCGAGCGCCGCCCGCTGCGCCCGCGTGTGCGCCGCCGCGGCGCCGTTGCCGTGCAACGCGTGGGCGTTGCCCATCGCCGCCGCTGCCGCCTCGGCCGCGCCGGCGAAGCGCGCGCCGTGCGCGTGGTCGGCGGCCGCCGACGCGAGGGCGGCGGCCACTTCGAGATCAGCCTCGCCGTCGACATGCGCGGTCGACGAAAGCGCGAGATCGACCGCCTCGCGCATCAGACTGCGAGCGCGCGCGAGGTCGTTGCGCTCCACGGCCACCCGCGCCGCATCGCGGAGTGCGACGTGCAGCGCCGCGGCGTCGTCGCCGCGGCGCGCGAGCGCGAGCGACTCGTCCACGGCGGCGGCGGCCTCCTGCCAGCGCCCCGCGTCGCCCAGAACTTCGCCGAGATCGTCCAGCGTCGAGCGCAGCACGGTCGAGTTGCCGAGCCGCCGCGCGTGCGCCACGGCATCGTCGAGCGCGTGCCGCGCCTGCTCGTGCGCGCCATCCTTTGAAAGCGCGAGGGCGCGCTGCGCGAGCGCACGGCACGCAAGCTCGTCGGCCGCCAGCGATTGGGCGACGGCTTCGGCCTGCGTGCACAGCGCCATCGCGGCGGAGGCGTCGCCGCTCAGGCGCGCAAGCTCGGCCAGGTCGAGCAGCACTTCGGCGCGCAGCGCGGCGGTCGCAGCGGCGGGATGCCGCAGCGCCTCCTCGCTGCGCTCGCGGCCGCGCGAAAGCAGCCCGCGATCGCGCCAATAGGGCGCGAGGGCGTGAGCCAGAGCGAGCGCCGCGTCGCCGCCGTCCGCCTGGCGCATGCACCACGCGTGCGCCGCGGCGAGGTTGGCCGACTCGCGATCGAGGCGCGCGAGCGCGCGCAGCATGTCGCGCCGGTGCAGCGCGGCCGTCTCGCGCTCGGCGAGCGCAACGTAGTAGCGTGCGTGGCGCGCGCGGATCTCGCCGGCATCGGAATCGCGTTCGAGGCGCTCGGCGAGAAACTGGCGCAGCGTTTCCGGCATGTGATAGCGGGGCTCGTCGTCGCCTTGGCGCGCCACGAGAAGCAGCGACGCTTCGACCAATCGCCCGATCGGATCGAGCGCATCGAGCGCGTCGCCACCGCCCGCGGCCACCGCGGCCGCGGCTTCGAGCGTGAAGCCGCCGACGAACACGGACAAGCGGCGCAGGAGCCGCTGCTCTCCCTCGGCCAGCGGGTCGTAGCTCCATGCGAGCGAGGCGCGCATCGTCTCGTGGCGCGCATCGGCACGGTCGCCGCCGGCCAGGATGCGCAGCGACTCGACGAGGTGCTCGCGGATCGCGGCGAGCGACATGAGCTTCACGCGCGCGGCGGCGAGCTCGATCGCGAGCGGAATGCCATCGAGCTCGCGCACGATCGCGATGACGTCGGCAAGCTCGGCGGGCCCGGGTGCGAAGCCGGGCACCACGAGGCGGGCGCGCTCGACGAAGAGGCGCGCCGCGTCGCTCTTCTCCCACTCGGCGGCGTCGTCGACCTCCGGGAACGCGAGCGGCGGCACCGCGTAGTCCCGCTCGCCGTGCACGCCGAGCGGCGACTGGCTCGTCGCGAGCACCGCCACGCGCGGGTTCTCGCGCAGGAGGTCGGTGGCGAGCCGGGCGCAGGCGGCGCGCAGGTGCTCGCATGTGTCGAGGACGAGAAGAGTGCCGCCGTCGCCGAAGCGGCGCGCGAGCGCCGCCGCGGAGATCGCGCCGTCGTCGCTTTGCTTCGCGCCGATGGCGGCCGCAACGGCGGCATACAGGTGCGCGTCGTCCGCGACGTCGGCGACCTCGATCCACCACACGCCGCCGCGGCGGGTGGCGAGCGCTTCCTCGGCAAGCTTGTGCGCGAGGCGGCTCTTGCCCGCGCCACCGAACCCGGTCAGCGTGAGAATCCGCGTCTGCGCGAGGATTCCGTGGCACTCGGCGAGCTCGCGAGCCCGGCCGACGAACGTGCCGGGCGCGGGCGGCAGGTTGTTCGGCGTGCGCACGAGATGCACGGTGAGCGCCGGATCGATGAGGGCGAGGTTGGCCGCGGCGGCGTCCGCGACCGCTTCCACCGCCTCGATCTCGAGCGCATCGAAGCTTTCGAGGTAGTCGTGCTCGCCTGCGGCAAGGATGCCGATGAGGTGGCCGCGCGAGCGCAGGGGCCACGCGAGCGGCGTCGCGAGCGCCGAGCCGCTTTCGGGCGGCACGTAGGGCGCATGCTGGGCGCGCAATGCCACGACGGCGGCATCGTCGTAGGGCAGCGGCAGCGGCGGCTGCGGACCCGACCATGCGGCGACGGCGTAGGTCTTGCCGTCGTCGAGAAAGAGCGCCGTGCCCGTCGTGCCGAAGAGCTCGTCGAAGCGGGCGACGAGCTGTTGGGTGAGCTGCGCGCGGTCCGGCATCAGGGCGAGCTCGTCACGCAGCTGCGCGAGCGCCTCGCGATGCTTCTTGGTGTTGCGGTTGAAGCGCGCCTCGAGCGCGCTCGCGACCTTGCGCTCGCCGAGCGCGAACACCGCCGCCACCGCGGCAGCAACGACAAGCGCGACCTCGAAGCGCGTCGTGCGCGACGAGAAGACGTAGTAGCCGATGAGTCCCTTGACGGCCGCTAGCGAGCCGATCGCGACCAGCGTCACCAGCACCAGCAGCACGCGGCGCCGCGTGGTGCGGTCGGCGAGGCGGCGCAGCACGCGCCGCCTGGCGTTGCGCCAGCGGTCGCGCGGCTTCGGCGCGGGCGCCACGCCCGGTTCAGGCCGCCACCGGCGCCCCTGCGGGGCTACCTGCGGCCGCCGAACCCGCCTCCGCGGAATCCGCCGAAGCCGCCGCCGCCGAAGCCGCCGCCGCCGCCGAAGCGGCCGCCCCAGCCGCCGCTGCCGCCGCCGCCGAAGGCGTGATCGCCGCCCCAGCCGCCGCCGCCCCAGCCGCCGCGATCGCCGCCGAAGCCGCCATCGCCGAAGGCGCGGTCACCGCCCCAGCCGCTGGATCCGCCGAAGGAGCGGTCGCCGCCGAAGCTGTCGCTGCCGCCGGCGCGCGCCTGCGCTTCCTTGTCGAGCGAGGACGTGTTGCCGCTCGCCGGCGTCGTGCCGGTCGATGTGTGCTGCTGCCACCCGTTGCCGGTGTTCGAGTAGACGTTGCCGTTCACGTCCGCGTAGTGGTTGTTGCCCACGCTCGCGGTCGCCCAGTTGTTGGTGTTGCCGGTCTTCGCGTTGTAGGTCGAGCCTTCGCCCGCGTGCGCGTAGCCTTGCGGCCCGGCCGTGGTGGCGCCGCTGCGCTGGTACGTGCTGCCGCCCGCGCCGGTTGCGCTCACGCTCGAGCCCGTGCTGCGCTGGCCGCTGTAGACGTTGTAGTTGCTGCCGCGCGCGACGTTGGCGGAGCCGCCGGCCGCGCCGTTGGCGGTGCGGTCGTAGCCGCGCGATGCGTTGCCCGTCCAGGCGTTGTACTGGCGGCCCGCGTTGTACGTGCCCGACGTTCCGGTGCGGCTGTTGTAGTAGCTGCCGCTCGCGGTCGTGCCCGCCACGCCGCCGCCCGCGTACCACGTGCGCGTGCCGGAGTACGTCGTCGCGCCCCAGTGACCGTAAACGTTGGCGCTCGCGGTCGCGCAGCAGGGATAGCCGCCCCAGTAGTAAGGGTGGTAGTACGCGCCGCCCCAGTACGGGTACGTCCAGGCCGCCGTAGCGAGGCCCATCGCAAACCCGAAGGTGAAGCCCGCGTACGGGTTGTAGATCGGGGTGGCGGCCACCGAGTACGTGTAAGGCGGCGGGTACCACACCGTGCCGATCCACGGGGTGTACGCGTAGCCCGTGCCGTAGACGACTGTGCCGTCCGCCGCGACGACCGTGCCGAGATAGCCCGGCGTGTAGCCGACGTAAACGTACCCGGGCGCGGTGCCGTAGACGCGCACGTACGTCACGTAGTGGATCGGCGAAGACGCGGGGATCGTGTAGATCACGGCCGGCACCGACGTTGCGACCGCCCACGGTCCCGTCACCTCCGGCGCGGTGAACCACACCCCGGCAGTGACGGCGTAATACGCGTTCGGCGAGGCCTGGATGATCGGCACCGCGGAGTTGACGGCGTACGTAAGCGGCGTTCCCGCGACGGGCTGCCATTGCGGCGCGCCGTCGAAGCTCGGCGTGAACGCGGGGCCGCCCTTGAGGGGAACCGTCGCCGTCTGGGGAATCGAGTTCTCGATCACGGCCGCCTGCGCCTGCGGCGTCCCGGCGACGGTGGGCAGCACCGCGCCGGCCAGCGAGGTCGGCGGAATCTTGCCGAAGTCGGCAGGCAACGCGTTGCTCGCCACGTACGTCCACGGCCCAGAAAGGCCCGGACCGCGGAACCAGCGGCCCGCCAGCAGGACGTAGTAGCTGTTGCTCGTGGTGTCGATCAGGACGTCGCTCGTGGTGTTGGAGGCCCAAAGGAGCAGCGTTCCGGTGACCGGCACGAAGTCGGGCTGGCCGTTGAAGACGATGAGCTCGGCGGGCGATTGCGCCGTGTAGATCGTCGGCACGCCGTTGGCCAGAGAGGGCTTCGGATTCGCGTTCGCGCCGCCCGTCAGCAGGTCGACCGTGTTGGACTTCGAAAGCTCGGTGGCGATGGCGGAAAGCTCGTTGCCCAGAATGAGGCCGGGCGAGGCCTGCGTCCACGGGCCGGTGATCGAGCTCGAGCTGAGCCAGCCGTCGTACACGTGGATGTAGAAGTTGTCGCCGAGTCCGCCCTGGAGGATCAGCGCGCGCGTGTTGATCACGCGCTGCGCGCGCGGATGATTCGGGACGGGCTTGAGCACCGGCGCGCCGTCGATGGGCACGAGTATCGCGGGCGTGTAGCTCACGATCACTTGCGGCGCGCTGTTGGCGACCTCGACGGGCGACGGCTTGACGCCGTTCGCCGCGAGCGAGGCTTCGAGCTTGTCGAGCGATATCGTGCGTACCTGTACGCCGAACTCCTTCGTGAGCTCGGGCCCGATGCTCGCGCCGCGGTCGGGGAGCGTCGGGAAGTCGATCTTCGTGATGCGCAGGTCCTCGAACACGACGGTGCGCATGTTCTTGTCGACCTGCGTGCGCGTGGTCGCCATGAGCACGCCGAAGTCCTGGTCCTTCGAGTTGTCCTTCTTGTAGGCCATCGCGGTGCGGAACGAAAGCTGATTGTCCGTCCACGAGCTGATCTGCGGCTGATAGACCATCACCTGCCCTGTCGTGAGGTCCACCACGCGCGGCCACGGATCGGGCGGCGGTGTGGCGGCGGGCGGCGATTGGGCCCACACGGAGAGCGAGGCGGCGCACAGGACAACGGCGAGCGCGCGCGCAATCGCGCGCGGAAAGGCGGCGTTCATCATGAGGGGATCCCTACCCAAGCGTCGATGGCAACGGCGGAAAGAACAGGCCAACGCGCCATTGTCTTCCAAAACGCCCACAAAGGCGAATCGGGCGCGAGGCGGGCTAAGCGGCGACGAGCAGCGTGGTCACGCAGGCGCCTCCCAGGCCGAGGTTGTGCGCGAGCGCAGTACGGGCGCCCGGCACCTGGCGGGCGTCCGCCGCTGCGCGCAATTGCTGCGTGAGCTCGAAACACTGCGCGAGGCCGGTGGCCCCCAGCGGGTGGCCCTTGGACAGCAAGCCGCCCGATGGATTGGTGACCACCTTGCCGCCGTACGTGTTGTCGCCGTCGTCGACGAAGCGCGCGGCCTCGCCTTCGGCGCACAACCCGAGCGCTTCGTAGGAGATGAGCTCGTTGTGCGCGAAGCAGTCGTGCAGCTCGACGACGTCGAGATCCTCGGGGCCGATGCCCGCCGCCTCGTACGTGGCCTTCGCCGCGGCACGCGCCATGTCGTAGCCGACCAGGCGCATCATGTCGTGCGACTCGAAGGTCGACGCCGTGTCGGTGGTCATCGCCTGCGCGGCGATCCGCACGGCGGTGTCGAGGCGATGCCGTTTCGCGAATTCGTCCGAGACGAGTATCGCGGCCGCGGCGCCGCACGTCGGCGGACACGCCATGAGCCGCGTCATGACACCCGGGATGAGCGCAGGCGACGCGAGCACGTCCTCGGCAGTCACTTCGCTTCGGAAAACCGCAAGCGGATTGCGCGCCGCGTGCCGGCTCGCCTTGGCGCGGATCTTGGCGAAAGTTGCAAGCGGCGTGCCGTACTTTCGCATGTGCGCCATGCCGGCGCCGCCGAAGTAGCGAAGCGCGAGCGGCACGTCGGGCATGCCGACCAGCGCATCGGTTTCCTCGTTGAAGCGGTCGAACGGCGTGGGGCGGTCGTTGAAATGCGTCCCGAGCGCCCCCGGCGCCATCTGCTCGAACCCCAGCGCGAGCGCGCATTCCGCCGCGCCGGATTGCACGGCCTGGCGCGCGAGGAAGAGCGCCGTCGAGCCGGTCGCGCAATTGTTGTTGACGTTCACGATGGGCACGCCGCTCATGCCCACGCCATAGAGCACGCGCTGGCCGGCGGTGGAGTCGCCGTACACGTAGCCGACGTAGGCCTGCTCGACGTCGGAGTAGGCGATGCGCGCATCCACGAGGGCGGCGCGGGCTGCCTGCGCCCCCATCGCGGGATACGGTGCGTTGCTGCCGGGCTTGGCGAAGGGGATCATGCCCACGCCCGCGACGTAGACGGTGCGACTCATGGCGCGGAGTTTACCGTAGGCTAGTATTGCCACTGGCCCTTTGGACGTTCCATGCCCACGCACGAAGTCTTCAACCAGACGCCGCCGCTCACGGATTACAACGCCTACGAGCGCGATGCCGCGCTGCGCGAAGCGGTCGCGCGCGAAGGCGCAGCCGACGCCGCTTCGTGGCTTTCGGCGCGCGGAACCGAGATTGGCAGCGCGTCGATGCAGGCGTTGGCGGACGCCGCCAACCGCAATCCGCCGCTGCTCAGGCTCTTCGATGCCGCCGGTCACCGCCGCGACGCGGTGGAGTTCCATCCCGCCTACCACGAGCTCATGGCCTACCTCGCGCAACACGGCGCGGCGGTGGGCCCCTGGGCCGCTCCCGCGCCCGGTGCTCACGTGTCGCGCGCCGCCCTCTACTACCTTTATGCGCAGGTCGAGGACGGCACGCTGTGTCCGACCACGATGACTTACGCGAGCGTACCGGCGCTGCGCGCCGATCCTGCGCTCGCGTCGCGCTGGCTTCCGCTTATCCTGCGCCGCGACTACGACGCGCGGTTCCTGCCGGCGGCGCAGAAGCTCGGGGTCACGCTCGGCATGGGCATGACGGAAAAGCAGGGCGGCTCCGACGTACGCGCCAACACGACGCGCGCGGAAGCGGAGGGCGGCCGCGCCTATCGCATCGTCGGCCACAAGTGGTTCTTTTCGGCCCCGATGTGCGACGCGTTTCTCGTGCTCGCGCAGGCGCCCGGCGGCCTCACGTGCTTTTTCATGCCACGCTTCACGCCGGACGGCGCGGTCAACGCAATCCGCATCCAGCGCCTCAAGGACAAGCTCGGAGACCGCTCGAACGCGAGCTCGGAGGTCGAGTTCGAGGGTGCCTACGCGGAGCTCGTCGGCGAGGAAGGCCGCGGCATCGCGACCATTCTCGAGATGGGTACGTACTGCCGGCTCGATTGCGTCCTCGGCACGGCGGGCCTCATGCGCGGCGCGGTGGCTCAAGCGTTGCATCACGCGCGGCACCGGCGCGCTTTCGGCCGCGCGCTCCTCGAAGCGCCGCTCATGCGCAACGTGCTCGCCGACCTGGCCCTTGAGGCGGAAGCCGCGGTCGCGCTCGCGCTGCGGCTCGCGCGCGCTTTCGACGAATCGACGGACGGCGCCGAGCCGCTCCGCCGCCTCCTGACACCGGCCGCCAAGTTCTGGGTGTGCAAGCGCGGACCGGCGCTTGCCGCGGAGGCGATGGAGGTGCTCGGCGGCAACGGCTACGTGGAGGAAGGACCGCTCGCGCGGGTGTACCGGCAGATGCCGCTCAACTCGATCTGGGAAGGCGCGGGCAACATCATGGGCCTCGACGTGCTGCGCGCGCTCCACCGCGAGCCGCGCTGCATCGACGCGCTGCGGGCCGAGCTCGCGCCCGCGCACGGCGGCCATGCGGCGCTCGACAGATTCGTCGAGGCCTTGCTCGCCGACCTGCGTGGCGAAGCCGCCGACGAGGGGTCCGCACGCGTCATCGCCGCACGCATCGCGCTCGCGGTGCAGGGCGCGCTCCTGGTGCGCTTCGCGCCGTCTTGCGTGTCGGACGCGTTCTGCGCATCGCGGCTCGCGGGCGACTTCGGCGGTGCGTTCGGCCTGCTTCCGCGCGGCGCGCCTTCGGCGGACATCGTCCAGCGGGCCTGGCCCGCATGACGCGTCGATCTCTCGCCCACGCTATCGCGATGGCGGCCGCCTGCGGGAGCGGAGGGGCTCATTCCCAGGCGGCGGAGCCTGACCTGCACGAGGGCGATCCGTTCGAGCGGGCGATCGAATCGGCTGACCAGGACGTCTTCTCGCCGCGCCTGCTCCCGGGCCCCAAGCGAGCCACCGATCGCGCGCCCATCGCCGAAGGCGACGCGACGCCCGGGGTTCTGCAGAGCGGCGACCTCGCCGCGTGGCCGCGCCTGTATCACGACGGCGGGCTGCTCGTCACCGGCAGCGTGAGCGGCACTGTCGCCGTGTTCAAGATGTGGAACAACCAGTTCGCATCGACGCCGCAGGTGCTGCCGAAGGGCGTGATCGCGAATCCGGGTTGGGGCGAGTTCTTTCTCGAGGCAGGCCTGACCGCCAAGTACGCCTTCGATGCTGCGACGAGTGTTTACGGGAGCTTTTCGTATCTGGAGTCGGGTACGCGCGGCCACGACTACGCGACCGACGGCAACACGTATCACGGTCTGCCGGAGCTCCTGTACGGCGGCACGACGCTGCAAGCGGGCGACGGCGCGACGCTGGACCTCTCTTATGGACAGCAGGAGTTCACCGTCGGCAACGGCATGCTCTTGTGGTCCGGGGCGACCAACGGCACGCAGCGCGGCGCCGACTACCTCGGGCCGCGCACCGCGTGGGCGATCGCCGCCCTCGGCAAGCTCAAGTGGGGCGACCTTGCCGTCCAAGGGTTCTATCTCAAGCCGAACGAGGCGCAGGCGGACGACACCGGTACGCGCATCGCGGGCGTGAACGCCGACTGGATGCCACCCGGGCCGATGCGTCTCGGCGCGATGTACGTCCACGTGCCGCGCTCGCAGATCGTCACCCGCGACGGCCTCGACGTCTACGACGTTCGGGTGCGCTGGCATCCGCTGTGGGCGTCGCCGCAGTTCTGGCTGAACGGCGAGTACGCGTGGGAGCGCAACGCCGCCATGCGGGCGGAGGGCTGGTATGCGCAGGCCAACTACAACGTGAAGGATTGGCCGTGGGCGCCGCACTTCGCGCTGCAGTGGACCTCGCTGTCGGGCGACGAGCCGGGCTCCGCCAAGTGGGAAGGCTTCGATCCGCTCTATTTCGGCAATGGCAATCCGAACTGGTACCAGGGCAAGCTCGGCTCCACGCTCTTCAACAACACCAACCTGCAGACGGCGAGCCTCACGGCGACGCTCAACCCGTCCGCGAGCGACATCCTCGAGCTTTGGTATCTGTACTTTCGCGCCGCGGTGGCGAACTCGCCGCTCGAGATCCCATCCGCGGGCGAGCCGCCGCCCACGGGTGGGGTGCCGTCGCGGCCGCTCGCGAACGAATTCGATTGCTCGTGGACCCACACTTTCAACAAGAGCGTGAACGTCAACGTGATCGCGGCGTACGCCGCGCCCGGCAGCGGCTACAAGCAGCTCTACGAGGGCATGGGCGGCAGCGCCACCGGCTGGTGGTTCCTCGGAACGCAGCTCAACGTGAGCTATTGAGCATCGCGGTCCACGCGGCGATCATGCGGTCGTCCATCCCCTTTTGACGGAAGCTCCTCACATGCTCGACTCGATGCTCCTTGCGCAAGCCCCGGCGGGCAATGCGCCGTCCACCCTCTCCGATACGCTGAGCCGCGACGCCGCGGGACTTGCGAGCGTGCCGGGCGACATCGAGAAGCTGCCCTTCCTGCAGCATCTCGCGCAGGTGATCCCCGCGGCCGACGTCGCCTTCGGCGGCTGTATGCTGCTGCTCATTATGGTCATCCACGCCACAGGCGTGCGCTTCGCGACCGATCACGTCGCGCGTCGCTCGCGCGTCATCATGCAGCGCCCGAAAATCTGGCGCGCGGACGTGCTGATGGCCACGGCCGTGCTCATGCTGCTCGCGCTTCACCTGGCGGAGACGTTCGTATGGGCTTCCTCGCTCGTCTACGGCGGGCTCGTGACGAGTTGGCGCGCGGCCGGATTCTTCGCGGGCAACACGTACACCACGGTCGGCTACGGCACCTTCGTGCTGCCGCCCGGATGGGAGATGCTCGCGCCGATCATCGCCATCTCGGGGCTGTTCACGTTCGGCTGGTCGGGCAGCGTGCTGGTCGACATCGTCGCGCGCTGCCAGCGCATCAAGGACGCCGCGGCGGGCCGCGTGTCGGCGCCGAAGCCCGCGAGCGCGGGCTAGCGCGAGTCATTGCCTCGAGACGCGAGTTTGACTAGCATGTGCGGTCCATTTCGAAGGGGATGATCATGACCGAAACCGTAGCTCCCGGCGTGCGCAGGTCCGGCGCCTGGGTCATCGTGTGGGGCGTGCTGCTCATCATCGCGGGCGTCCTGGCGATCATGGAGCCGGGCGCCGCGGCGCTGGCGGCCAACCTGCTGCTGGGCTGGCTGTTCGTGTTCGCGGGGATCATTCAGCTCGTCTATGCGTTTCACCAGCGTGCCAAGGACGGCTTTGCGCTCAAGGCCCTCTCGGCGCTCTTGACCCTCGTCCTGGGCATCTTCCTGCTTGTGCGCCCTCTGGCCGGCATCGCGTCCATCGCGCTCCTGATCGGCGCGTTCATGTTCGCGAGCGGTCTGTCCAGCATCATGCTCGCGTTCAAGCTGAAGCCCCGCAAGGGCTGGGGCTGGGTGCTCTTCGACGGGATTCTGTCCATCGTCATCGCCCTGCTCATCGCGGAGGGATGGCCTCAAAGCTCGATCGAGTTTGTCGGCATCCTCGTCGGCATCGTGATGATTTACGGCGGCGTATGGCGCATCGTGCTCGGCCGCGCCCTGCACGAGGGCACGGCCTCGATACCCACAACCACGAAATAGATCGCTGCGGTCAGCGCGCGCGCAGCAGGCGCGCCGCTTCCGCGTAGTCGTCCTGCGCCACCCAGAAGATCGCGCCGAAGCGCTTGCCGCCTGCGGTGGCGGCGTCGAGCGCGGTCACGCTGATGCCCTGCTTGGCGAGCTTGTCGAGCACGCGCACCAGCGCGCCGGTGCGGTCGCGACCCTGGAGCAGGAAGCAGCGCTTGCGCGCGCTCAGCTTGAGCTTCATCTTCTTGGCGGCCTTCGCGAGTTCCGCGGGCTTCTCGGGGACGAAGTCGAGCTGCACCCGGCGCCCGCTCGGGAAGCCCGAGAACGCGAGCAGCCCCACGCCTTCGGCGGCGAGCTCGGCAAGAATGCGCGCACCGGCACCCACCTGGTTCGGGACGAGCGCGTAGTAGTAGTCGGCCTTGCGCACGACGTCAGCCATGATGTTCTCTCCGTTGGTGCGGTTCGTGCGGCAAGTGTACGCCTAGCCCTTGCGCGCGTGGCCCTGGGCGCGCAGCGCGTCGAGCGACGCGCCCATCGTCAGCGCCTGCGGGTCGACCTTCACATGCAGCAGGGCGGGACGGCCCGCCTCGAGGGCGCGCTCGAAGGCGGGAGCGAACTCGTCGGTCCGCTTGATCGTCTCGCCGTGCGCGCCGTAGGCGCGCGCGAGCGCCGCGAAATCCGGATTCACGAGGTCGGTTCCCGACACGCGTGCAGGATAGTGCCGCTCCTGGTGCATGCGGATCGTGCCGTACATGCCGTTGTCGATGACCACGAACACCACGGCCAGCCCGTACTGCACGGCGGTGGCGAGCTCCTGCCCGTTCATGAGGAAGCAGCCGTCGCCGTTCCAGGAGATCACCATCCGCTGCGGGTGCGCGACCTTCGCGGCGACCGCCGCGGGCACGCCGTAGCCCATGGCGCCCGAGTACGGAGCGAGCTCCGTGCGGTACTCCCGATAGCGATAGACGCGGTGCAGCCACACGGTGTAGTTGCCCGCGCCGTTGGCGAGGATCGCATCGGCCGGCAGCCGCTCGTCGAGCCAGCGCACGATCTGCCACAGGTCGACGTCGCCCGGCACCGGGCGCGGCTCGCGCCACGCGTCGTACTCGGCGCGTGCCGTGCCCGCGACGTCGCGCCACGCGGGCCGCGCGATGCGCGGCAGCGCGTTCATCGCGACGAGGAACGCGTGCGGAGTTGCCGCGATGGCGACCCGCGGCTGGTACACGCGTCCGAGCTCATCCGGGGACGGATGCACGTGCACGAGCTGCTGACGCGGCACGGGAACGTCGAGCAGCGTGTACCCGCTGGTGGTCATCTCGCCCAGGCGCTCGCCCACGACGAGCAGAACGTCGGCGTTGCTTACCCGCGCGCCGAGCTTGGGACTGACGCCGATGCCGACGTCGCCCACGTAGAGGCGATGGCGGTTGTCGAACAGGTCCTGGTGGCGGAATGCCGCTGCGACCGGCAGGTCGTTCGACTCCGCGAAGCGAATGAGCTCGGCGCACGCCGCGCGGTCCCAGCGGCTGCCACCGACGAGCACGAGCGGCGCGTGAGCTTGCGCCAGGAGCTCGTGCGCTTGCGCGACGAGCGCGGCGGGCGGTGCGGTCGCGACCGCTTCGACCCGCGGCGCGTCGGCGCAGCGGGCGCACGATGCCAGCATGTCCTCGGGCAACGCGAGCACGACAGGGCCGGGGCGCCCGGACAATGCCGTGCGATAGGCGTGCGCCACGTACTCGGGAATGCGCTCGGCGCGATCGATCTGCGCCGCCCACTTGGCGACGCTGCCGAACATGCGCCGGTAGTCGATTTCCTGGAACGCTTCGCGGTCGACCATGCCGCCGCCGACCTGGCCGACGAAGGCGATCATGGGCGTGGAATCCTGCGCCGCAGTGTGGATGCCGATCGCGGCGTTGGCGGCGCCCGGGCCGCGCGTGACGAACACGAGGCCCGGCGTGCCGGTCAGCTTGCCGTACGCCTCGCCCATGTACGCCGCGCCGCCCTCCTGCCGGCAGACGATGAAGCGGAGGCGGTCGCGCACGTCGTGCAGGGCATCGAGCACGGCGAGATAGCTTTCGCCGGGGACGCCGAACGCGTGCGTGGCGCCCTGGGCGAGGAGACTCGCGATCAGGATTTCTCCGCCGGTGCGCTCGCCCATCATCGCCCTTTCACGAGGTCTTCGCGCTTGACCACGAACACGCCGTCCTCCGACTGCGCGGTCGCAAGCCACACCATCGGCAGGCGCGGGAACGCCGACTCCGCGGCCTCGCGGTTGTGCCCGATCTCGACCACGAGGGACGCGCCGTGATTGAGGAAGCGAGGCGCCTCCTTGACCAGGCGGCGCACGGCGTCGAGGCCGTCGTCGCCGCCGGCGAGCGCCAGCGCGGGCTCGTGCCGGTACTCGGGCGGCAGGGCTTCCATCGCCATCGTGTCGACGTAGGGCGGATTGCAGATGACGAGATCGTAGCTCTTCTCGGGCAGGTTCTCGAAGAGGTCGGAGCGGATCAGGTTGATGCGGGCGAGGAGGCCGTAGTCGCTCACGTTGCGCTGGGCGACCGCGAGCGCGTCGGAGGATAGGTCGACGGCGTCGATGTCCGCCTCCAGGTACGCGTGCGCCATGAGGATCGCGAGGCATCCCGACCCCGTGCACATGTCGAGCGCGGTCTTGACGTCGGACGCCTGACCGACGAAGGGTTCGAGCGCGCCGGGAATGAGCTCGGCGATATAGGAGCGGGGGATGATCACGCGCTCGTCGACGTAGAAGCGGAAGTCGCCGAGAAAGGCCTCGCGCGTGAGGTACGCCGCAGGGATGCGCTCGTCGATGCGGCGGGTGAACAGATCCGAGAGCCTCGCGCGCTCGTCCTGCGTCAGGCGCGCGTCGAGGAACGGCTCGAGGCGGTCGAGCGGCAGGTGTAGCGCGTGCAGGAGCAGGTAGGCGGCCTCGTCGTACGCGTCGGCGCTCCCGTGGCCGAACGCGAGCCCCCTCTCGCCCATGCGCGAGACGGTGAAGCGCAGCCAGTCGCGCAGCGTGTCGAGCTCGCTCGCGGGGATCATGCGCGCGTCAGGCGAGAAGCCGCTCGAGGATGCCGCGGTAGATGGCGGACAGCGGCTCGAGGTCCGCCACGCGCACGCATTCGTCGAGCTTGTGGATCGTCGCGTTCACCGGTCCCAGCTCGACGATCTCGGGGCAGATGTCGGCGATGAAACGCCCGTCGGAGGTGCCGCCCGTGCACGAGAGCTCGGGGAGGCGTCCCGTGGCGTCGCGTATCGCCGCCCCCGCGACGTCGACGAGGCGCCCGCGCGGCGTGAGGAAGGGCTTGCCCCACCCCGTCCACTCGAGTCGGTAGTCGAGGCCGTGGCGCCGAAGCACGGCTTCGAGGCGTTCGGCGAGGAATTCGCGCGTGCTCTGCGGGCTGTATCGGAAGTTGAACTTGACCTCGAGGTGGCCGGGAATGACGTTCGTCGCCCCCGTGCCCGCATGGATGTTCGAGCACTGCCACGACGTCGGCGGAAAGTAGCCGTTCCCTGCGTCCCATTGCGTGTCCGCGAGCTCTGCGAGCACGGGCGCGGCGAGGTGGATCGGATTGCGTGCCAAGTGCGGATACGCGATGTGGCCCTGCACGCCCATTACGGTGAGCGTTCCCGAGAGCGTGCCGCGGCGGCCGTTCTTGATCATGTCGCCCAGGTGCTCGACCGACGACGGCTCGCCGACCACGCAGTAGTCGATGCGCTCGCCGCGGGCGGCGAGGCGTTCGACGACGCGCGCCGTGCCGTCGACCGACGGGCCCTCCTCATCCGACGTGATGAGCAGCGCGATCGATCCGCGCGGCTTCGGGTGCTCGGTGAGGAAACGCTCGATCGCGGTGACGAACGCGGCGAGGGATCCCTTCATGTCGGCCGCGCCGCGGCCGTAGAGGAAGCCCTCGCGCACGACGGGCTTCCACGGATCGGACGTCCAGCCGTCGCTCGGCCCCGGCGGGACGACGTCGGTGTGTCCCGCGAAGCAGACGAGCGGCGCGGCGTTGCCGCGACGCGCCCACAGGTTGGTCACGCCGTTGCACACGAGCGTGTCGCAGGCGAAGCCGAGCGGCAGCAGGCGGTCCTGCAGCAACACCTGGCACCCCGCGTCGTCGGGCGTCTGCGAGCGAAGGGCCACGAGCTCGCGCGTCAGCGCAAGCGTGGGCAAGGCCACCGTGTCCATGCCGCCGATGTTAGACGAAAAAGGGTCAGACCCCATTTCAAGCGAAACAATTTGAAATGGGGTCTGACCCCTTTTTTCAATGCGCGCGGTCGAGCAGCTCGGTGTTGATCGTCATCGCCGTGAAGTCGGCGCCGGGCTGGCGCTGCTGCTCCTCGCGGTGGGCGCTCGATTCCATGGCGTCGATGCGCGACGTGGGGTTACTCTGGTTGATTTGCCAGGCGAGGTTGGTCGGCGAATCCGAGGCGCTCATCGCCTCCTCGTACGTGATGACGCCGTCGAGATAGAGCCGGCAGAGCGACTGCTCGAACGTCTGCGAGCCGGGATACAGCGACTGCTCCATCGCCTCCTTGATCTGGACGAAGTCGCCGTTCTTGATGAGCTCGGCGATGAGTGCCGTGTTCAGCAGCACCTCGACCGCGGGCTGCTGCTCGCCGTTTTGGTTGCGGATCAGGCGCTGGCAGACGATTGCGCGAAGGCCGATCGACAAGTCGGACAGCACCGCGGAACGGGCGTCGTACGGGAACAGGTTGATGATCCGCGACAGCGCGTGGTAGCTGTTGTTGGCGTGGATCGTCGTGAGGCACAGGTGTCCGGTCAGCGTATGCAGGAGCGCGGACTGCATGGTCTCCTTGTCGCGCACCTCGCCGACCATGATGAGGTCGGGCGCTTCACGCAGGGCGTTCTGAAGCGCATTCTCGTAGTTCGTGGTGTCAACGCCGATCTCGCGCTGGTTGACGATGCTCTGCTTGTGCTCGAACAGGTACTCGATCGGGTCCTCGATGGTCAGGATGTGGCCGGGCTTGCTCGAGTTGCGGTAGTCGATCATCGCGGCCATGGTGGTCGACTTGCCGGAGCCGGTGGCACCGGCGACCAGCACGAGGCCGCGCCTTTCCGATACGAGGTCGAGCAGGACCGTGGGGAGCTTGAGTTGCTCGAACGGCGGCACGTTGCTGCGCACGTAACGGATGACCAGCGAGATCGTTCCGCGCTGGCGGAAGACATTGACGCGGAAATTGCCTACGGCGCGGTCGAGGTGGGAGAGGTTCATCTCCATCGTGTTCTCGAACTCGCGCGCCTGCTCCTTGTTCATGAGCTCGTAGGCGATGCGGCGGACGGTGTCGATGTCCATCGGCTGCGTGGACACCGGCTGCACGACCCCGTTGACCTTGATGTTGATCGGCGCCCCGCAGGAGATGAACAGGTCGGAGGCCTGCTTCTCGGCCATCAGCTTGAACAAACGGTCCAGGTACATGGTCGCCCCTCGCGATGCACGAACGCGCCTCTCCCCCGGTGTTGCCGTCCGGGATTCGAAGAGGCGCGGTCGTTACAATCTCCTGCGCGCTAGATCAAAGGAATGTCGCTGCTTCCCATGATAGTGTCATGAAATCTCGGTGCTTTCCACACTGCGGCCTGTCTGGGTCGGCGCGGGGCGCGCTCGCGGCGCCGGACGATGCTTAGCTGACGGCCGGCGCCATTGTTCACACAGATAAAGCAATTTCCATGCTCGCAATCATCGGTGGCAGCGGCCTGACCCGACTGTCGACCCTGGCCGTGGCGCACCGGGAGATCGTGCGCACCCCGTATGGCGACCCGTCGTCGACCTTGCTGTTCGGCCAGATCGCCGGCCGGGACGCCGTTTTCCTCGCCCGGCACGGGCACGGCCACACGATCCCGCCGCATCGGGTGAACTACCGCGCCAACGTGTGGGCGCTGAAGCGGGCGGGGGCGCAGGCCGTGGTCGCGGTGGCCTCCGTGGGAGGCATCCGTGGCGCCGATCCGGGCGACCTCGTCCTGCCTCACCAGCTCATCGACTACACGTCGGGGCGCGAAATGACGTTTTTCGACGGCGGCGAAGGCAAGGTCGTGCACGTCGACTTCACGCATCCGTACGCGCCGGACCTGCGCCGGCGCTGCCTGGCGGCCGCCGTCTCCGCGGGGCTCTCTGTTCGTGACGGCGGCGTCTACGGCGCGGTCAACGGGCCGCGCCTCGAAACCGCGGCGGAGATCGACCGCCTCGAGCGCGACGGCGCGACGCTCGTCGGGATGACCGGCATGCCCGAGGCGTCGCTCGCGCGCGAGCTGGAGCTCCCGTACGTCGCGATCTGCGTGGTCGTCAATCACGCCGCCGGCCGCGGCGACAGCGCCGCCCAGGTGTCGATGGAAGGCATCTCGCAGGTGCTCGAGACCGCGATGGACAAGGTGCGCTCGCTGCTCGACCATATCGTGACCCGCATCTGACCGACTGGGGCTTTCCGGATGATCCGAGAGATCCTGCGCATGGGCGACCCGCGGCTGCTCGAGCGCTCGCGCGAAGTGGAGCGCTTCGGCGCGCCCGAGCTTCATGATCTGCTCGCGGACATGCGCGAGACGATGCATGCGCACGACGGCGCCGGCATCGCGGCGCCACAGATAGGCGTGCTGCTTCGCGTCGTGATCTTCGGCGTCGAGCGCACGCCGCGCTATCCCGACGCCGAGCCCGTGCCCTATACCGAGCTCGTCAATCCGGTGCTGACGCCGCTCGGCGAGGAGGAGGAGGAGGGCTGGGAGGGATGCCTCTCCGTGCCGGGGTTCCGCGGCGTGGTGCCCCGGTTCTCGCGCTTGCGCTACGAAGGGTACGACCCCGACGGCAAGCACATCGTGCGCGACGTCTCGGGCTTCCACGCCCGCGTCGTCCAGCACGAGTGCGACCACCTGGATGGCGTTCTGTATCCGCAGCGCATCCGCGACATGCGCAAGTTCGGGTTCACGGACGTGATGTTCCCGGAATTGAATACTTCTGATTGAAACGGCCCGGCGCGGCCGAGCCCACGCTAGGTCTTCAGCTCTTCGTAGATGGAAGTTTCCAGACGCAGCAGCGCCTGCTCGTCGTGCAGGCGCGCCCCGTCGATCAGGAAGACGTCCTCGGCTCGGTCGCCGAGCGTGTTGATCTTCGCGCTCGCCACGTTGATGTTGGCCTGGGCGAGCACGTAGGCGATACGGGCGAGCAGCCCCGGCCGGTCGGCGGCCACCACCTCCAGGATGTAGTGCGTGCCCTTGTCGTCGGCGAAGATCTGCACTTCGGGCGTGAGCGGAAAGTGCTTCACACGGCGCGAGACCCGGCCTTCCGCCGGCGGTGCGAGCGGCGCCTGTTCGGCGAGCTCGCGGGTGAGTTCCTGCTCCACCATCGACAGGATCTCGCGGTAGGACCCGCCGCGCTGCGCGGGATCCTGCAGCGCGAACGTGTCGAGCGCCCAGCCGCTGCGCGTGGTGTGGATCTTGGCCTCGTAGATCGAAAGCCCGGTGCGGCCGAAGAAGCCGCACAGGCGGGCGAAGAGCGTCTTCTGGTCGGGCACGTAGACCAGGACCTGCATGCCCGCGCCGTCGCGCGACAGCCGCGCCTTGACCACCGGCTCGGTGCGTTCGACGCGCCAGTACAGATGACGCGCGTGCCACGCGATCTCCTCGGCGGTGTGACGCTGGAAGTACGGCGTGTCGAGGTGCTTCCAGAGCTTGCCTTCCGCGCCGTCGGGAACCGCGTAGAGCCGCAGCAGCCGCTTCGCTTCCGTGCGCCGCGCCTCGATGCTGTCCATGATCGTGCGCATCGCGGTGGCGCCGCCCAGGAACGCGCGCGTCAGGTGATACAGGTCCTCGAGGAGCTTGCCCTTCCAGTTGTTCCACACCTTGGGGCTCGTGCCGCGGATGTCGGCGACGGTGAGCAGGTACAGGGCCGTCAGGCGGCGCTCGTTGCCGACCTTCTGCGCGAAGGCCGCGACGACATCGGGATCGGACAGGTCCTGCTTCTGCGCCGTGGCCGACATGAGGAGGTGATGGGCGACCAGCCACGCGACGAGCTCGGCGTCCTCTTCGGACATCCCGTGGTCGCGGCAGAAGCGGCGCGCGTCGCGCGAGCCGAGGCTCGAGTGGTCGCCGCCGCGCCCCTTGGCGATGTCGTGGAAGAGGCCCGCGACATAGAGCACTTCGCGCCGCTCGAAGTCGGCGATGAGCCGCGAGCACAGCGGGTATTCGTGGGCATGCTGCGCTTCGGTGAATCGGCGCAGGTTGCGGATGACCATCAGGATGTGCTCGTCCACGGTGTAGACGTGGAAGAGGTCGTGCTGCATCTGCCCGACGATGCGCCCGAACACCGGCAGGTATTGGCCGAGCACGCCGTAGAGGTTCATGCGGCGCAGGCCGTGCAGCAGGCCGCGCTCGGCGCGGAACATTTCGATGAAGCGCGCGCGGTTGGCGGGATCGCTGCGGAACTGGCTGTCGATCAGGTGCCGGTCGTGCCACAGCCCGCGCAGCGTCCGCGCCGTCATGCCCTTGAGCTCGCGGCGCCGCTGCAGCATGAGGAAGGCGTCGAGCATCGCCGCGGGCCGCTTCACGAAAAGGCGCTCGTCGCGCACGTCGAGGAGCTCGTCGACCTGCTGGAAGTCCGCGTCGATGACGGCCGGCTCGGTGGCCGCGGGGTAGAGCTTCGCGTGCAGGTTCTGCAGCAGGATCGTGTTGACCTGGCGCACGAGCTTCGCCGCGCGGTAGTAGCGCTGCATGAGCTGCTCGCTCGCGCGCTTCGCGCGCGTGTCGACGAGGCCGAGCTGCCGCGCAAGCGCCGTCTGGGCGTCGAACACGAGCCGGTCCTCGCGGCGGCCGAGCAGGTAGTGAAGGCGGATGCGCAGCCCACCGATCAGGCGCTCCTGACGCGCGATGGCGCGCGCCTCGCCCGGGGTCATGAGGCCCTTGCGCGCGAGCTCGCGCCAGGTGCTGCCGAAGCCGGCGGCCCGCGCGATCCAGAGCACGGTGGAAAGATCGCGCAGTCCTCCCGGGCTCTCCTTGACGTTGGGCTCGAGGTTGTAGATCGCGTCCTGGTACTTCAAGTGGCGCTGCTGTTGCTCGAGCGCCTTGGCGTCGTAGAACGCGCGGATATCCATGCGCTCGTCGAAGCGGCGGCGGAACTGGCGGTGAAGGGCGCGCGAGCCGGCGAGCAGGCGGTGCTCGAGCAGGCTCGTGCGTACGGTGACGTCCGCCGCCAGCTCGGCTTCGCATTCTTCGATCGTCCGCACGGCGTGCGAAAGCTCGATGCCGATGTCCCACAGCATCGCGAAGAACTGCTCGATCGCGGCCGCGGGAGGTGTGGTGGCGTCCGGAAGCAGTATCAAGACGTCGACGTCCGAGTGTGGGGAGAGCTGGCCGCGCCCGTAGCCGCCGACGGCGACTGCGCTCAAGTGCTCCGGCATGGCGCACGCGTGGAAGACGCTGCGCACGACACGGTCGACGAGGTTCGCGTGGTCGCGCAGGAGGCGGGCCGTGTCCGGGTCGGCCATGAACGCCTCGCGCAGCGCCTCGCGGCCCGTGCGAAGCTCGCTGCGCCATTCGGGGATTCGCGACGCCGGTATGCGCGCCGCGGCGGGCGCCGGCGCCTCGACGGGGATCGACGGCGTCGCCATCGGCGGCGGGCTACTGCGGGGGCGGCGGAGGCGGCGGCGTTCCGGCGGAGACCGTCATGACTTCGTAGCCGTCGTCGGTGACGAGCACGGTGTGCTCCCATTGCGCCGACAGCGAATGGTCCGCGGTGACGATCGTCCAGCCGTCGGCGAGGCAACGGATCCCGGCGCGGCCGGCGTTGATCATGGGCTCGATCGTGAAGATCATCCCCGGCTGCAGCTTGAGCCCGGTGCCGGGGCGGCCGTAGTGCAGAACCTGCGGCTCCTCGTGGAACTGGCGGCCGATGCCGTGGCCGCAGAACTCGCGCACCACCGAGAAGCCGTGGCTCTCGGCGAAGCGCTGGATGTTGGCGCCGATGTCCCCCAGGTGCGCGCCGGGGCGCACGGTCCGGATGCCGCGCCACATCGCCTCGTACGTGAGGTCGGTGAGGCGCTTGGCCTGGATCGACGGCTTGCCGGCGAAGAACATGCGGCTCGTGTCGCCGTGGAAGCCGTCCTTGATCACGGTCACGTCGACGTTGACGATGTCGCCGTCCTTCAGCTTCTTGTCGCCGGGGAT
>DATJXV010000113.1:0-26454 GCA_035499955.1 Casimicrobiaceae bacterium
CGGGCGACGCCGCGCTGAGGAAGGCCTCCTCGAACGTCACGTGCGCGAGCGCGGCTTTGAGGTGCTCGACGTCGACCTGCGGCGCCCTGGGGTCGCGCACGCCGATCTGCGCATTGCAGGCGGGCGTCTTGCGCCGCGAGCGCCCGGGGTCGCCGAACACGCGTTTGGCGAGATTGGGGAAATCGCTCAAGTCCTGGTAGACGAACGTGTTGCCGGTGCCGCCGAAGCCACTCAAGCGGTCCTTGATGTAGGTCGCGTAGCTCGGCTTGCTCATCTCGCCGTCGTTGACGATGTCGACGCCGGCTGCCGCCTGCTTGCCGACGACCTCCGCCACGGCCGCGGCCACCCGGTCCGACAGCGCGGACGGATCGACCGGCACGCCCTCCTCCTTGGCGTACATCATCCGGATCAGATCCTCCGGGCGCGGCAGGCTGCCCGTGTGCGTCGTGAGGAATCGTTCGGTGCTGCGCTTCATCGTGCTCCCCCATGGACGGCGCCTTGCAGCGCCTCGAAGCTCGTGATGTAGCCGGCGAGCGCGCTTGCGGCGACCGTATACGGGCTGCCGAGCCATACGCCGCCCGGGCCCGAGCGCCCCGGGAAGTTGCGGTTGATCGAGCTGATCGAGACCTCGTCCTTGTGCGTCGACTGGCCCGGGCCGCAGTTCGCGCACGCGCCGCATCCCGGCGAGACGAACCGCCCGCCGGCGGCCTCGATCGTTTCGATGAAACCCTTCGACCTGCAGTAGTCGCGCACGCCCAGCGTGCCGAATTGCAGGTACAGCCGCGTGCCTTCCGCCACGCGCAGGCCGTGCTCGAGACCCCACTTCAGCACTTCGTGATAGGCGTCGAAGTCAGCGCGCTTGCCGGCGGTGCAGGATCCGCCGAACGCGATGTCCACGCGAACGCGCTCGCCGAGCGCCGCGACGGCGACCGAGTTGCCCGGATCGCCCGGCCGCGCGACCATCGCCGGAATGTCGGCGCAGTCGAGGCGGATCGTCTGGAGGTACGCCGCGCCCGGATCCGAGCGCATCCAGTCCTCGAGTACCACCTGCGCACCCCGCCGCTCGCGCAGGAAGGCGACGGTCTTCTCGTCGGGCTCGACGATGCCCGTGAGCCCGCCCAGCTCGGCGACGAGGTTCGTGAGCGTGGCGCGCTCGTCCAGCCCCATCGCTTTCACCGCCGGGCCGCCGTACTCGAACACGGCGCCGATCGCGCGGCCTTGTCGGATGGGGTCGGTCGCGAGCAGATATTGCACGACGTCGCGCGCGAGCACGCCGGGCCGCAGGCGGGCGGTCAGCTCCACGCGGATCACCTCGGGCATGCGAAAGCGGATGAGCCCGGTGACATAGCTGTTGGCGATGTCGGTCGCGCCCGCGCCGAACGCGAGGCAGCCCAGCGCGCCGGAGTGCGGCGTATGCGAATCGGTCCCGACGACCACCTGCCCGGGCAACGCGTACTTTTCCGCGAGCAGCGGATGGCAGATGCCTTCCGAGCCCTTCTCGCCGGGAAGCTGCCCGTGCGAGCGCGTCCCGTAGCGCGCGGCGAAGTCGCGGTGCGCGGCGTGCAGCTCCGCCACCACCGGAACGAGGCCGTCGCGCACGTGCGGATGGCTCTCCTGTGCGAGGATCAAGTGATCCTGGAACGCGACGATCTCGTCGGGACGCTCGAGGGCCGCGCCCTTCCCGAACGCGTCCTCGACGAAGTGCATCACCATCCCGGTGAAGTGGTCGTGCGAGAAGCGCCAGTCGGTGGAGATGAACATGCCCTCGCCCGGGGAGAGATCGTGCGCGGGCACGACCTTGCGCCGCGCGATGATCTTCTCCACGAGCGAACGGGGCTTGCCGTCGGCGGGCGGCGCGTTGACGTGCGCGCCGCGGACGCGCGGAAGCTTCGCCTTGCTGTACTTCAGGAGCCCGCCGGCGAGAATCACCTCCCGCGTCACCTCGTCCCGCCCTTCCGTAAAGGCCTCGATCGGAATCGATTCTCCCGCCGCGATTCGATCGAGCAGCGTGAAGTCGGTGCTCGTCAGGATGCCGATGTTGTCGCAGTTCTGGCGGTAGATGCGCTCGAAGCTCTCGGCAACGATGAGGCGAATGCCCGCCGCCTTCTCGGCGAGCGGGCTCGTCTCGCGCGACGACCCTTTCCCGTAGCGCTTGCCCGCCACCAGGACCTCGAAGCCGCCGTTGCGCAGCGCGTCCACGCCGATGGGCATCTCGCCGCCGACCTTGAACGCGATGTGCGCGAAGCGCGCGAGGCGCTCGTCGTGGTACAGGCACACCGTGGTCGGCGTGATCTCGTCGGTGGACACGTCGTCGCGCAGCGGCATGCACTCGGCGAGCGACAGGTCTTCACCGGACACTTGCCGGCGCACCGCGGCGAGGCTCGCGGACAGGAACAGCGTGCGGCCGGTGAAGCGGACGCTCATGTCAGGCGGGATGGGAGCGAGCCTGGGGGGACGTTCCATCCTAGTCGAGGCGTGTGAGCTCCGCGAGGTAATAGCCGCGCCGCTTGATGTACGTGTCGGCCGCCTGGCGAAGCATCTGCAGGTCCGCCTCGGTGAGTTCTCGTACGACCTTCGCCGGCGCGCCCATGATGAGCGAGCGCGGCGGGAATGTCTTGCGCTCGGTGACGATGGCGCCCGCCGCGACGAGGCTCTGCTCGCCGATGACGGCGTGATTGAGCACGATCGCCTGGATCCCCACGAGCGACCCGTCGCCGATGGTGCAGCCGTGCAGCATGACCTGGTGGCCCACGGTGACGCGGCGGCCGATGTTCATGGGCACGCCCGGGTCGACGTGGAGCACGGCGTTGTCCTGCACGTTGCTGCCCGCCCCGATCGTGATGGGCTCGGAATCGGCGCGTATGACCGCGCCCGCCCACACGCTCGTCTCCTCGCCCAGGAATACCCGGCCGATGACCGACGCGGTCTCCGCGACGTACGTCGAGGCGGGGATCTGCGGCTCGAAGCCGCGGAACCGGTATCGGGGCATGCGGGGCCTACTCGGACGGGCCGCACAAGGTCGGCAACGCCGAGCATTGTGCCACCGCCGCGCTCAGAGCCCGGTTCCGGCGAGCGAGATCGTGGCGTTGCCCCCGTTGCTGGTGATCGCGAGGGTCGCCGAGCGCGCGCCTTGGCCGGTCGGCTTGAACGTGAACGTCACCGTGCAACTCTGACCGGCGCTCAAGCCTGCCCTCGGCGAGCACTTCGTCGAGATGGGGAAATCGGCGGGATTCGCGCCCCCCGGCGTCATCGACGGCAGGAGCGTTCCGCCTCCCGTGTTGGTGAGCGTGACCGTCTGCGGCGCGCTCGATTGGCCCACGGTCAAGCCGCCGAAGCCGAGCAGGGTCCCGCTCACCGTCAGCACGGGCCCGGCGGGCGCGGTGCTGCCCGTGCCGGTGAGCGTGATCGTCACGCTGCCGCCGTTGCTCGCCACCGTCAGGCTCGCGCTGCGACTCCCCGCCGCGGCCGGCGTGAACTGGTACGTGACGGTGCACGCCTGGTTCGCCGCCAAGTTCACATTCGTCGCGCACGTGCCGCCGCGCGCGAAATCGCCCGGGTTCGCGCCGCCGGCCGTGAAGCTACCCAGGGTCAGCATGCCGCCGCCCGAGTTGCGCAAAGTCAGGCTGCCCGGCGCGCTGCTCCCAAGCAGGACCGTGCCGAAATCGAGCGTCGTCATGCTCGCGGCGATCGTCGGCGGCAGCGGTGCGACGATCCCGGTCCCCGACAACGGCACGCTCGCGTTGCCGCCGTTGCTGACGACCGTGAGCGTGCCGGAGCGCGCACCGGTCGTCGAAGGGGCGAACTGGATCGCGATCGAGCAGGTCTGCGCGCCGGTGAGCGCCGTGCCGTTCGTGCAGGAGCCGCCGCGCGAGAAATCGAGCGCGCCTCCACGGGTGCCCGATCCCGGCAGGGAAACCGCAAGCGACGACAGCGTGAGCGTGCCGCCGCCCGCGTTGCTCGCGCTGATCGTCTGCGTGGCATTGGCGCCGATCGCGATGCTGCCGAAGGAAAGGGACGCCGCGGTGAGCGAAAGCGTCGGCGAAGTCGGCGGCGTCGTGTCGGCGAACTTATAGATGTCGCCGGTCGCATAGTCGGTGAAATAGAGCTCGCCCGCCTCGTCTTCGCCGAACGCTGTGATCTGGAAGGCGGTATCGCCGAGCTGCGCCGGCGTCCATGTGCTGCCGACCTTCGTCGCGGCCCACAGGATGCCGCTGCAGAAATCGCCGTAGACGTACTTGCCCGCGAGCGACGGCACCTGCGCGCCGCGGTACAGGTATCCGCCCGTCACCGAGCAGCCGAAGCTGTGCGTGTACGTGATGACGGGCATGGTGAGCGACGGATCGTTGCACGCCACCGGACCGGACAGCCCGGTGCACTGGTTGCCTTCCATCACGCGCCATCCGAGGTTCGCGCCCGCACCCGTGCCCGCCGGCAGCAGGTCGATCTCCTCGACCGCGTCCTGCCCGACGTCGCCGATCCAGAAGTCTCCCGTGTTGCGGTCGAACGAGAAGCGCCACGGATTGCGCAACCCGATCGCGAAGATCTCCGGCAGGCCGCCGACGCCGTTGGCGTACGGGTTGCCCGCCGGAATGGCATACGGCGAGCCGTGATCGACGTCGATGCGAAGGATTTTTCCGAGCAGCGTCGTCTTGTCCTGGGCGCGGCCCTGCGGGTCGTTGCCCGAGCCGCCGTCGCCCATGCCGATGTAGAGGTAGCCGTCGGCGCCGAAGCGCACCGATCCGCCGTTGTGATTGGTGTAAGGCTGCGCGATGACCAGCAGCACTTGCGCGGACGTGGGGTCGGCGGTGTCCGAGCCCACGGTCGGCACCGTGTACCGCGCCACGACCGTCGCGCCGTCGGACGTGCGTGTGTAGTTGACGAAGAACTGGCGGTTCGTCGCGAACTGGGGATGGAACACGAGCCCGAGCAGGCCCTGCTCGCCGCTTGCCGTGGTCACGCCGGTCAGGTCGATGAAGGGCGTGGCCAGCAGCGCGCCGTTCTTCACCACACGGATCTGTCCCGTCTGCTGCACGAGGAAAAGGCGACCGCTGCCGTCATGCGCGTTGACGATGTCCACCGGCTGCACGAGCCCGGAGTACGCCTTGTTCCAGGTGACCACCGCACCGGCCGTCGACGCAGCGAATGCGCAGGCTGCAGCCAGGGCAACCGTGAGGAAGCGAAGGAGGCGCGACATGATCCGACCCTCGTTGCTATGACAACGTCATAGTACCCCATTCCACCCGGGGACTCCACCGGGCGCAGGAGGCGCGAGCTCGCCGGGCTTCGTGCCAGAATCGTCTTTCCACCTTGCCGCGAGCGCCGTGCCATGACCTATGCTCCCCGAAGCCCCGCGCCCGGAACCGCCACGCCGACGCGCCCAGCGCGCGAGGAGGCGATCGCCGCCGTGCGCACACTCATCCGCTGGGCCGGCGACGACCCGGACCGCGAAGGCCTGCTCGAAACGCCCGACCGCGTGGTGCGCGCCTACGAGGAGTTCTTCTCGGGCTACGCGCAGGACCCGGCCGAGATCCTCGCCAAGACGTTCTCGGAGGTCGACGGCTACGACGAGATGATCGTGATGAACGACATCCGCTTCGAGAGCCACTGCGAGCACCACATGGTCCCTATCATCGGCAAGGCGCATATCGGCTACCTTCCCGACAAGCGCGTGGTCGGCATCTCCAAGCTCGCCCGCCTGGTGGAGGTCTACGCGCGGCGCCTGCAGATCCAGGAGAAGATGACGGTGCAGATCGCCGACACGCTGCAGGACGTGCTGCAGCCGAAGGGCGTCGCCGTCGTCGTCGAGGCGGCGCACCAGTGCATGACCACGCGCGGCGTGCACAAGCCCGGCGCGGCGCTGGTCACGAGCCGCATGCTCGGCGCGTTCCGCAAGGACGCCACGACGCGGCGCGAGTTCCTCGCGATCATCGCGCGCACGAGCAGCGCGGCGCTTCCCAACACGTGAAGTCATGCGGTTCCTGTACGGCGCGGTCCCGGCGACGTTCGACAGCGACTTCGGCGGCACGGAGTCCGTGCGGCGCCTCGTGGGGGCGACCCAGTCGTCGGTGTGGAAAACGTTCGCCGCGCAGGCTGCGGTCGGGACGGTCACGGAAACCCGGGTCGCGCTGCAACGCTACGTTCCTTTCCTGCACAACTCGTTCAAGCCGTTCTTCGTCGGCGCGTGGAGGACGAGCGGCGGGCACGTCGTGCTCTCGGGCGCGTTTCGCATGCATCGCGCCGTGCAGGTGTTCATGAGCGTGTGGCTCGCGCTGTGCATCGTGTGGTCCGCGCTCGCCGCGTACGCCGCGGCAAGCGGCGCACGCGAATCCTGGCTGCTCCCGCTCGCGGGCCTCGGCATGGTGGCGTTCGGCGTCGCGCTCGTGCAGCTCGGCAAGTGGATGGCGCGCAACGACATGGCATGGCTGTCCGCCGTGATCCGCAAGGCGTTGTCGCGAGACGCGAGGTGAGGCTGGAGGTGTCGATGGGCGGCGAGCGCGACGTCCTGATCATCGGCGGCGGCATCGGCGGGCTGACGCTCGCGCTGTGTCTCGCGCACGCCGGCATCCCGGCCCGCGTCTTCGAGCAGGCGTCGCAGCTGCGGCCGCTGGGGGTGGGCATCAACATCCTGCCGCACGCGTCGGCGGAGCTCGCCCGGCTCGGGCTCGGCGACGCGCTCGCACACGCATCGGTGCAAACGCGCGAGGCCGTCTTCTACAACCGGTTCGGACAGCTCATCTATCGCGAGGCCCTCGGCCGCGAGGCGGGATACCTTCATCCGCAGTATTCGATCCATCGCGCGCGGCTGCACGAGGTCCTGCTCGGCGCCGTGACCGCACGCCTGGGGGCGCGGGCCGTCCTGACCGGCTGGCGCTGCACGGACGTCACGCAGGACGGCGGGGGCGCGACGGCGCACTTCCGCGACTTCGACACCGACGAGGTGCTGCCGCCGCAGCGCGGCGCGGCCGTCGTGGCCTGCGACGGGCTGCACTCGGGGGTGCGGCGGCATCTTCATCCGCAGGAAGGCGCCCCGCTCTACTCCGGTGTGAACATGTGGCGCGGCGTCACCGTGTGGCCGCGCATCCTGACCGGCGCCAGCATGATCCGCGCGGGCTGGCTCGCCACGGGCAAGATGGTGATCTATCCCATCGCCGACGACGTCGACGGCGAAGGACGCCAGCTCGTCAACTGGGTGGCGGAGATCGAGACGGGCCGGCACACGGCGCGCGACTGGAACCGGCGTGGCGCGCTGCGCGATTTCATCGGCGCCTTCTCGGATTGGCACTTCGACTGGCTAGACGTGCCGGCGATGATTCGCGCGGCGGAGTCGATCCTCGAGTTCCCGATGGTGGACCAGGACCCGCTGCCCTGGTGGTCGAAGGGTCGCGTAACGCTGCTGGGCGACGCCGCCCACCCCATGTATCCTCGCGGCTCGAACGGCGCGGGCCAGGCGATCCTCGATGCGCGCGCGCTTGCCGACGCGCTCGCGGCGCATGACGATGCGGTGGCCGCGCTCGCCGCGTACGAGGCCGTTCGCCTGCCGGTCACCTCGGAGGTGGTGCGCATGAACCGAACGAATCCGCCGGACGCGATCCTGCGCGAAGCCTGGGCGCGTACCGGCGACAAGCCGTTCGCGAACATCGAAGAGGTCATCAGCCGCGACGAGCTCGTCGCGCTGTCGGACGGCTACAAGCGCGTGGCGGGCCTGGCCGCCCCCGCATCGGACAAACGATGAAGCGCCTCGCGCTCGCCGCGCTCGCGCTGGCGCTGTCCACGCCGGTCCTTCCGCAGGAGGCCTATCCGTCGCGGCCGGTGAGGCTTATCGTCCCCTTCACGCCCGGCACGGGGATCGACATCCTCGCCCGCACGCTCGGGCAGAAGCTCGGCGACGAGTGGAAGGTCGCGGTGGTGATCGAAAACCGGCCGGGCGCGAGCGGCAACATCGGGACGGAGATGGTCGCGAAGGCCGTCCCGGACGGCTACACGCTGCTGCCCACTGCGCAGACGATGGTCGTCAATCGGGCGCTCTTCGCCAACTTGCCGTACGACCCCGTGAAGGACTTCATGCCGGTGGTGCCCCTCGCGGTCGGCCAGCTCGCGCTGGTCGTGCATCCGTCGGTGGCCGCACGTAGCGTGAGCGAGCTCGTCGCGTATGCGAAGGCGAACCCGGGCAAGCTCAACTACGCCTCACCCGGCAACGGCACCCCGCACCACCTCGCCATGGAGCTGTTCAAGTCGAAGGCGGGCATCGAGATCGTGCACGTCCCGTACAAGGGCACCGCGCAGGCAGTGCAGGACCTTCTGGGCGGTCAAGTGAGCGTGATGTTCCTGCCCGTGCACGTCGCGCTGCCGCAGGTGGAGGCTGGCAAGCTGGTGATGCTCGCAGCGGGAGGCACCGCGCGGGCGAGTGCCACGCCCAACGTGCCCTCGCTCGCCGAGGCGGCGGGCATCCGCGACATCGACACCGACATCTGGTACGGTCTCTACGCGCCGGCCCGCACACCCGCGGCGGTCGTCGACCGCCTCAACGCCGACGTGAACCGCGTGCTCAGGATGCCGGACGTCGCCGACACGCTGGGCAAGCAGGGCCTCACGCCGACCGGCGGCACGGCCGAGGCACTCGGCGAGCTCACGAAGTCCGATCTCGGGCGCTGGACCGCGGTCGTGCGCGCCGCGAATATCAAGCCCGACTAGGGAAAATAGGGTCAGACCCCATTACAAGTTTGTAATGGGGTCTGACCCTATTTCCGGTTTAGCCGGTCGAGCTCGCCGCATCCAGCGCCGTCAGCGCGGCGGCGTCGAGCGTCACCCGCGTCGCCCCCATGATCTCGGCGAGTTGCGCCACCGAGGTCGCGCTCGCGATCGGGGCGACCACCGACGGCCGCGTCATGAGCCACGCCAGCGCCACCTGGGCGGGTGTCGCCGCCAGCCGCGCCGACACGTCGTCGAGCGCGGCCAAGATGGCGTGCCCGCGCGGATGCAGGTGCTTGCCCATGCCGCCGCCGCGCGCGCTCTTGGCGAAGTCCTTTTCCGAGCGGTACTTGCCGGTGAGAAAGCCGGAGGCAAGGGAGAAGTACGTGATGACCCCGATGCCCTCGCGCACGCAAAGGTCCTGCAACGCACCCTCGAACCCCTTGCGTTCGATGAGGTTGTAGTGCGGCTGAAGCGTGGCGTAGCTCGGCAGGCCGTGGCTGCGGCTCACGGCGAGCGCTTGCGCAAGGCGCTCCGCGGAGAGGTTCGACGCGCCGATCGCCTTCACCTTGCCCGCGTGAATGAGGCGCGAATACGCCTCGAGCGTTTCCTCCAGGGGCGTATCGGCGTCGTCCCAGTGCGACTGATACAAATCGATGGTGTCGACGTTGAGCCTGCGCAGCGAATCCTCCGCCGCGCGCAGGATGTAGTCGCGGCGCAGGCACTTGCGGCCGAGACCCATGTCGGAGCCCACCTTGGTCGCGATGACGACGTCGTCGTGGCGTCCGCGCCGCGCGATCCAGCGCCCGATGATCGTCTCCGATTCGCCGCCTTCGTGACCCGCGACCCACCGCGAGTACGAATCGGCGGTGTCGATGAGGTTGCCGCCTTCGGCGACGAAGGCGTCGAGCAGGGCAAACGACGTACCCTCGTTCGTCGTCCAGCCGAGCACGTTGCCGCCGAACGCCAGCGGCGCCACCGCAAAGCCCGTCGTTCCAAGCATCCTGCGCTGCATGCGCGTCGCTCCTCTCCCGGACGATTCACGCTCGCTCCTGCGCCTGCATTGTGCCATCCGGCGCGGCCGCCGTACCGGGCGAGTGGCGCGCCGACTCCAATTGTCGGACACTGTAGAAGGGCCTATGGGGGAGCCGGTGTCCATCCTTGCGCAAGCCTCGTCTCGGGCCGTGCTCGTGCTCGTGATCCTGTTCGCGGGCCTTTACGCCTACGCGTGGAGGAACCCGCTCGGCGCGGACGCGCATCTCATCGACCCGGGACGCTTCCGCGCCGTGGAAGTCGAGCGGCTCAAGGCGGGACTGCCCGACCCCGCGCGTGTCCGGGTGCGCGACGAGTTCGTCGCCGGGAGCAAGCCGTGGATCGTCGTCTGCGGCGAGGTGAACGCGCGCGACGATCGGGGGAACTTGACAGGCTTCCGGCGGTTCATCGCCGGACCCTCGTTCAAGGCGATGGGCGGCGACGTCGAGGACGGCGTGATGGACGCGCTGTGGTCGGCGATGTGCGTGCGCAAGCGATGACGGCCCATCCGACGCCGCGCCTTGCGGCCGCGCCCGCGTCCGCACCCACCGCACCCGAGCCGTTCTCGCTGTTCGCCGGGGACTGGATGCAGGCGACGTACGCAGGCTTGGGCCTCGGCAGCCACCGGCCCTGGTACAAGACCACGCGCTGCGTGGTCGCCGTGCTCGTCACCTACGTTCCGATGGCCGCGCTCGCGTGGCGCCAGGGGCTCGTGGAGGGGACGCTGTCGCCCACCAATTTCTTCGCCGACTTCGCCGCGTACGCCTGCTTCCTCGTCGGGCTGCCCCTGTTCCTCATCGCCGAGATCGTCATCGACGCGAGCACGCGCGAGGCCGCCGAGGAGTTCATGAGCTGCGGCGTGGTCCGTCCCGAGGACGCGCCGCGCGTCCTGCGCGTGCACGATACGCTGCGCCGGTGGCGCGAGTCTCGCGTGCCCGATGCCGTGTGCGTCCTGCTGGCCTACGTCCTGTCGCTCGCCATTCTCGTGCCGCAGTTCGGCCACGATCCGCTTCCGACGTGGCACGTCACGGGCGAGCCCGGATCGCGGCACCTCACCGCCGCCGGGTACTGGGCCTTCTTCGTCGCGCTGCCGCTCCTGGATTACGTCTGGCTGCGCCTCATCGTCAAGACGCTGCTGTGGATCTATTACCTGTACCACGTCTCGCGCGTGCGCCTTGCGCTGCTCCCGACGCACCCCGATCTCACCGGCGGCATCGGCTTCGTGAGCGAGGCGCAGGGACGCTTCGCGGTGCTCATCCTCGCCTACGGCATCAGCAACGTCGCGGCACCCGTCGGCTATCAGATCGCCGTGCAGGACTACGAGCTCACGGCCATGCCGGTGTGGGGACCGATCGCCGGCTTCATCATCGGTGCGCCCCTGCTTTTCACGCTGCCGCTATTCATGTTCACGAAGCAGCTGTACCGCACCAAGCGGCGTGCGCTGTCGGTCTTTCGCGAGCGCGCCATGGAGCGCCTGCGCGACATCGAGAAGCGCTGGCTGTACACCGAGCACCGCGACTCGCTGCCGGAGGAGCTGGGCATGCCGGCCGAGCAGACCATGCTCGACGGCCTGTACAGCCGCATCCACCACATGCGCGTCGTGCCATTCGACCTGCGCTCCCTTGGACAGCTCGTCGGGTCCACGCTGGGCTCGATGGCCACGCTGCTTCCGCTCTTGCATTCGCGAAGCGAGCTCAACGAAGCGGTCGACGTGGTGAGCAAGCTCCTCGAGCACCTGGGCGGGTCGCATTAGCCGACGCAGGCCCCGGGGACCACCCTGCTTGATTTCGGCACGCCTAACTCGGTATGGTGCGGCATGGACCGCGATGCCCGATTCGACCGCGCCGCCGAGAACGTCGGCAACATCGTCAAGCTCGAGCACGTCAACCTGACCGTGCCCGACCAGCGCCTCGCCACCGCCTTCTACGTAAGCGGGCTGGGGCTCACCCGCGACCCGTACCTCATGACCGGCGTGGAGAACATGTGGGTCAACGCGGGCGAGGCCCAGTTCCATTTGCCGACGCGCCAGCCGCAAGTGTTCCGCGGCCGCATCGGGCTCGTCGTGCCCGATCTCGCCGCGCTCGTCGCCCGGCTGCGCGCCGTTGGCGAGCTCCTCGCCGGCACGCGCTTCGAATGGAGCGAGCGCGGCGATTACGTCGACGTGACCTGCCCGTGGGGCAACCGCATCCGCTGCCACGCGCCGGATCCCGCGCGTTTCGGGCCGCGCATCATCGGAATGCCGTACCTCGAGTTCGACGTGCCCGAAGGATGCGCGTCCGGGATCGCCGCGTTCTACCGCGAGATCTTCGACGTGCCGTCCACGCTGGCCGGCGGCACGGCGATCGTCACGGTCGGACCGCGGCAGACGCTTCGCTTCCGCGAGACGGGCGGCGAGCCCGCGCCGTACGACGGCCATCACATGCAGATCTACCTCGCCGACTTCTCGGCGCCCTACGAGCGTCTGCTCGGCCGCGGCCTGGTGAGCCGCGAGACCGACGAGCACGAGTACCGATTCGTACGCATCGCCGACCTCGCCACCGGAGCGCTGCTCTTCGAGATCGAGCACGAGGTGCGAAGCATGCGCCATCCGCTCTACGGCCGGCCGCTCGTCAACCGCAACCCCGGACAGAGCCAGCGCGGCTACGTGCCTGGGCGGGACGCGCTGCAGTAAGCGCCTAGTCGAACGTGATCTTCGCGGCGTGTACGACGCCGCTCCACTGCGCGACCTCGGCCGCGAGCACCCGCGCGAAATCCTGCGGCGTCCCGCCCGCGACCTCGTAGCCCTGCGTGAAGAACAGCGTGCGCGTCTCGGGCTCGGCGAGAACGGCGTTCAACTCGCGGTTGAGCCGCAGGACGACCGCGGGCGGCGTCCTGGCCGGCGCAGCGATACCGGAGAAGCTGCCGATGTCCACGTCGGCGACACCCGACTCGCGCATGCCGGGGACGTTCGGCAGCATCGGGGTGCGACCCGCCGACACCACGGCGATCGGCCGCAGCGTGCCGGCGTCGAAATGGGGCTTGACCGCAGCGATGGCATCGAGCCCGATCTCGATGTCGCCCGCGATCGCTGCCGCCGCGGTCTGCGCGGTGCCTTTGTACGGGATGTGCACCGCGTCGAGTCCCGTGCGCAGCTTGAGGTATTCCATGGCAAGGTGCGGCGTCGAGCCCGTGCCGACCGAGCCGTAATTGAGCGTGCCCGGATTCGCCTTCGAATACGCGATCAGCTCGGCGAGCGTCTTTGCGGGCAGTTTCGGGTTGACGTACAGCACGAAGGTGAAGTGGGTCATCTGGATGATGGGCGCGACGTCCGTGCGGATGTCGAACGGGGGCTGCGCCTTGGCCGACGAAATCGTGTTGCTGCCCGACAGGCAGACGAGCGTGTAACCGTCGGGCTTGGCGGCGACGGCCTGTTTGATCGAGATCTCGCCCGAGGCGCCCGGCCGGTTCTCGACGACGACCGGCTGCTTCAGGCGGCTGCCGAGCCTTTCCGCCCAGTGGCGGCAGCTGATGTCGAGCCCGCCGCCCGGGGAAAACCCGACGAGAAGCTTGACGGGCTGCAAGGGATAGTCCTGCGCGCACGCGACCGCCGCTGTCAAGCCCGCGGCGGCCATCACGAGCATTCGTCTCATCACGCGATTGTCGCCCATCCACCACCTTAGCGGCCGGTACGCATTGATGCACGTCAACGCGCCGGCGAGCCGCCTCCGGTAGTGTCCGCCGATGCGCGCTGCCGCCCTCCCGACAGCCTTCGAATCCGCCCCGTCGGCGGGCGTGGCGAAGTGCTTCCACTGCGGCGAGCCCAACCCGCCCGGGACCCGGTGGCGCCACCGCGTCGCGGGTGCCGAGCGGGAGTTCTGCTGCGCAGGCTGCCTCGCGATCGCCCGCACGATCGACGCCGCCGGGCTCGCGCCCTACTACGAGCAGCGCACCGCAACAGGCCCGCGCGCCGACGCCGATCACGACGCGCGCGCGCGGCACGCGGCGCAAGCCGTCGCCGCGGGCCTCGTAACGACGAACGCGGCCGGCGAGTGCGAGGCGTCGCTGCTCCTCGAAGGGCTGCACTGCGGCGCCTGCGTATGGCTGATCGAGACGTGGCTGCGCAGGCAGCCTGGGATCGAGGAGGCCAGCGTCAACTTCGCCACGCGCCGGGCGCGCGTGCGCTGGCGCGCGAGCGCCAGCGCCTTCGCCGACGTGCTCGGTCACGTCGCGGCGATCGGGTATCGCGCCTACGCGTACGATCCGGCGCGGCGCGAGCAGCTCCTGCGCCGCGAGGCACGCACGCTCCTGCTGCGCATGGGCGTGGCGCTGCTTTCGATGATGCAGGTGATGATGCTCGCCGTGCCCGCCTACCTCGGCGACGACACGGTCGAGCCGGCCCACCGGGCGCTTCTCGACTGGGCGAGCCTGCTCCTCACGCTGCCGGTCGTGCTCTATTCCGCGGCGCCTTTCTTCGCCGCCGCGTGGCGCGGTTTGCGAGCGCGAAGGCTCGGCATGGACGTGCCGGTCGCGCTCGGCGTCGGGGGCGCCTTCGCGGCGAGCGCGTGGGCGACGATCGCGGGCCACGGGCCCGTGTATTACGACTCGGTGACCATGTTCGTCGCGCTGCTCCTGGTCGCGCGCTACGCCGAGCTCCGCGCACGCGAGAAAGCGGCCTCCGCGATCGAGGCCGTGGCAAGGGACCTGCCCGCCACCGCCGAGCGAATCGCCGACGCGGGCGTCGAGACGGTGCCGGCGCACGCGCTGCGACAAGGCGACCTCGTGCGGGTGTCCGCCGGCGCCGTGATGCCCGCCGACGGTGTCGTGGTCGAGGGCGACTCGAGTGTGGAAGAGGCGCTGCTCACCGGCGAGAGCCGTCCGCTGCGCAAGGCGCGCGGCGAGCGCGTGATGGCCGGCTCGGTCAATCGCGAAAGCCCGCTCACGGTGCGCGTCACGGCTGCCGGACACGCGACCACGCTCGCCTCCCTCGGCCGGCTCGTCGAGCGGGCTGCCGACGCGCGGCCGCGCTCGGTCGCGCTCGCGGAGTCGGTGGCGGCATGGTTCGTCGGCGCCTTGCTCGTGGTGGCGGCGGGCGCCTTGCTGTTCTGGTGGCAGCACGATGCGTCGCGCGCGCTCGCCGTGGCGTTCGCGGTGCTCGTCGTCTCCTGCCCCTGCGCGCTGTCGCTCGCCACGCCGGCGGCGATCGCCGTCGCGGCGGGCTCGCTCGGCCGTCGCGGCGTGCTCGCGGTGCGGCCCGACGCGCTCGAAGCGCTGGCGCGCGCGAGCCACGTCGTGCTCGACAAGACGGGAACGCTCACCTGGGGGCGCCCGCGCCTGACCGACCTGCGCGTCGAGGGCCGCATGGACCGCGCGGCGTGCCTCGCGACCGCCGCCGCGCTCGAGACCGGCGCCGCGCACCCGGTCGCCCACGCGCTGCGCGCCGCATCCGTGCCGCGCCCCGGCGCGAGCGACATCGTCGCCGTGCCGGGCGAGGGGGTCGAGGGGATGATCGACGGACGCCGCTATCGCTGCGGCCGGCCGGCGTGGGTCGCGCAGCTGCGCGGCCTTCGCATTCCTCAGCCGGCGCCGCATTCGAACGCGATCGTCGTCGCCCTTGCCGACGACGCGGGATGGCTCGCGACGTTCACCCTCGCCGATCCGCTGCGTCCCGGCAGCGCCCGCCTCGCGCAACGCCTGCGCGAGCTTCGCATGACCACGACCCTCGTGTCCGGCGACCGGCGTCCGGTCGTGCGCAGGATCGCGCAAGCGGCGGGCATCGCGCACTGGCGCGGCGACGCGCGGCCCGACGACAAGCGCGCGTTCGTCGAGGCGAGGCAGCGCGAAGGCGCAGTCGTGGCGATGGTGGGCGACGGGATCAACGATGCGCCGGCGCTCGCGCAAGCCGACGTCTCGGTCGCGCTCGGGGAAGCGTCCGCGCTGGCGCAGTGGACCGCCGACATCGTCGTGCTCGGCGACGACGTGGAGAACGTAGCCCAAGCCTTCACGACGGCGCGGCGAACCTTCGCGATCGTGCGCCAGAACCTTGGCTGGGCGCTCGCCTACAACGCGGTCGCGATCCCCCTCGCCGCAGCGGGCCTCGTGTCGCCGCTCGTCGCGGCCCTGGGAATGTCGCTGTCGTCGCTGCTCGTCGTGGGCAACGCGCTGAGGCTCATGAGGTAGCCGCAGTGGACATTCTCTTCCTGCTGATTCCGCTCGCCGTCGTCCTGGCGTTCGCGTTCGGCGCTGCATTCGTTTGGTGCGTGAAGAGCGGGCAACTCGACGATCTCGAGGGCCCGGCGCATCGGATCATCGCAGACGACGACCGACCGCATTGACGTTGGTCAAAGTGGAAGGCAGTGCCGATCCGTAGCATCGGCGTTTTGCATCGCATCGACCGCGAGGAGCGAAAACCCATGGCCTTGGACACGACCGCGACGTTCAACTACAAGGTGGTGCGGCAGTTCACCATCATGACCGTCGTCTGGGGCATCGTCGGCATGCTGGTCGGCGTCATCATCGCCGCGCAACTCCTGTGGCCGGAGTTCCTGACCGGCATCCCGTGGCTTTCCTACGGGCGCCTGCGGCCGCTGCACACCAACGCGGTGATCTTCGCGTTCGGCGGCTCCGCGCTCTTCGCCACGTCCTACTACGTCGTGCAGCGCACGTGCCAGGTGCGCCTGTTCTGCGGGCCGCTCGCCTCGTTCACGTTCTGGGGCTGGACCGCGATCATCGTCCTGGCCGCGATCACGCTGCCCCTTGGCTACACGACGGCCAAGGAATACGCCGAGCTCGAGTGGCCGATCGACATCCTCATCACGATCGTGTGGGTGGCCTACGCCATCGTGTTCTTCGGCACGATCTTCAAGCGCAAGACGCCGCATATCTACGTCGCCAACTGGTTCTACGGCGCGTACATCCTCACGATCGCGATTCTGCACATCGTCAACAGCGCCGAGGTCCCCGTGACCTTCTGGCCGATGAAGTCGTACTCGGCGTACGCGGGCGCCCAGGACGCGATGGTGCAGTGGTGGTACGGCCACAACGCGGTCGGCTTCTTCCTGACCGCGGGCTTTCTCGGGATCATGTACTACTTCATCCCGAAGCAGGCCGGCAGGCCCATTTATTCGTACCGGCTGTCGGTGGTGCACTTCTGGGCGCTCATCTTCACCTACATGTGGGCCGGCCCGCACCACCTGCATTACACCGCGCTCCCCGACTGGACGCAGTCGCTCGGCATGGTGTTCTCGCTCATCCTGCTCGCGCCGTCGTGGGGCGGCATGATCAACGGCATCATGACGCTGTCGGGCGCCTGGTACAAGCTGCGCGACGACCCGATACTGAAGTTCCTCATCGTCTCGCTCTCGTTCTACGGCATGTCCACCTTCGAGGGCCCGATGATGTCGATCAAGACGGTCAACGCGCTGTCGCACTACACTGACTGGACCATCGGCCACGTGCACTCCGGCGCGCTGGGCTGGGTGGCCTTCATCTCCATCGGCGCGATCTACTACCTCGTGCCGCGCATGTTCGGCAAGACCGCGATGTGGTCGGTGCGCCTGATCAGCGCGCACTTCTGGATCGCCACCATCGGCGTCGTGCTCTACATCGCGGCGATGTGGATCGCCGGCGTGATGCAAGGGCTCATGTGGCGCGCGACCAACCCCGACGGCACGCTGACCTACGCCTTCGTCGAGAGCGTGAAGGCCACGTATCCGTTCTACGCCATCCGGCTCGTTGGCGGCATGCTGTTCCTGACGGGCATGCTGATCATGGCTTTCAACGTCTGGCGCACCGCGCTGGGCGGCCGCGCCGTCGATGCGCCGATTCCCGGCACCGCCGTCGCTCCCGCGTAAGGGCTCTTCATCATGCTCAACCAGGAACTCGTCGAGAAGAACATGGGCTGGATGATCGTCCTGATCATCCTCGTCGTCGCGGTGGGCGGCCTTGTCGAAATCGTGCCGCTGTACTTCCAGAAGTCGACCACGGAGCCGGTCACCGGCGTCAAGCCCTATCCCGCGCTCGAGCTCGCCGGGCGCGACGTCTACCTCCGCGAAGGCTGCTACAACTGCCACTCGCAGATGATCCGCCCGTTCCGCGCCGAGACCGAGCGCTACGGCCACTACTCGGTCGCCGGCGAATCGGTGTACGACCATCCGTTCCAGTGGGGCAGCAAGCGCACGGGTCCCGACCTCGCCCGCGTCGGCGCGCGCTACTCCGACGACTGGCATCGCGCCCACCTCAACAACCCGCGCGACGTCGTGCCGGAATCGAACATGCCGGCGTACCCGTGGCTCGCGAGGACACCGCTCGTGCCCGAAGAAATCCAGCCCAAGATGCGCGCGCTGCGCCGCGTCGGCGTGCCGTACAGCGACGACGAGATCGCCAAGGCGCCGGAGGCGCTGAAGGGCAAGACGGAGCAGGATGCGGTGGTCGCGTACCTGCAGAACCTCGGGCTCGCGTTGCGCAACGTCAAATAGCCATGGAACTCTATTCCTTCCTTTCGAGCGTCACGACGGTGGTCTCGTTCGTCATGTTCATCGCCATCGTCGCCTGGGCCTGGAGCCGCCACCGCCACGACGCCTATCGTGACGCCGCGAACGCGCCGTTCGCCCTCCCCGACGAGATCCGCACCCTTGATGAGAGGCGCCCATGAGCGCGAAGGGCCGCTCCCGAGCGCGAATTGCCCCGAAGCGCGTAGCGCGAAGGATAGTCAAATGAGCGATTTCACCTCCGGTTTCTGGAGCGTCTACGTCGCGCTCCTGACGATCGTCTCGATCGCCGCCTGCGGCGTGCTGCTCTACGTCATGGGCAAGATGCGGGTGAAGAAGCCGCCGCAGGCCGCGTCGGCGGACACCACGGGCCACGTGTGGGACGAGGATCTCTCGGAGTACAACAACCCGCTTCCGCGCTGGTGGATGTGGCTGTTCTACATCACGATCGCCTTCGGCTTCCTCTACCTCGCGCTCTACCCGGGCCTCGGGAGCCTGCCCGGCTTGCTCGGCTGGACCTCGGCCGGTGCGTACGCCAACGAGCGGAAGGCCTTCGACGCGGAGACCGCGCCGCTTTACGCCAAGTACCTCGCGATGGACGCCAAGGACGTCGCGAAGGATCCGGCCGCGCAGGCGATGGGGGAGCGCCTGTTCCTCAACAACTGCGCGCAATGCCACGGCTCGGACGCCGGCGGCGCCTTCGGCATCCCGAACCTGCGCGACCAGGACTGGCTGTACGGCGGCGAGCCCGACAAGATCAAGGAGAGCATCACCAACGGCCGCAACGGCATCATGCCGCCCTTCGGCGCGAGCCTCGGGCCCGACGGCGTGTCCAACGTCGTCAATTACGTGCGCAGCCTTTCGAGCCTGCCGGCCGATCCGCTCAAGGTGCAGCTCGGCAAGCCGCTGTTCATGGCCAACTGCTCCCCGTGCCACGGCCAGGACGGCAAGGGCAACCAGGCGCTCGGGGCGCCCAACCTCACCGACCAGATCTGGCTGTACAGCGGCTCGGCGTCGATCGTGACCGAGACCGTGACCAACGGGCGCGGCGCTGCGGGCGCCGCGGTCTCGCGCATGCCGTCGCATCAAGACATGGATCCTGCCAAGATCCAGCTGCTCACGGCCTACGTCTGGGGGTTGTCGAACCGCGGCGCGGCGGCGAAGTAGCGCCCGCGCACCGGCGGAAGGCTCGAGTGAAGCCCGTGAACGGCCCGCCGCCGCCGATCCCCATCGTCGCGGCGACCGAGGAGGTCGCGCTCTACGAGATCCGCAAGAAGATCTACCCGCGGGTCGTGCACGGCTGGTTCGCGACGTGGCGCTGGTCGCTGATCTTCGCCACCCAGCTCGTCTTCTACGGGCTGCCGTGGCTCACGTGGAACGGCCGCCAGGCCGTGCTGTTCGACCTCGGCGCGCGCAAGTTCTACATCTTCGGGCTCGTGTTCTGGCCGCAGGACGTCATCTATCTCACCGTCCTGCTCATCCTGGCCGCGCTGTCGCTGTTCCTCTTCACCACGGTGGCGGGAAGGCTCTGGTGCGGCTACGCCTGCCCGCAGACGGTCTATACCGAGATCTTCACCTGGATCGAGCGCAAGATCGAGGGCGACCGCCTCGCCCGCATCCGCCTCGACGCCGCGCCGCTGACGCTCGAGAAGTTCGTCATCAAGGCGCTCAAGCACAGCGCATGGTTCGCGGTGGCCCTCTGGACCGGGTACACGTTCGTGGGCTACTTCTCGCCCATCCGCCAGTTCGGCATCGACGCGATCACGTGGCGGCTCGGGCCCTGGGAGGCCTTCTGGATGCTCTTCTACGGCTTCGCCACGTGGGGCAACGCGGGCTTCATGCGCGAGCAGGTCTGCAAGTACATGTGCCCGTACGCGCGCTTCCAGAGCGTGATGTTCGACAAGGACACGCTGGTCATCACCTACGACCGCCCGCGCGGCGAGCCGCGCGGAAGCCGGCGCAAGGGTGTCGTGCCGCGCGAGCTGGGCTTGGGGGATTGCGTCGACTGCAACGTCTGCGTGCAAGTCTGTCCCACGGGCATCGACATCCGCAACGGCCTGCAGTACGAGTGCATCGGCTGCGCCGCGTGCATCGACGGCTGCAACCAGGTGATGGACAAGATGGGCTACGCGCCGGGCCTCATCCGCTACACCACCCAGAACGCGCTCGCCAGGGGCTACGATTCGCGCACGATGTGGCGACGCGTCTTCCGCGTGCGCACGCTCGTCTATTCCGCGGTGCTGCTCGCGCTGATCGCGATCACGGCGCTCTCGCTCGCAACGCGCAACCCGCTCAAGGTCGACATCCTGCGCGACCGCGGGGCGCTCGCGCGCGAAGCCGCGCCCGGCGTGATCGAGAACGTGTACCGCATGCAGATCATGAACACGGACGAGACGCCGCGCCGCTTCACGGTCGAGGCCTCGGGCGTGCCGGGCCTCGCGGTCCAGGGCGTCGAGCAGCCGGTTTCCCTCGGCGCCGCGCAATCGCGCATGTTCGCCGTGCGGCTCACGGCGCCCTCGCCCGAGGACGACACTGACGAGCAGAAGCCGCGCGGGCAGGACGACGAGCGCCGCGCGAACACGCGCAACATCGAGTTCACGATTCGCGCCGTCGACGACGACAAGGTGGTTCGCCATGAAAAGTCTACCTTCATCTTTCCGCGCTGACGCCGCCGCCCTGCCCTGGTGGCGCCAGCCCTGGCCCTGGCTCCTGATCGCCGGGCCGCTGATCGTCGTCTTCGCGTCCATGGCGTCGTTCTGGATCGCATACAAGACCGACGATGGCGTCGTCGCCACCGACTACTACAAGCGCGGCCTGCTCGTGAACCGGATGCTGCCGAAGGTGCCGGTCGCGCTGCCCAGGCTCGCGGCGACCGTCTTCTTCGGCAGCGGCGGCGAGCTTCGCGTGCGGCCCGAGGAAGGGGACGTGCGAGGCGACGTGCTGCGCGTCACCCTCACCCATCCGGCGAGCGCCACGAAAGAGACGCTCACGCTTGCGCGCGACGCCGACGGCGAGTTCGTCGGGACGGTGCACGGCGACCGGACGGGCCTGTGGACCATATCGTTCGACTCGGCGGACTGGCCGCTGCCGACGACGCTGCTCGAGCGCTCGTCGAGGCCCGGTCCCGGCACCCACGTCACGACCTCGCCCTCGATCCGATGACCATCGCCGGACACTTCGCCCAGCGTGCCATGCAAGTCGCGTGGCCCGCCTTCCTCACGGCGGCCGTGGCCGAGCTCGTCTTCTTCTCGATCTTCGACCCGTTCGAGCTGCACTTCTTCGGCCAGCCCCTCGACTGGTCGCGGCAGGCGATCTACGCCCTCGGCTTCTTCGGCTTCTGGGGCCTCGGCATGGCGTCGTCCGCGCTGACGCTGTTCCTCGCCCGCAACGACAGCTTCGCGACCGACAAGCTTCCGCTCGACAACTTCACCGACGGCAACAGCGGCGGAAGCGGCTCGTAGCCATGGCGGCGACCCTGCTCTTAAGCGCCCTTCTCGCGGGCCTCGTCGGCGGCCTGCATTGCGCCGCCATGTGCGGCGGGTTCGTCGCCGCCATCGCGGCGCGCGACCCACAGCCGCTTCGGCCGCTGCGCAGCCTGGTCGCCCGCCAGCTGCACTATCACGGCGGCCGCGTCGCCTCCTACATGCTGCTTGGCGCGGCCTTCGGCGCCGTCGGCGCCGCGACGGTCGATGCCATCGACCTCGTGCCGGTGCAGAAGGGCTTGTACGTGGCGGCCAACGTGTTGCTGCTCTTGCTCGCGATGACGGTGGCTACGCGCACCTCGGGAATGTCGTGGCTCACCGCCGCGGGGATGGGCGCGTTCGGCCGCGTGTTGCCGCTGGTGCGGCCGCTCGCCGGCGGCGGGGGCGCCGGGAGTCGCCTTGCGCTCGGAGCGCTGTGGGGATTCGTGCCCTGCTCGCTCGTGTACGGCGTGCTTCCGCTGGCGCTCTTCGCCGGCGGCGCCTGGCAGGGTGCGCTGGTGATGCTCGTGTTCGGCCTGGGTACGCTGCCCCACCTCGCCGGCGCAGGCTACCTTCTTGCGCGCGCGCGGGAGCGCCTGCGCGGCAATGTCTTCCGGCACGCCGCGGCCGCGCTGATCGCGGCGTTCGCCCTCGCCGGCATCTACCGCGCGCTCTACGTCCCGGGCTCGCTCGGCCAGGGCCCGTTCTGCCTCCTTCCGTGACGGCTTAGGTCTTTTCCGGCTCGCGCGCCGGCCCGACGCCAATCGGCGGCGGCGCGAGCTGCACGATGCGGTCGAAGAGCCTGCGGTACTCCTCCGCGCTCTGCGAATTGAACAGCGGCACGGCGCCGCCCGTGTACGCGGCGTCGATCACCTCCCAATCGGAGGCAAGGAGGTACTGCCGGGCGAGCGGCAGAACCTGCTGCTCCTCGCGCCGCATGTGCTCGTTCTGAAAGGCCGCGAAGGCGTCGACCGCGGAGGCGAACGCCGGGAACTCGGCCGCGCCACCCTGTTGGTAGCGCGCGAGCGTCTGCTCGAGCGAGCGTACGTACTGGCCGCCCGACCGGTGCTCCTCCTCGAGCAGGTCGAGGATCGGCGCCGCCGCGGGGCAGCGGGCGCGCAGGAAGCGGAACAGGTACTCGCTCTCCCGCGGGTGATGCATGCGCTCGGGGAAGGCGTCGATGTAGTAGATCATTGCGCCCAGCACGTCGAACAACGGCGCCGCGCCGCGCTCGCGGATCTCCCGAACGAGATAGCGCATCCCGTGCAGAACGGCGGCCAGCGCGCGATGCTCGTCCTGGATGATGCGAATCGCCTGCATACGCCCCCGCACACGGCCCGTCGTTGCCGTCCCTGAACCGGTATCATCTTCCGCGACTCGCGCATCCCGCGCCTTGACCAAACTCAACGGCCCCCGCGTTGCACTCGCAAAAGCCCCGGATCACCCGCAGGCCGCAACCGCCGTACCGCCACGACGGCCGCCTCGTCCTGCTGTTCACCCCCATCGCAATCGTGGTCGCTACGGCCGCAGGGTTGTTCCTGCTCACCTTCGCCTACCCGGAGATGCGCCACGCCCTCGTCTCGGCCGCGGAGGTCACGGCCGGCATCGCCCTCGTGCTCGCGATGGCCACACTCTACTGGCAGATCAGGGTGCGCCAGGCGGCCCAGCGCGGGTTGCACAACGTCGAGGAGCGTGTCGTCGATCTCGTCGAGTCGGCGATGGACCCGATCGTCACCATCGACGAGGCGCAGCGGATCCTCGCGTTCAACGCCGCCGCCGAGCGTGCCTTCGGCTGGCCGCGGGAAGCCGCGCTCGGCAAGCCCGTCGAGATGCTGCTCCCGGAGCGCTTTCGCGAGCGCCACCGCGCCCACATCGACGCGTTCGCGAAGACCGGCACGACCTCGCGGCGGATGGGCGCCCAGACGGTGCTCGCAGCGCTGCGCAGGTCGGGCGAGGAGTTCCCAATCGAAGCGTCTATCTCGCAGCACCTTGAAAGCGGCGAGCGCAGGCTCACCGTCATCCTGCGCGACATCACCGATCGCGTTCGTACCCAGTCGCAGCTCGTCGCGAGCGAGGCGCGCCTGCGCGGCATCGTCGACACGGCGATGGACGCCATCATCACCGTCGACGACGCGCAGAGAGTCGTGCTGTTCAACGCCGCCGCGGAGGCCATGTTCGGGTTCACCAAGGAAGAGGCGATCGGCCTGCCGCTCGCGACGTTCCTCCCGACGCGCTATCGTGCAAGCCACGCCGAGCACGTGAAGCGCTTCGGCGGCGAGAGCGCGCCCTCGCGGCGCATGGGGGAGTCCCGCATCATCACCGGCTTGCGCCGCAACGGCGAGGAGTTCCCCATCGACGCCGCGATCTCGCACCTCGAGGAGGGCGACGCCACCTTCTACACCGTCATCCTGCGCGACGTGAGCGCCCGCGAGCGAGCGCTGGCCGACCTGCGGCAGTCGAAACAGGAGCTGCAGGAGCTGGGCGCCGCGTCCGAGGCTACGCGCGAGCAGGAGAAGAGCCGCATCGCGCGCGAGCTGCACGACGAGCTCGGCCAGGCGCTCACCATGCTGCGCATGGACGTCGCCTGGTGCAGGGCGAACATCCCGGAGTCCGCGCCGGGCGTGGCGGCGAAGCTCGACCGCATGGAGACGCTGCTCAAGGGGACGGTGGCCGCCACCCGGCGCATCTCCTCCGACCTGCGCCCGCTCATGCTCGACGACCTGGGCCTCGTGCCGGCGCTCGAGTGGCTGGTGCAGAATATGTCACAGCGGTCGGGAATCGACTGCGAGTTCTCGACCGACGACCCTACGCTCGCCCTGCCGCCCGCCCATTCCACCGCCGTGTTCCGCATCGTGCAGGAGGCCCTCACCAACATCGCGAAGCACGCCCGCGCGAGGCAGGCGCAGGTGTCGGTGCGCCGCGACAGCGGAGCCGTACGCATCCTTGTGAGCGACGACGGCGTCGGCTTTGCCACCGACGACCCGCGCAAGCCCGAATCGTTCGGGCTCCTGGGCTTGCGCGAGCGGATCTCGCTCCTGCGCGGCACGGCGGCAATCCGAAGCGCGCGCGGGAGCGGCACGACGATCGAAGTCACGCTGCCCGTCGCGACCCCGGACCGGCCATGATCCGCGTCGTCATCGCCGACGACCATACTATCCTGCGCGAGGGCCTGCGCCAGCTCCTGGGGTCGGCGGCGGACATCACCGTCGTCTCGGAGGCGGCGGATGGCCACCAGGTCATGCAGCGCGTGCGCACCGACGAATTCGACGTGCTGCTGCTCGACATGTCGATGCCCGGCAAGAGCGGCATCGAGCTCATCAAGCAGGTCAAGGCGGAGCGGCCCAAGCTGCGCATCCTGGTGCTGTCGATGCACGAGGAGGCGCAGTACGCCGTGCGCGCCATCAAGGCGGGGGCCTCGGGCTACGTGACCAAGGACAGCGCCGCCACCCAGCTCGTCACCGCCATCCGCAAGGTCGGGGCCGGCGGTGCTTTCATCACGGCGGAGGTGGCCGAGCAGCTGGCGCTCGGGGCCATGCCCGATGCCGAAGGACCGGCGCACACGCGGCTGTCCGACCGCGAGTACGAGGTTTTCCAGCTCCTGGTGGACGGCGTCACCGTGACCGACATCGCCGCCCGCCTCAACCTGTCCGCCAAGACCGTCAGCACGCACAAGGCGCGGCTCCTGGAGAAGCTCGGCATCGACAACCCGGCCGACCTCGTGCGCTACGCGATGCGCCACCACCTGACCAAGGACGACGGGTAGCGTAGCCGGGGGTAGGAATCGCCCTACCCCGCAATTCAGCGGGCCCCGATGGGGGCAATCAGGCGCACCCGATGTCGGCATCGGCGCCCGCTTCCCACAATGGGTGCCATGAACCCGGTAGGCACCCGAACCGAAGTCTTCATCGTCGACGACCTGCCGTCGATGCGCGACCGGCTGAAGGAGCTGCTGGGCGAGCTTCCGGACGTCGAAGTCGTCGGTTCCGCCGGCACGCCGGCGGACGCCATCGCCGGCATCCTGGCCATACAACCCGCCTGCGTGATTCTCGACTACCAGCTGGTCGGCGGAACCGGCGTCGACGTGCTTCGGGCGGTGCATGAGCAATCGCCCGACACGGTCTTCGTCGTGCTGACCAATCATCCCGACCCGCAGTACCGCCGCGCCTGCATGGAAGCAGGCGCCGACCACTTTCTCGACAAGAGCACCGAGTTCGACCGTATCGGCGACGTGATCCAGCAGCTTCGGAGCACGTCCCATTAGATCACGCCCATGACCGAGGAGGATTCCATGGCCAGCACCGCCGCACTGCAACGAGTCGTTTCGATGCCCCCGCCCCGGCACGTGGCGACGGCGCCAATCTTGCGTGCCGTTGGCCGCAGCGTCCCGACGTGCTCGGCCTGCGGCTCCCTTTCCTTCTGCCTGCCGTTCGGCGTCGAGCACGACGCGGGCTGGCAGATGGACGACCTGGTGGCGCAGCGCATCCGCCTGCGCAAGGGTGACGTCCTCGTCCACAGCGGCGATCGCTTCACGGGCCTGTACGCGATCCGCTCGGGCTCGTGCAAGTCGGTCGTGACGACGGCGAGCGGCCAGGAGCAGATCGCCGGGTACCACATCGCCGGCGAAGTCCTCGGCGCCGAGGCCATCTTCATGAGCGCGCACGATTCGACGATCACCGCGCTGGAGGACAGCGAAGTGTGCGTCATGCCGTTCGAGCGCATGGAATCGCTCGCCCGGCAGAACAGCGACTTCCAGCGCAACCTCAACGCACTCCTGTCGCGCGAGATCGCCCGCGAGCGCAAGATCATGC
>DATJXV010000114.1:0-6558 GCA_035499955.1 Casimicrobiaceae bacterium
CTAGACCGCTAGCGCGGCGCGAGCTTGTACGATGCGAGCTCGATGGTCGTGTTCTGAGACCGGATCGAGAACCCGTCGATGTCGCCGCGCTCGCGATAGGTGGCGTATTTGGTCTCCCTGACCATCGCGCCGACCTCCTGCGCGAACCACGTCACGTAGTTGCACTGCGTCGGGAAGCGGAACGGGTTGTTGTCGTCGACCTGCATGATCGTGCGCATCGTCAGCGCGTTGAACGTCCCCGCGGGGACGCTCACCGACTGGTACCCGCCGACCCTGACGAAGCGGCTGATGTTGCTCGTCAGGCCGGTCTGCGGATCGACGTTCTGCAGCTGCTGCCGCCAGCTCGCGCCGGGCGTCAACGGAAAGTCGAAGCGGATCATCGGCGAGACGAATTTGCGCGTCTCGGCATTGTCGTAGGCGGAACCGATCAGCACGATGCCCGGGGCTTGCCATAGCTCGACGCGCTCGTAGTTCATGGTCGGGCCGACCAGCGTCACGCGCACGGCGATGCCGGTGGAGTCGATCGTGATGACTTCGTGCGTCTCGACCCACGTGACCTGGACGCGGAAGCCGTCGCTGCAGTTGTAGACCCAGCGGTCCCCGACACGTACGGTCGGGGCGGGGATGGGCGGGCCGGAAGCGTCTCCTGGAACGGATACGCATCCGCTGCCGAGGACGGCCGGTGCGGCGAGCAGGAACGTGCGACGATCCATGGCAATCCTCCGGTTGGCTAGGGCGCCGTATCCACCACGACCGCTTCGGCGACCCGCACGAGCTCGGTGGGTGAAATCGGGAACATCGCGTGCGGCGTGCCGCCAGCGGCGTAAACAGTTTCGTACTGCAGAAGATTCCGGTCAATGAACGTTCGGGAGCGCTGCGCGTGGGCGAGCGGCGGGATGCCGCCGATCGCGTAGCCCGTGACCGCGCGCACGAACTCGGCGTCGGCCTTGCCGATGCGCTCGCCCGCGAGCGCGGAAATCTTACCCTCGTCGACGCGGTGCGCGCCGCTCGCGATGACGAGCACGGCGGCGCCGGACGCGCCGCGGAAGACGAGCGACTTCGCGATCTGACCGACGGCGCAGCCCAGCACCGCCGCCGCCTCGGCCGACGTGCGCGCCGGCGCATCGTACTCGATCACTCGGGTGACCACGCCCGCGGCGGTGAGCGCGTCCTGCACGCGCTGCGCCGTGGGCGACAGGGGCGCGGCCTCGCTCATCGTGCGACGAACGCGAGCTCGACGTCGTCGAGCCACAGCGAGCCCTTGCCCTGCAGCATGGCGCCGATCTCGATGCGATCTGCGCCCGCGGGCACCGGGAGGGTGATGGTGTAGTGCGTCCACGGCGTCGTGCCGGTCACCGCGGCGTCCGCCATGACGTTGTTCGAGAGCGTCGCGCCGCCCTTGAACGTGACGAGGGTGAGCGCCGCGCTTTGCGTGTCGCGCGTGCGCAGCCAGGCCGAGTAGCGCGCGACCTTGCCCGCATGCAGTGTCGCGTCGACGGACTGGGCGATGGCGCCGTAGACGTCGGGCCCGGTGTTGTCGATGCGCAGGCTGCGTGCGCCACCGTGCGGGTCGGCCGTGTCCACGAAGAAGCGGTACGAGGGCTCGATGGCGTGCTGGAACGAGAACCAGCCTTCGGGATCCCCGCGTCCGCTCACCGCACTCGATTCGAAGCCCGGGTTCACGAGCGCCGCGGAAAGCGAGGCCGCGGCCGGCGCCGGCGGCGGCGAGGCGCACGCCGCGAGCAGCACGACCGCCAAGCAGTGCGAAGCGCGCAACGCTAGGACGCGTCGGTGACCGCGCCCTTGCTCGCGGTCGAGACGAGCCGCATGTACTTCGCGAGCACGCCGCGGGTGTAGCGCGGCGCGGGCGGCTTCCACGCGGCGCGGCGGCGCGCGAGCTCGGCGTCGTCGACGTTGAGCTGGATCAGCAGCTTGTGCGCATCGATGGTGATCGAGTCGCCTTCCTGCACGAGCGCGATCGTGCCGCCCACGTAGGCTTCGGGGGCGACGTGACCGACCACCATGCCCCAGGTGCCGCCGGAGAATCGCCCGTCGGTGATGAGCCCGATGGACGCGCCCAGGCCCTGGCCAATGAGCGCGGACGTCGGCGCGAGCATCTCCTGCATGCCGGGCCCGCCCTTCGGGCCCTCGTAGCGGATCACCACGACGTCGCCCGCCTTGATCTTGCGGGCCATGATCGCGTCCATCACTTGGTTCTCGGAATCGAACACACGGGCGGGGCCGGTGATCGCCGGGTTCTCGAGCCCGGTGATTTTCGCGACACAGCCCTCGGTCGCGAGGTTGCCGCGCAGGATGGCGAGGTGGCCCTGCGCGTACATCGGCTCGTCGAACGGGCGGATGACGTCCTGGTCCGCGCGCGGCGCGGCCGGCACGCCTTCGAGCTCCTGCGCCAGCGTGCGGCCGGTGATGGTCGTGCAGTCGCCATGCAGAAGTCCCGCATTGAGGAGCATCTTGAGCACCTGCGGCACGCCGCCGGCGCGATGGAAGTCGACTGCGACGTACTTGCCGGAGGGCTTCAAGTCGCACAGCACCGGAACCTTCTTTCGGATGCGCTCGAAATCGTCGATGGTCCACGGCACGTCCGCCGCGGCCGCGATCGCCAAGTAGTGCAGGACCGCATTGGTCGAGCCCCCCGTCGCCATGACGAGCGAGATGGCGTTCTCGATCGATTCGCGCGTGATGATGTCGCGCGGCTTGAGATCGTTCTTCACCGCTTGCACCAGCACCCGCGCGGATTGCGCCGCGGAGTCCGCCTTCTCTTCGTCGGGCGAGGCCATCTGCGAGGAGCCGAGCAGGCTCATGCCGAGCGCCTCGAACGAGGACGACATGGTGTTGGCGGTGTACTGCCCACCGCACGCGCCCACGCTGGGGCACGCGTTGCGCTCGATGCCGTCGTAGTCCTCCTTCGACATCGTGCCGGCGGCGAACGCGCCGACCGCCTCGAACGGAGACACGATGGTGAGCTTCTCGCCCTTCCAGAATCCGGGCTTGATCGTGCCGGCGTAGACGAAGATGCCGGGCACGTTGATGCGCGCCATCGCCATCATGCTGCCCGGCATGTTCTTGTCGCAGCCGCCGACGCACAGCACGCCGTCCATCAGCTGGCCGTTGACCGCCACCTCGATCGAGTCGGCGATGACCTCGCGCGACACGAGCGAGTACTTCATCCCCTCGGTCCCCATGCCGATGCCATCGGTCACGGTCGGGAAGCCGAACACCTGCGGCATCGCGCCCGCCGCCTCGAGCGCTTCCATGGCGCGGTCGACCAGCGGCTGGATGCCGGCGTTGCAGGGGTTCATCGTGCTATGGCCGTTGGCCACACCGACGATCGGCTTTTCGAAATCGCCGTCGCCGAATCCGACCGCGCGCAGCATGGCACGGTTGGGCGAGCGGGCGACACCCTGGGTGATGATTCTAGAGCGGCGATTGGACGCCATGGCGAGTCCTTCGTTCGGGAGGAGCGCTCGACGCGCTTTGTATAATCTAAGAATTCTAACGCATGACGAACACGCGCCAGCCGCGGGGCGCAAGGCCGCCGATGCTCGTTCACCCGCAGTTCGATCCCGTCGCGTTCCATGCTGGCCCGATCGCCGTGCGCTGGTACGGCCTCATGTACCTCGTGGGCTTCGTGCTCTTCGTCGTGCTGGGCAAGGTCCGCGCGCGGCGCAGCTTTCTCACCGGATGGCATCCGCGCGACGTGGACGACATGCTGTTCTACGGCGTGTTCGGCGTGATCGTCGGCGGGCGCCTGGGCTACGTGCTGTTCTACAAGCCGCTCTACTACGCCGCGCACCCGCTCGAGATCTTCCAGGTCTGGGCCGGCGGCATGAGCTTTCACGGCGGCTTCCTCGGCGTGCTCGTCGCGCTGTGGCTGTTCGCGCGCAGCCGTCACAAGCGCTGGCTCGACGTCACCGACTTCGTCGCGCCGTTGTGCCCGCTCGGGCTCGCCGCGGGTCGGCTCGGAAACTTCATCAACGGCGAGCTCGTGGGACGCGTGACCGATGTGCCGTGGGCGATGGTCTTCCCTCAGGTCGACATGCTGCCCCGCCATCCGTCGCAGCTGTACGAGTTCGGACTCGAGGGCCTTGCGCTGTTCGCGATCCTGTGGCTTTACGCCAACCGGCCGCGGCCGACCGGCGCGGTTTCGGGATTGTTTCTCGCGGGCTACGGCACGTTCCGCTTCATCGCCGAATTCACGCGCGAGCCGGACAGCTTCCTCGGCTTCCTGGCCGGCGGCTTCACGATGGGCCAGTGGCTGTCGATGCCGATGGTCGCCATCGGCGTCGGCATGATGGTGTGGGCGTACCGGCGCGCGGGCAAGGCGCAGCCCACCGTCATCGACAGGATGAAGCGGGACTGACTAGTCGACGCGGCGATAGTCGCCGTCGAATGTGCGGCGGCGATAGCGTCCGGCGTAAAGCGGCTGCAGCTCGAACTCCTCGCCCACGTTGAGCGGCAGCGCGAGCAGCACGAGCGCGATCAGGTCGGAAACGAGGCCGGGCACGATGAGCAGGAGGGCCGCAAGCACCTTGCGCCCGCTGTCGAGCAGCCCGCGCAGGACCGATTGGTCGCCGCGCAGCGCGGCGACGGTCCGCGCGCGGAACTCGATGCGCTCGTTGCGCAGGAGCACGAGCCCCGCGAGGAACGATCCCCCGAGCCAGACCCACAGCGGCACGCCGGTCCAGCGCGCGACGCGCGCGGTGACGTAAAGGTCCGCCGCGGGGAATACCAGTAGAATCGCGAGCACGACAAAGCGCATGGAAGCTCCTTGCCGGACGCAGCGATCCTCGTGCTGACTTCGTTGCCCGACCACGATACGGCCCTGGCGCTCGCGCGCGCCCTCGTGACCGGGCGTCTGGCCGCTTGCGTGAATGTCGGCGCGCCCGTCGAGTCAATGTATCACTGGCGGGGGCAAATCGAAACAGCGCGCGAGGTGCCGGTGGCCATCAAGACCCGGCGCGAGCTGTACCCGCAGGTGGAGGCGGCCATCGTCGCCATCCATCCCTACGAACTTCCCGAGGTTGTCGCTGTCCCCGTCACGCATGGCCTTCACCGCTACCTCGACTGGATCGCCGCGGAAACCGCCGCCCCGTAGCGCCCTATGGGTGCTGGCAGCGCTTTTCGCCGCGGGCGCAAACGCCGATCCGAGGCTCCTGCCGCCGGAGCAGGCCTTTCATTTCTCGGCGCGGGCGCTCGACGACAAGACGCTGGAAGCGCGTTTCGAGGTGACGGACGGTTACTACCTCTACCGCGAGAAGCTCAAGTTCGCTCTGGACCCCGGGATGGCGGAGCTCGCCGTGCCGCTGCCGGCCGGCAAGGTCAAGGAAGACCCGTTTTTCGGCAAGGTCGAGACCTACCGGGGAGACGTGGTCGTCCGCTTGCCGCTTCCCACGCCCGCCGCGGGTAAGTCGGTCGTGCTCGTCGCCGACTCGCAGGGCTGCGCCGACGCCGGCGTTTGCTACCCGCTGACCCGCCAGAAGGTCACGGTGGCGGTCCCCGAGCCCGGGACGGGGCCGGGCCCGGTCGTGGAGGCGGTGCCTCGGAAGAAGTATTGGTTCAATTGAGCGAATCGGCGTAAGTGGCCGCTTACTTCAGGACCCTCTTCGATGACCAAGACAACGACACGGTGGGCGCTGCTGGCCGGCGCGGCGCTGATCGCGGTGGCGGCGGGCGTGTACGTCGGCGGCGCCCGCGTCGACTCGAACCCGTCCGCGCAGGCCAATGCGGCGCTCGCGGGGCTCGCGCTGCCCGATGCGGCGGGCAAGGAGCAGCGCCTCGACCAATGGCGTGGCAAGGTCCTGGTGGTCAACTTCTGGGCGACCTGGTGCGCTCCCTGCCGCGAAGAGATGCCCGAGTTCATCAAGGCCCAGACCGAATATGGGCCTAAAGGGCTTCAATTTGTCGGCATCGCCGTCGATCAGCCTGATAAGGTCGAGCAATTCGCAAAGGAAATCGGCCTCAACTACCCCGCGCTGGTGGGCGGGTTCGGCGCGATGGAGCTGTCGAAAACCCTGGGCAACAACCTGATGGCGCTCCCGTTCACGATCGTTCTCGACCGCAATGGGGGGATCGTCCACACCCAGCTCGGGAACCTCAAGCCCGACAAGCTGCAGTCGCTCGTCAAGCAGCTCTTGTAACAAATTCTAGCCAACGCTGGACAATTGCCGCCAAGTCGCGGCAAACTCGGCCTTCAATAAAGTCCCGCCGACTCCCAGCACGGGCGCAGGCGGACAAGGATCCGCGTCGAGCAAGAGCGCGGCCGGGTGTGGCGGTATCGGGACGGCAAACCGCGGACGCAGTGCTCAAGCGCGGGATGCGGCTCCTTTCGGGGATGGACAATGGACCTGCGCAAGCTCAAGACGCTGATTGAGCTCGTCGAGACGTCCGGCATCGCGGAGCTCGAGATCCAGGAAGGCGAGGAGCGGGTGCGCATCACGCGCTCGCTCGCAGGCGGCGGCCCGCCGCCGTCCGCGACGGCGCCCTCCCCGCACGTGGCGCTGGCGGGTGCGCCCGCCGCGTCCGACGGGGTGCCCGTCC
>DATJXV010000115.1:0-19169 GCA_035499955.1 Casimicrobiaceae bacterium
GCCGCGCGGCTGCGCAGACGCGGCGGCGGTCGGGGTCGTGTCGTCGGTCATGGGTGCGATGTCGTAACGAGGCTCCGGCGGGCTCCGCCGGCGAAATCGGTGATTTTAAGGCATCCTGCCGACCCGCCGGCGGCCCGGAAAAAGGGGTCAGACCCCATTACGGTCTTGTAATGGGGTCTGACCCCTTTTTGGCGTGGAGGTGGTCCGCGAGCAGGCGCGCCGAAGCACTCAGCGCATCACGCCCCCTGAAGCAGACGACGAAGCGGCGCTCCGCCCAGGCGTCGCTCAGCGGCACGATGGCGAGGCCGAGCGCGCGCGCCGGTGCCTCGCACGCCTCCCGCGGGACGATCGCGACACCCAACCCCGCCGCAACGTTGCGGCACGCCGCGTCGAAGGTCGTGACCTGGATGCGATGGCGAATCGTGCGATCTAGCTTCGCCGCCGCCCGCCGCAGCGTAATCTGCACGATGCTGCCGCTCAGGATCTCGATGTGCTCGTCGTCGAGCGTCTCCTCGAACGCGACCTGCTTGCGGCGCGCGAGCGGATGCTTGGCGGGCGCTACGACGCTCAAGCGGTCGCGGCGGTACGGCAGCGTCGAAAGCCCCGCGAGATCGCCCGCGTCCCAGCATACGCCGAGGTCGGCCAGGCCTTCGCGCACGCCGCGCACGATCTCGCTCGACACCCGCTCCTCGAGGCTCACGCGTACCGACCGATTCGCGGCGAGGAAGCGGGCGATGTCGTCGGGCAGCGATTCGGACAGCACCGACAGGCTCGCGAACACGCGCACGCTGCCTTTCGCGCCGCCCGCGAACTCCGAGAGCTCCGCGCGCATCCGCTCCATGATCCCCAGCATCTCGCGCGCCTGCCGCAGCAGCGCTTCGCCTGCCGGTGTGGGCTCGATGCCGCGCCGGCGGCGGGCAAGCAGCGGCACGCCGACGTCGTCCTCGAGCGCAGCGATACGCTTGCTGACCGCCGACGCCACGATCGACTCGCGCTCGGCGGCACGGGCGATGTTGCGTTCCTCGCAGACCGCGACGAACATGCGCAGGGTGACGGGATCGAAAAGTCGGGGCATGCCCGTATTGTGGCATTCCGGATTGGAACGCAAAACTTGCCGGAATTGATGCGCGCAGACGCCTTGGAACGTCTACAGTGCCGGTTTCCGCAACCGACCGATGAACGCCCGAGAGAGGTCCCCATGACCGTGTCCGCATCGAGCCGCGCCGCCGTTGCCCTGCTCGGCGCGCTCGCCCTCGCCGCCGCCCTGCCCGCCCGGGCGCAGCCGACGCCGCCGCTCCGCGCGATCCTGCCCGTCAGCCCGGGCTCGGGGGTCGACACGATCACGCGCAGCATCGCGCCGTCGCTCACCAAGGTGCTCGGCCAGCCCGTGGTGATCGAGAACATGCCCGGCGCGGGCGGCATCACGGGCACGCAGGCGATCGTCAAGGCCGCCCCCGACGGCAACACCATCGGCATGGTGTCGAACAACCACGTGATCAACCCGAGCGTGTACAAGAAGATGCCGTTCGACTCGATCAACGACATCACGCCGATCATGGTGGTGGGCAGCACGCCGCTCGTCCTCGTGGTCAATCCGACCAAGCTGCCGGTGAAGAACGCGCAGGAGCTCATCGCGGCGCTCAAGGCCCATCCGGGCAAGTACAACTACGGGTCGTCGGGCAACGGCACGATCCTCCACCTCGCCGCGGAGATGTTCCTCGACCAGACCGGCACGACGAGCAATCACATCCCCTACAAGGGCGTGGGCCCGATGGTCACGGACATCATGGGGGGACAGGTGGACTGGGGCGTGACCTCGCTGCCGTCGGTTCAGGGTCACATCAAGACCGGCGCGTTGCGTGCGATCGGCACCGGGACGGCACAGCGCGTGCCTGCGGCGCCCGACATCCCAACGATGGCCGAGCAAGGCGTCCCCACCTACCTCGTCGACGGCTGGTTCGCGGTCATCGGCCCCGCCAAGCTGCCGCCCGCGCAGGTGAAGCGCCTGCACGACGCGTTCGAGGCGGCGTTCGCGACTCCGGAGGCGCAGGAGGCGATGGCGAAGCAGGGCAACGTCATCAAGCCCACGACGCCGGAGGCGGCCGTCGCGTTCTTCAGGGCGGAGCAGGCGCGGTACGCGAAGCTGGTCGAGAAGGCCGGGGTAAAAATCGATTGACTGGCACGAGGGCAAGCGTCATGGCTGATCTGTTCGACAATCCGATGGGGCTCGCGGGCTTCGAGTTCGTCGAGTTCGCCTCGCCCACCCCCGGCGTGCTCGAAGGCGTTTTCGAGTCGCTCGGCTTCGCGAGGGTAGCGCGGCATCGTTCCAAGGACGTGTCGCTCTTCCGCCAGGGCGACATCAACTTCATCGTCAACAACGAGCCCGCGAGCGTCGCCTCGTACTTCGCGGCCGAGCATGGTCCGTCCGCGTGCGGCATGGCCTTCCGCGTGCGCGACTCGCACAAGGCGTACAGGCGCGCGATCGAGCTCGGGGCGCAGCCCGTCGACCTGCCGCCCGGCCCCATGGAGCTCAAGCTGCCGGCAATCAGAGGCATCGGCGGCGCGCCGCTGTACCTCATCGACCGCTTCGGCGAAGGCACCTCGATCTACGACATCGACTTCAAGTGGGTCGACGGCGCGGACCGTCATCCGAAGGGACACGGCCTCAAGCTGATCGACCACTTGACGCACAACGTCTATCGCGGGCGCATGGCGTACTGGGCGGGCTTCTACGAGAAGATCTTCAACTTCCGCGAGATCCGCTACTTCGACATCAAGGGCGAGTACACCGGGCTCACGTCGAAGGCGATGACCGCGCCGGACGGCAAGATCCGCATCCCGCTGAACGAGGAGGCCTCGAAGACAACGGGGCAGATCGAGGAGTTCCTCATGCAGTACAACGGCGAGGGCATCCAGCACATCGCGCTTCTCACCGACGACCTCAAGGCGACGATCGACAGCCTGCGCAAGGCGAACGTGCCGCTCATGACGCCACCGCCCGTAACGTATTACGAGATGCTCGACGAGCGCCTGCCCGGCCACGGCGAGAACGTCGAGGACCTGCGCGCGCGCGGCATCCTGCTCGACGGCACGACCGAGGGCGGCCAGCAGCGCTTGCTCCTGCAGATCTTCTCCGGCACGATGCTCGGCCCCGTGTTCTTCGAGTTCATCCAGCGCAAGGGCGACGAGGGCTTCGGCGAGGGCAACTTCAAGGCCCTGTTCGAGTCGATCGAGCGCGACCAGCTGCGCCGCGGCGTCATCGAGCCGGCCTAGCGCGCATCGCGCCGATGCTCCGCGAGCTGTCCAACGTCGTCAAACGCGGCGTGGCCGCCACCGGCCCGCACGCGCCCGACTGGACTATCGACCAGGGTTGGGAGCGCTACACCCCCGCCGAGCATGCGGTGTGGAAGACGCTGTTCGAGCGGCAGACGAAGCTTCTGCCCGGCCGCGCCTGCGGCGCGTTCGTCGCCGGCATGCGCGCACTGCCGATCACCGCGCAGGGCATCCCCGATTTCCGCCGCCTGAGCGAGGTGCTCGTCAAGCACACGGGATGGCAGGTCGTCGCGGTCCCAGGTCTCGTGCCCGACGACGTATTCTTCGATCACCTCGCGCATCGGCGCTTCCCGGCCGGGAGCTTCATCCGCAAGGCGCACGAGCTCGACTACCTCGAGGAGCCCGACGTCTTCCACGACGTGTTCGGCCACGTCCCGATGCTCATGAACCCGGTGATCGCAGACTACATCCAGGCCTACGGCGTGGGCGGCCTGCGCGCACGGACACTCGGGGTGCTGCCACTGCTTGCCCGCGTCTATTGGTACACGGTGGAATTCGGCCTCGTCGAGGAGCACGGCGGCCTGCGCATCTACGGCTCCGGCATCGCCTCCTCGTACACGGAGAGCGTCTTCGCGCTCGACGACGCCTCGCCCAACCGCCTTCGTTTCGAGCTCGAACGCGTGATGCGCACGAACTACCGCATCGACGATTTCCAGGAGACGTACTTCGTCCTGCGGCGCCTCCCCGACCTGCTCGATCTCGCGCACGTCGACTTCGGCCCCCTCTACGAGCGGGTGCGCGGCAAGCCGCAGTTCGAACCCGGCGACGTCCTTCCCACCGACGAAGTCATCATCCGCGGCACCGGCGCGTATCATCGCAGGCATGCCTGATACAACCGTTCTCATCACCGGCGCGAGCGGCAACCTGGGCCGCGCCCTCGCCGCCGCGTTCGCCGCGCGCGACGCACGGCTCGTGCTGATCGACCGCGATCGCGCCAAGCTCGACGCGCTCCACGGCGCCGAGGACGCGCGCCGCATGCACGTGACCGCCGATCTGCTGGACCCGGCGGCCGTCGAAGCGGCCGCCAGGGCCGCGGTCGAGCGCTTCGGCCGCATCGACGTGCTTTGCAACATCGCGGGCGGCTTTCGCATGGGATCGAACGTCCACGAAACGACCGACGCCGACTGGAATTTCCTCTTCGACATCAACGCCCGCACGCTGCTGCACGCCGCGCGCGCGGTCGTGCCGCACCTGCTCGCGGGCGGCGGCGGCAAGATCGTGAACGTGGGCGCGTTCGCCGCGCAGAGAGGCGCGGCCGGGATGGGCGTCTATGTCGCGTCGAAGAGCGCGGTGATCCGCCTCACGGAGTCGATGGCCGCGGAGCTGCGCGAACGGAACATCAACGTCAACTGCGTGCTGCCGACCGTCATCGACACGCCGGAAAACCGCAAGGCGATGCCCGCCGCCGACCCGCGCAGGTGGGTCGCCCCCGAGGACCTCGCCAACGTGATCGTGTTCCTTGCCTCCGACGCCGCGCGCGCGGTTCACGGCGCGGCGGTCCCCGTCGCCGGCTTGAGCTGATCGCGCACGGCCGCGACCTTGCGGCCCACCTCCGAACCCGCGCCGAGCCCCGTCGCCTCGACTGCAGCGTCCGCGGCGTCCAGCGCCGCGCGTGCGGCGCCAGGGTTGCCCGCCGCCGCTTCGAGAATTGCCCTCTGGCACAGGAGCGTAGCGCGCGCAGGCTCCGCGCCGATCTCGCGCAGGAGTGCATCGCCTGCGACCAGCGCGTCGCGTGCGGCATCGAAGTGGCCGCGCTCGGCGAGAAGCTCGCCGAGCGTGCCGAGTACGACACCTTCCTGGTGCCGGTTGCTCACGGCGCGATGTATCGCGAGCGCCCGCTCGCATTGCTCGATGGCTTCGTCCACCTTTCCCTGCTCGCGGGAAATGTCGGCGAGCATCCCCAGTACGTAGCCTTCGAAACGCCGGTCGCCGATCTCGCGTGCGACGGCGAGCGCCGCGTGCATTCGCTCACGCGCCTCGTCGTGGCGGTCGAGGTCGTAGGCGAGCAGCCCCAGGTTTGCCGTGACGATGCCTTCGTCGCGGCGGTTGCCGACTTCGCGGTCGATCGCGAGCGCATTCTCGTAGTGATGCCGTCCTTCGTCGAAGCTGCCGCCCTCGCGGCACACGTTGCCGAGATTGCTGGTGTCGATACCCTCTATGTAGCGGTTGCCGACCTCGCGATGGATGGCAATCGCCTGCTCGAAGTGCGCTTTTGCCTCCGTGAGCCGTCCTTGCTCGGCATGGATGATACCGAGATTGCCGAGGGCGTGTCCTTCGAGGCGTCGATAGCCCACTTCCCGGGCGATCGCGAGCGCGCGCTCCTGCAATCCGCGCGCCTCGTCGATGCGTCCCTCGTCGCGACGAAGGTTCCCTAGTGTGAGCAGGACAAACGCCTCGCGGCGGCGATCGCCGAGATCGCGATAGAGGGCGAGCGACGCCTCGAATGCGGCGCCGGAAGCCGCGGCACGCCCGATGCGGCGCAGCGCCATCGCGTAAGCGGCAAGCGTCGGCGCGCGCGATGACGCATCGAGCCCGGGCATCGCCAGCACCGTATCGCCGAGGCCGGCCGATAAGCTGTAAGGTCCCGTGAGCTCGACGATGTCGCAGGCCGCACGCATGGCCCCGGCGGCGATCGCCGCATCGCCGCGCACTGCTGCACGCCGGCACGCGGCGACTACGTTGTCGAGCTCGAGCGCGAGCGCGCGGCGCCTGCGCACGCCGCCGTGCAAAAACAGCCGCTCCATCTCCTCGTCGCTGCCGAAGCGCGCGAAATACGCGCCATGCCTGGTCTCGGTTGCTTGTCGCATCGCTTCGCCGGCCGCGTCGAGCTTGTCCGCCGCGTACTCGCGGATGCTGAGGTACATGCCGAAGAACGGCTCCTCGAGGTCGTAGCGACTGTGCCCCGCCGGAATCCATGTCCGCAGCAGGCTCTTGTCGCACAGGGTTTGCACCACATCCATCGCGGCCGGCGCCCCCGGAAACGCCGACAGATCCAGCACGGCTTCGGCGGCTTCGAGCGTGAAGCCGCCCTCGAACACCGAGCATTGCGCGAGCGCCTGCTGCTCCGACGGCGAAAGGAGCTGCCACGACCAGTCGATGGCCGCGCGTAGCGTCACCTGTCGCGCCGCCGCGCCGCGCACGCCCGAGAGCACCGCGAAGCGGTCGCGCAACCGCTCCACGAGCTGCGACGGCGAGAGGACGCGTACCCGAGCCGCCGCCAGTTCGATCGCGAGCGGCAGCCCGTCGAGCACACGCACGATCTCGGCCACAGTCTCGCGGTTGCCGGCCGTCAGCGCGAAGTCCGGTCGCTGTGCGCGAGCCCGGGTAACGAAGAGATCGATCGCGTCCTCGCTCACCGGCAGCGGATCGAGTGCGAAGACCTGCTCCCCCGGCACGTGCAGCCGCTCGCGGCTCGTCACCACGAAGGCGGCCTGCGGTGCGGCGTCCAGCCAGCGCCCAAGCGTCGCGGCCGCGTGCGAGACGACCTGCTCGAAGTTGTCGAGCAGCAATAGGCAGCGGCCGCGGCCCGCGATCGCGTGACCCAGTTGTAGCGCATCGTCGCGCCCGAGCGGGACGTCGAGGGCGCCGGCCAGCGCGAAGTGGATGCCGTCTTGCGTATGCGCTTCCGACAAGTCGCAGAAGAACACGCCGCCGGGCCAGTCGCCGAGCCAGCTCCAGGCGTAGCGGCGCACGAGCCGCGTCTTGCCCATCCCGCCGGGACCGAGCACCGTGACGAGGCGCGCGCCGGCGTCGAGCGTCTGCGCGAGCGCGCGCAGATCGGCGGTCCTGCCGACGAAGGTGTCGCGCTCCGCAGGCAGGTTGTGGCGGACCTCGCGCGCCGGGATCCACAGCTCGCCGATTCGCACGACGCGGTACGCCTTGTCGACATCTGCAGGCGGAGCGAACGTGCGAGCGTCGCGCAGGCCGACCTCGAAGACCTCCAGCGGCGATTCGATGCCCTTCAACCGATAGTGCCCGTGCGGCTCGACGCGCGCGCGTTCCGGCAGGGCGTCGCCGAGGACGCTCGCCGCCGCCGCGGTTGCGAGCGTCTGGCCGCCGCGGGCAAGGCTCATCACACGCGCCGCGACCGGCTTGGCGATCCCTTCGACCTCGAGCGGCTTCGCGCCGCGTTGCACGTCGTATGCCGCGTTCTCGCACAGGGTGACCTCGCCGACATGCAGCCCGACGCGGGCGAACAGGCCAAGGCCCGAGAGCGCGGTGTGATAGTCGAGCGCGAAGGCCGCGGCGTCGCGCACGTCGTCGAAGAGGAGGAAGAAGCCGTCGGCGCGGTCGATCTCGCGGCCACGGTATTTCGCAACGAGCTCGCGCGCGCAGCGGTCGTGCGCGGCCCACAGCTGTGCAGCGCGCGCATCGCCCAGCCGCTCGGCCAGCCGCGTGCTGTCGACGACATCGGTGAAGAGGAGCGCGCGTTCGGCCATCACCCGACCTCAGCGCTCATCTTACCCCGGCGACTCACGAGATCGAGGCAATCCAGCCCGCCACCGCGTCGGCCATTTCCGCGCGCACTTGCGCGTCCTTGCGCCCCGCGCGCGCCGGCACATGGAACGAATGATCGGCCTCGTCGAACAGGCGCAGCACTGCGCGCTCGCCGAGCCGCGCCACGAGGGGCTCGAGGAAGCGGAGCTCGGCAAGCCCGTCGCGCGTTCCGGAGAGGAAGAGCATCGGAACGGTCACGCCGGACAGATGCGCCCCGCGCTCGTCGCCGGGCTTTCCCGCGGGATGAAGCGGAAAACCGAGGAAAACGAGACCGGCGACGTGGGGCAGCGGTGCCGCTGCCTGCGCCTGCGAGGTCATGCGGCCGCCGAAAGACTTGCCGCCCGCGAAAAGCGGCAGCGCCGGAAGCTCGCGGTGCGCGGCGGCGACGGCGGCGCGCACCGCTGCGTGGGCGAGCTTCGGCGGATCCGGCCGCCTCGACTTGTTTTCCATGTACGGGAACTGGTAGCGCAGCGTGGCGATGCCGCGCTGCGCGAGGTCTGCCGCGAAGCTCGCGAGGAACGAATGCGTCATGCCGGCCCCCGCGCCATGCGCCATGACGTAGCACGCATGGGGCGAGCCCGGGACCTGCAGCAGGCCGCCGACGCGCTGTGTGGCGCCCACCTCGATGACGATCGGTCGCGCCGGCTCGGGTGGGCTCACGCCGGCCAGGCCTTCATGAGCGTCGCGGCGTACGTGGGGGCGGTGGGCTCGTGCATGAAGAAGGCGTAGACCGCCTGCCACGAGGTCGCGTGCAGGCGGCGCGCCCACTGCGCGAGGTCCTCGTCGGCATACGTTTCGAGGCGAAGCCGGACATAGCCCCACGGCGCGGTCTCCACGAGCGGAGGCGGCGCGTTGTCCTCACGCTCGGACAGGCACAGCGAGGCCTGCGCCCCCTTCAGCGCCTCGTAGACATCGTCGTCGAACCAGGTCTCGTTGCGGAACTCGAAGGCGGCGCGGTGGTCGGCCGGCAGGAGCGCGAGGAAAGCCCTGAGGCGCGGCACGTCCTTCTTGAGATTCGGCGGAAGCTGGAACAGCACCGGCCCGCGCTTGGCGCCGAGCGCGGCGAGATTTCGATAGAGATAGTCGACCGAGTCCTTGGCCGATTCCTCCTTGAGGCGGGCGATGTGCGTGATGCGGCGCGACGCCTTGATCGAGAAGCGGAAGTTCTCGGGCGTGATGGCGACCCAGTGCTCGAGCATGGACACCTTCGGCATGCGGTAGAAGGTGTTGTTGATCTCCACCGCCGGCAGGCGCTGCGCGTAGAACGGCAGCATCGCATCGGCGTCGATCTTCTCGGGGTAGAAGACGCCCTTCCATTCCTTGAACGAATAGCCGCTGGCCCCGGCGAGCAGTCGTGCGGTCATAATTCCCGACATGGCGAAAGGCGCCCTTTCCGAATATTCCGCCAAGCGGACCTTTACCGCCACACCCGAGCCGCCGCCGGCGCTCGCAGCCCCCGGCGAGGGGCCGCTGCTCTTCGTCGTGCAGCAGCATTCCGCCACGCGGCTGCACTACGACTTCAGGCTCGAGTGCGACGGAGTCCTCAAATCGTGGGCCGTGCCGAAAGGGCCGTCGCTCGACCGCAACGACAAGCGGCTCGCGGTCGAGACCGAGGACCACCCGTACGACTACGCGTCGTTCGAGGGCGTGATTCCCGCCGGCCAGTACGGTGCGGGCGAAGTCATCGTATGGGACTGCGGCGTGTATTCGCCCGACGAGGACGGCACGTGGTACCACGACCGCGCACGCGCGCAGCGCGAGGTGCGTGAGAGCCTCGCTGCCGGCAAGCTCTCCGTCACCTTGCGCGGCGAGAAGCTCAAGGGCTCGTTCGCGCTCGTGCGCACGAAGGAAGCCAAGCAGTGGCTCCTCATCAAGCACAAGGACCGCTTCGAAGCCGCCGTCGACGTCACCACGCGCGACCGCTCGGTGCTCTCGGGCATGCGCGTTCCCGAGCTCAAGTTCCTGCCGGTCGCCCGCATGCCCGCCGGGAGGCTCGCGCCGTGCGGCAAGCTCGAGCCGATGCCGAAGACGCTCTCGCCGATGCTCGCCGAGTCGACGGATGCGCCGTTCAACCGTCCCGGCTGGATGTGGGAGCCCAAGCTCGACGGCTATCGCGTCCTCGCCTTCATCGACGAGCACGGCGTACGGCTGCGCTCGCGCCGCGGTCTGGAGCTCGCGCCGCAGTTCCCGAAGCTTTGCGCCGAGCTCGCGCAACAGGCCGTGCATGGCATGATCCTCGACGGTGAAATCGTGGCGTTCGACGCCGCAGGCAAGCCCTCGTTCGGCGCACTGCAGGACCGCGCGCAGCTCAGGGGCCCGCGCGAGGTCGCGGCGGCGGACGAGACCCGTCCCGTTGTCCTCTATTGCTTCGACCTCCTGCACTTCGCCGGGGTGGACCTGCGCCGTTCGCCCTACGACGACCGCCGCCGCTACCTCGCGCAGTGCCTGCTACCCTCGCCGCTCGTCCAGCTCGTGCACGTCGCCGAGGACGGCGTAGCGCTTAATGCCGCCGCGGTTGCGAGCGGCTTCGAAGGTGTCGTCGGCAAACGCAAGGAGAGCCCGTACGAGGCGGGAAAGCGGTCGACCTCGTGGCTCAAGGTGAAACCCACGCAGAGCGCCGACTTCGTCGTCGGCGGCTATACGAGCGGCAAGGGATCGCGATCGAAGCTCGGCGCGGTGCTCGTCGGCTACTGGGACGACGGCAGCCTGCGCTACGCCTCGCACGTCGGTTCGGGCTTCGACGACCGCTCGCTCGCGCAAGTGAAGGCGCGCCTCGTCCCGCTCGTCCGCAAGACCTGTCCGTTTGCCGAAGTGCCCGAGCAGAACGCGCCGACCACCTGGGTCGAGCCCAAGGTGGTGGCCGAGGTGAGCTACCACAGCTTCACCGACGACGGCCGCCTGCGCGCGCCCGTGTTCCTGCGCCTGCGCGACGACGTTCACCCCGAGGACGTGCGGCGCCCGGGCGCCGCCGACCCGGTAGGACCGATCGACGAAGTGCTCGCACAGCTCGCGAGCGCCAAGGCGACGTGCACGCTCGCCGTCGGTCCGCACCGCATCAAGCTCACCAACCTCGACCGTGCGTATTGGCCGGCGGACGCCGCGCGTGGCTTCGCGGCGATGACCAAGCGCGATCTTCTGGCCTACCTCGCGCAGGTGTCGCCGTACATGCTGCCGCATCTTGCGGACCGCCCGCTCACGATGATCCGCATGCCGGAGGGCATCCGCGGCCAGCGATTCTTCCAGAAGCACTGGGACCAGGAGCGGCCGGACTTCGTCGAGTCGATCACGGTGTTCTCCGGCACGAAGGAGGCGCCGCACGACTACCTGTTGTGCAACAACCTGCCCACCCTACTATGGCTTGCGCAATCGGGGACGCTCGAGTTCCACGTCTGGCACTCGCGCGCAAGGCCCGGGCCCGACGCGGCATCGCAGAGCACGGACTACGCGAGCTCGCTTTCGTCGCTCGAAGCCTCGGTGCTCAACTACCCCGACTACGTCCTGTTCGACCTCGACCCGTACATCTATTCCGGGCAGGAGGCGAAGGGCGCCGAGCCCGAGCTCAACACGGTCGCGTTCGAAAAGGGCAAGGAGGTCGCCTTCTGGCTGCGCGAGTTGCTGCACAGCATGTCGCTCGACGCCATCGTGAAGACCTCGGGCAAGACGGGCCTGCACGTCTTCGTCCCCATCCGCCGGACGCTGGACTTCGACGCCGCCCGGCACGTCTCCGAGCTGGTCGGGGCGCACCTCATGCGCCTTCACCCCAAGGACATCACCCAGGAATGGAGCGTGCCCAAGAGGACAGGCAAAATCTTCATGGATTACAATATGAACGTACGCGGCAAGACACTCAACGTCGCCTACTCGCCCCGCGGCGAAATCGGTGCCCCGGTGTCGATGCCGCTCTCGTGGGATGAGCTCGCCGGCGCTCATCCCCTGGACTTCACGATCGCGAATGCGCCGGCCCGCCTGGCGCAGACGGGCGACCGCTGGAAGGACGCCCTTACGCGGAAATTGAGCCTCGAGCAGGCTCTGTCGAGCGCCAAGGCCTAGAAGGCTGTTGCGCTTTTGCAACGCCTTTCGATCCGAGTCAGGAGGCACGGCATGGCTGCACGATCCATCGCGAGTTTGACCGTCTCGTTCGGGCTGGTCTCCATCCCGGTGAAGCTTTTCTCGGCCACCGAGGCAAGCCGCCAGATCTCGTTCAACATGCTGCACAAGACCTGCGGGTCGCGCCTGAAGCAGCAGTACATCTGCATCAAGGAAGAGGTCCCGGTGGGCCGCGAGGACATCGTCAAGGGCTACGAATTCGCCAAGGACCAGTACGTCATCTTCACGCCCGAAGAGTTGAAGGCGATGGAGGAAGTGGGCACGCATACCGCCGAGATCACCGAGTTCGTGCCGCTCGCCGCCGTCGATCCGGTGTATTACGACAAGGCGTACTACCTTGCGCCCGACAAGGGCGGCGCCAAGCCGTACGCGCTGCTCGCCGCGGCGCTGCGCGAAACCGATCGCTGTGCGCTCGGCCGCTGGGCCGCGCGCGGCAAGTCGTACGTGGTGATGATCCGTCCGGTGGAGGATGGCCTCATCATGCAACAGCTCCTCTACGCAGGCGAAGTGCGCGCCATGAAGGACATCGAGATTCCGCAGACGGAGGTCAAGCCGCAGGAGTTGAAGCTCGCGCAGATGCTGATCGAGCAGCAGTCGAACGACACGTTCGATCCTTCGCAGTACAAGGACGAGGTCGGCGCCCGCATCGAGGCCGCGATCGAGAAGAAGGTCGAAGGCCAGGAGATCACGCTCACCGAGCCGCCGGAAACCGGGGCGCAGGTCATCGACCTCATGGATGCGCTGCGCGCGAGCCTCGAGCGCAAGGCGCCGGCGCGCCCTGCGCCCGTGCAAGCCGCGCCCACGCCGGCGCGCAAGCCAGCCAAGCGCGCGCAGCAGGTCGAGGCGCCCGCGCCCGCCGCGCGCAAGGTGGCGCGCAGCAAGGGGTGAAAGCGGGGACGTGACACCGTACGGCGTACGCGACGTCGAGCGGCTGCTCCGTCTTTCCCGCAGCACGATCCGATCGCTGGTCGACGCCGGGTTCGTCACCCCGGGCCGCGGCGCGCGCGGCGCCTGGCAGTTCTCCTTCCAGGACCTGATCCTTCTGCGCACCGCGCAGGCCCTCGTGAACGCCAACGTCCCGGCGCGCCGCATCACGCGCGCGATGCGCGAGCTTCGACGCCGACTTCCGAGTTCGATGCCGCTGTCGGGCCTCGCCATCGGCGCCGTCGCCGATCGCGTCGTCGTACGCGAAGGCGGCAGCCGCTGGCAGGCCGACTCGGGTCAATATCTCCTCGAGTTCGAAGGCGACCCCGCGAGCGGCGCGCTCAGCGTCATCGAGCGCGAGCCCGCTGCACCGACCGCGCAGGCTCGGTTCGAGCAGGGCGCGGCGCTGGAGGCAGCAGACCCCGACGGCGCGCTGCGCGCCTACGAGCAGGCCATCGCCGCCGACCCGACGCTCCTCGACGCCCACATCAACTGCGGCCGGCTGCTGCACGATCGCGGCGAGCTCGCGCGCGCCGAGCGTGTCTACCGCGCCGCGATCAAGGCGTGCGGCGACGATCCGGTGCTTCTGTTCAATCTCGCGGTGCTGCTCGAGGACATGCGGCGCGGGCCGGAGGCCATCGACACCTACGCGGACGCGCTCAAGCGCGATCCCGACTTCGCCGACTGCCACTACAACCTCGCGCTCCTCTGCGAGAAGCTCGGCCGCCCCAAGGATGCGATCCGCCACATGGCGCGATATCGGGTGCTCAGCGGGCGCGGTTAGTGCAGTGACAGCGAGCTCACCACGCCTCGCCAAAGCTGCATCATCTCTCCGAGATCCAGGTCGGCGACATCGCGCACCGCCGTATGCACCATGACGATCCGCTCGGCCGGCGCGACGAAGATCGCCTGGCCGCGAAGCCCGAGCAGCACGAACTGCCGCGCCTGCTCGTCGACGATCCAGGTCTGGTAGCCGTATCCGAGTCGCACGCCGGTCGCGGCGGGCCCGAACTGCGGCGCGGGCGCCGTGGTGGCCGCCCTCACCCACGCCGCGGGAATGATCGCCCTCCCGTCTCTCGCGCCATCGTCCGCGAGCAGCAGGCCCAGCCGCCCGTAGTCGCGCAGCGTCGCGTTGAAGAACGCGTACGCGTTCTCGTAGCCGCCCTTGTCCACGATCCACGACGCGTCGGCTTCGGCGCCCATCGGCTGCCAGATCTTCTCGGCGAGGTAGTCGCTCAACGTCTTGCCCGTCGCCTCGCGCAGGACCAGGCCGAGCACCTGCGTCTCCGCGGATGAATAGGAAAAGCGCTCGCCGGCCGGGCGCTCGCGGGTCGTGAACGGCGCCACGGTCGCCGCGCCGCCTTCGCTTTCGCCGCCGATCGAAAGGCGCGCGAGCGTCATAATGTCGTCCGACCCGCTGTAAATCTCCGAGAACCGCACGCCGGAGGACATCGTAAGCAGGTGACGGATCGGCGTGTCGCCGTACGGCGTTCCGGCGAGCGCCTTGACGTATCTCGCGGCGGGGTCGTCGAGCGACCGGATCGCGCCTTCCGAAAGCGCGATGCCTGCGAGCATGCCCACCAGCGTCTTCGCCATCGAGTAGGAGGCGAGGCGCTGCGTCGGCTCGCGATCGTATTGGTAGCGCTCGACCAGGATCGTGTCGCCCTTCAGCACGAGAAGGCCGGTGGTGCGGTTGCGCGACAGGTACTCGTCGAGGGTCGCGGGGCTGCCGCGATACGTGTAGCGGATCGCAGGCTCCTCGCCCGCGCGCCGCAGCGGGCGCACATCCGCGCCATGGGGAACGATCCGCGCCGGAAAGACCTCGTCGTAGTGGCTGAGCAGGCCGACGAGGCAGCCCGGCCGCGGACTGACCGAACGCGGACAGACCGGGTAGCCTTCGGCCTTGCCGAGAAGCGCCTCGTCGGGCGCCGCGATCGCTCCGGACGCGGTCACGGCGATCAGCCAGGCAACCGCCGTTGCATACAAGGACTGCCGGACGCTCATCGCTTCGACCCTCTCGTCTTCACCCCACGCCGGATTGAAACATGCCCGGCCGTCCGGCGCATAATCGCAGGGGTCGCGACCGGAGGAGCCTGCGATGAGGTGGATCCGCTTTTCGAGGCCCGGCGCCGGCCATGCCTACGGCATCGTCGAAGGCGAGCGCATCCGCGAAGTGCGTGGCACGCCGTTCGACGCGTACGAGGCGACCGGACGCATGCACCTCCTGTCCGACGTCAAGATCGAAGTGCCGGTGGTCCCGCGCACCTTCTATGCCGCCGGGCTCAACTACGTGCACCACATCCAGGAGCACGCGGAGCGCCTCGGCGAGAAGGTCAACGTCCCGGTCCGCGCGGAGATCGGCTACCGCGCCGTCAACGCACTCGTCGCCCACGAGGAGGCCGTGGTCATCCCGGCCGACGCCACCCAAGTGGAGTACGAAGGCGAGCTCGCCGTCGTGATCGGCCGCAAGGCGCGCGACCTGAGCGAAGCCGAGGCGCTGTCCTGCGTGCTGGGCTACACGATCGGCAACGACGTGAGCGAGCGCGACTGGCAGAAGATCGACCGCACATTCTGGCGCAGCAAGAATACGGACACGTTCAAGCCGATGGGCCCGTGGATCGAGACCGAGCTCGACTTGGAGGCGGCGCAGACGACCGTGCGGGTGAACGGCACGACGACGACGCAGTTCCGGACGGCGGACATGCTGTTCGGCATCGCCGCGTTCATCGCCGAGACGACCCGCTACATCACGCTCTACCCGGGGGACGTGATGTGGATGGGCACCGACGGCAAGTCCCCCACCCTGTCTCCCGGGGACGTGGTCGAGGTCGAGATCGGCGGGATCGGCGTGCTGCGCAATCCCTTCGTCGCCGAGGAAGGCTAGCGCGCAGACGAGGCGTAGTACCGCAGCACGCCGCGCCAGAATGCGTCGCGGTCGCGCGCGAGCGTCGTGTCTCCGGCCTGCGCCGTCGCGTTCGCCGCCGTCATCACGACGACGAGCCTCAGCGCCGGATCGACGAAGATCGACTGCCCGTAGACCCCGAGCATCGCGAACCGGCGCGGCGATCCCGGATACAGCCAGAACTGGTAGCCATAGCCGAAGTAAGGCGTAGCCTTGCGCGGCTGAAACGCTTCCGGCTGCTGCTTCCAGTCGGTGGCCTCGACGAGATAATCGCGCGGCACGATCTGCCTCCCCGAAGGGTCGTCCGGGCGCACGCCGTCGTTGGCGAGCACCAGCCCTAGGCGCGCGTAATCGCGCAGCGTCGCATTGAATCCGCCCTGGCCGCTTTCCAGCCCGGTGCGGTCGGCGGTCCACAGCGCGGAGGACTCCGCGCCGATCGGCTGCCACAGGCGCGGGGTCAGGTACTCGGCGAGGGTCATCCCGGTCGCGCCGCGCACGACGGCGGCAAGTGCCGCGGAGTGCGGCCCCGCGTAGTTGAACTTCGTCCCCTGCGGCGTATCGCGCTCTGTGACGGTGTGCAGCGCGGCCTCGATGCCCTGGCGTGCGATCGCCGCAGCGAAGCGGTCGTTGTCGCCGGTGTGGTCGTAGCGCTCGAGGTACCTGGCGCCGGAGGCCATGCGCAGGAGGTTGCGTATCGTCGTCTCGCCGTAGATGGAGCCGGCAAGGCCCGGGGCGTAGTTGTCGGCGCGGTCGTCGAGCGAGGCGATCCGGCCCTCGCCGAGCGCGTAACCGATCGCCAGCGCGGTGACCGACTTCGCCATCGACTGCGACGTGAAGCGGTCGGAGGGCTTGCGCTCGTACTGGTAGCGCTCGACCTCGATCCTGCCGTCCTTGACCACGATGAGGCCCATCACGCGCTGCCGGGCGAGAAGGTCGTCGACGGTCAGGTCGCGCGCGTCGCCCACGCTCCAGCGATAGTCGGGCTCGCGCTCCGATTTCGGCAGCGGCATCGGGGTTGCCGCCGGCGCGAGCTTGTTGACGCCGCCGCGGTAGATGCCGGGAATCTCGGCCTGATGCGTGAACGAGCCCACACGCACCGACTCGTCGAAGAACCACGTGGCGGCCGTGCCCACGGGATAGCCCGCGGCCTTCCCGAGCTTGTCCTCGTCGGGCGCGGCGAGCGCGCCGGCCGCGCACAGCGCGGTGAGCGCAACCGCGAGGTGGCGCGTCACGATCGCCGCCAGAACTCCCGTGTCGCGATGCGCGCGCCCTCGGCCATCGCCGCCATCTTCGCCCACACCACGTCGGGGTCGACCGCCGCCTGACCGACCCAGGTGCCGAAGCCGCAGTCGCTGCCGGCGATCACGTTCTCGCGGCCGACCAGGCTCGCGTAGCGGCCGATGCGCTGCGCGACGAGCTCGGGATGCTCGATGAAGTTCGATTTCGACTCGATCACGCCGGGGATCAGGAGCTTGCCTTCGGGCAGCCTGACCGTCTCGAAGAGCTTCCATTCGTGCGCGTGGCGCGGGTTGGCGGCCTCGAGCGAGATCGCGGAGGGTCGCGCGCGCAGGACGATGTCGATCACGTCGGCGAGCGGCACGTCGCAGTGGTGCGGGCCCTCGTAGTTGCCCCAGCACAGGTGCATGCGCAAGCGGTCGGGCGGGATGTTGCGCAGCGCATGGTCGAGCGCCTCGACGTGCAGCTGCGCCTTCTTGCGCCATTCCGGCAGGCTCAAGTCGGCGTGCTGGATGTGCCGTCCCATGCCGAGGTCGGGGCAGTCGATCTGCAGGACGATGCCGGCCTTGGCGATCGTCTCGTACTCCGGACGCATCGCCTCCGCGATCGCGAAGATGTACGCCTCGTCCGTCGGATAGTGCTCGTTGCGGAAGAAGAGCGACACCACACCCGGCGACGCGGCGGTGAGGAACGCGTCCTCGACCTTCACCGCTTTCAATGCCGCCGCGAGATGGTCGACGTCGGCCTGCGCCGCCTGCGCGTCGCGCACGCCGATCGCCGCGTTGCAGGCGGGCGTCTTGCGCCGCGAGCGCCCGGGGTCGCCGAACACGCGCTTCGCGAGGTTGGGAAATCCGCTCAAGTCCTGGTAGACGAAGCTGTTGCCGGCGCCGCCGAACCCGCTCAGCCGGTCCTTGATGTAGGTCGCGTAGGAGGGCTTGCTCACCTCGCCGTCGTCGACGATATCGACGCCGGCGTCCGCCTGCTTGCGCACGACCTCCGCCACGGCTTCCGCGACGCGCGCGGAAAGCGCTCCGGCATCGACGGGCACGCCCTCCTCCTTCGCGTACATCATGCGGATGAGGTCCTCCGGCCGCGGCAGGCTGCCGGTGTGCGTGGTGAGGAATCGGTGCGTGCTGCGTTTCATGGCGACCCCTTCTCGATCAGTCGAGGCGGGTAAGCTCGGTGAGATACAAGCCGCGCCGCGTGATGTAGGTATCGGCCGCCTGCGCGAGCATCGCGAGGTCGCGCTCGTCGAGCTCGCGCTTGACCTTGGCCGGCGCACCCATGATGAGCGAGCGCGGCGGAAACGTCTTGCCCTCGGTCACGATCGACCCGGCCGCGACGAGGCTCTGCTCGCCGATGACGACGTGGTTGAGCACGACGGCCTGGATGCCGACGAGCGAGCCGTCGCCGATCGTGCAGCCGTGCAGCATCACCTGGTGGCCGACGGTGACCCGCCGCCCGATCGTCATCGGCACGCCGGGGTCGACGTGCAGCACGGCGTTGTCCTGCACGTTGCTGCCGTCGCCGATCAGGATGGGCTCGGAGTCGGCGCGGATGACCGCACCCGGCCACACGCTCGTCTGAACACCCAGGATCACGCGGCCGATGACGGAGGCGGTCTCGGCCACGTAGGTCGATGCAGAGATCTGCGGCGTGAAGCCGCGGAAGCGGTAGCGGGGCATGCGCGTTCCCGGGAAGCGACACGCGCGATGTTCGCATCCCGCGCGCCGCCGGTCCAATGGCGGCTCAACAACCCTCCGGCCGGCGGTTCGTGCCAGAATCGCGGACCCATTCGTCATTGCGGGGAAGCCTATGTCGACGTCAGATGCCGCGCGGCCCTCGCGCGCGGACGCGATCGCCGCGGTGCGTACGCTGATTCGCTGGGCCGGCGACGATCCGGATCGCGAGGGCCTGCTTGAGACACCGGATCGCGTGGTGCGCTCGTACGAGGAATTCTTCTCCGGCTACGACCAGGACCCGCGCGAGATCCTCGCCAAGACGTTCGCCGAGGTGGATGGCTACGACGAGATGGTCGTGATGAACGACATCCGCTTCGAGAGCCATTGCGAGCACCACATGGTGCCGATCATCGGCCGGGCGCATGTCGCCTACCTGCCGCATCGGCGGGTGGTGGGCATCAGCAAGCTGGCGCGGGTGGTGGATGCCT
>DATJXV010000116.1:0-40182 GCA_035499955.1 Casimicrobiaceae bacterium
ACACGGTCGTCGCCATCGTGGTGGCGTCGATCGGCATCTGGGCGTTCCACTTCATGATCCTCAGAGGAACGCAGCAGGCGGCGGCGATCAACAAGATCGTCACCATCGCCAAGGTGATCCCGATCCTCACGTTTCTTGCGATCCTGCTCGTCGCGTTCAAGGCGGACCTCTTCAGCTACAACCTGTACGGCGGCGACCTCACCACGGGCGTGTTCGAGCAGGTCAAGGCGACGATGCTCGTCACCGTGTTCGTGTTCCTCGGCATCGAAGGCGCAAGCGTGTACTCGCGCTTCGCGCGCGAGCGCAGCGACATCGGCTTCGCAACCATCGTCGGCTTCATCATCGTCACCTCGCTGATGGTGCTGGTGACGCTGCTGCCCTACGCGGTGCTGCAGCGCGCCGACATCGCGGGCCAGAGCCAGCCGTCGATGGCGGGCGTGCTCGAGTCCGTCGTCGGGCATTGGGGCCGGGTGTTCATCAGCGTGGGTGTCATCGTCTCGGTCCTGGGGGCCTACCTCGCGTGGTCGCTGATCTGCGCCGAGGTGCTCTCGGCAGCGGCGCGCACCAGGGACATGCCGTCGGTGTTCGCCAGGGAGAACGCGAACAAGGTGCCGGCCAACGCGGTGTGGCTCACCAACATCGTCATCCAGGCGATCGTCATCACCACCTACTGGTCGCGCGACGCTTTCAACCTGATGCTCGACCTGACGGCCGCGGTAACGCTGATCCCGTTTCTGCTGTGCGCCGGCTATGGCTGGATGATGGTCGCGCGCGGCGAGACCTACGACACCAACCCAAGGGGGCGCACGCGCGACCTGTGGATCGCGATCGTCGCGACCCTCTACTGCGCGTTTCTCGTCTACGCCGCAGGACTCAAGTTCGTGGTCCTGTCGGCCGTGCTGTACGGCCCGGGTACGATCCTGTATTTCTGGAGCCGGCGAGAGCAGAACCTTCCGGTGTTCACCAAGACGTCGGACTGGATCATCTTCGTTCTCGCGATGATCGGCGCAGTGGTGGGAATCTACTGGCTCGCCACCGGCTACATCAAGATCTAGGGCGACATCAAGCAACGGAGCGAATCATGGCAAATGCGAGCGAAACCAAGTTCGGCGTCCACTCGGAAGTCGGCCAGCTGCGCAAGGTGATGGTCTGTGCGCCGGGCCGCGCCCACCAGCGGCTGACGCCCTCGAACTGCGACCAGCTTCTGTTCGACGACGTGCTGTGGGTGGAGAACGCCAAGCGCGACCATTTCGACTTCATGCAGAAGATGCGCGACCGCGGCATCGAGGTCGTGGAGATGCACAACCTGCTCGCCGAGACGGTGGCCGTGCCCGAGGGCAAGAAGTGGATCCTGGACAACCAGGTCGTGCCCAACCAGGTCGGCCTGGGCTTCATCGACGAGTTGCGCAGCTACCTCGAAGGCCTGTCCAACCGCGATCTCGCCGAGACGCTCATCGGCGGGCTGTCCACGCTCGAGTTCCCGGAATCGATCGGCGGCAAGGCGCTGCAGGTCGTGAAGGAAGCTGCCGGGGTCACCGAGTACCTGCTGCCGCCGCTGCCGAACACGCTGTACACGCGCGACACCACGTGCTGGATCTATGGCGGTGTCACGCTCAACCCGCTGTACTGGCCGGCGCGGCACGAGGAGACGATCCTCACCACTGCGATCTACAAGTTCCATCCCGACTTCAAGGGGAAGGTCAACGTGTGGTGGGGCGATCCCACGCAGGACCATGGCCTCGCCACCCTCGAGGGCGGCGACGTGATGCCCATCGGCAAGGGCAACGTGCTGATCGGCATGAGCGAGCGGACCTCGCGCCAGGCGATCAGCCAGCTTGCCGCGACACTGTTCAAGAAGGGCGCGGCCGAGCGCGTGATCGTGGCGGCGATGCCCAAGATCCGCGCAGCGATGCACCTCGACACGGTCTTCACGTTCGCCGACCGCGACTGCGTGCTGCTCGCTCCCGATTTCCTCGCCAAGACCACCACGTTCTCTTACCGGCCGAGTGATCATCCGAGCGGTGTGGAGTTCCACGCCGAGAAGAAGTCCTTTGCGAAGGTCGTGGAAGAGGCCCTCGGGCTGAAGAAGCTTCGCGTCGTCGAGGCCGGCGGCACCGACTATCAGCGCGAGCGCACGCAATGGGACAGCGGCGCCAACCTCGTGTGCGCATCGCCCGGCGTGGTCTACGCGTACGACCGCAACACGTACACGAACACGCTGCTGCGCAAGGAAGGCATCGAGGTCATCACGATCGTGGGCGCCGAGCTCGGCCGCGGCCGCGGCGGCGGCCACTGCATGACCTGCCCGATCATCCGCGACGCGGTGGATTACTGACGAGCGGGTGACGCGGTCGCACGCGGGCGGCGGCGCGGACACTCCCCGCGCCGCCATCGGCAATTCTCGGGGTTCGATGCCCCAAGTGTGGGCGCATAACGATTGGCAGCCGTGATAAGGCCCGATACACCGCAGCCGCTGACCCTCGGCGAAGCCGTCGTTCCGGTGGCGAGCCTCATCGTGCTGGTCGGCCTGTCGTACTACCTGTTCGGCGACGCCGGCGCGGCCGGTCCCAACCAGGTCGCCCTTACGGTGTCGACGATGATCGCCGTCTTCGTGGCGTGGCGGCGCGGCCATACGCTTGACTCGCTGCGCGAGGCAGCCGTCGCAAGCGTGGGCTCGGGCATCGGCGCGATTTTCATCCTGCTGGCGGTGGGCGCGCTGATCGGCACCTGGGCGATGAGCGGCACCCTCGTCGCGATGGTCTACTACGGCCTGCAGCTTCTCAATCCCAACTACTTCTACGCCACGGTCTGCGCGGTCTGCGGCATCGTCGCGATGAGCATCGGCAGCTCGTGGACCGTCGTCGGCACCATCGGCATCGGCTTCATGGGCATCGCCGACAACATGGGCCTGAGCCCCGCCATCACCGCAGGCGCGGTGATCTCGGGGGCGTATTTCGGCGACAAATCCTCGCCGCTGTCGGACTCGGCCAACCTCGCGGCCGCGACGGCCGGCGTCAACCTCTATGCACACATCCGCGAGACGTTCATCACTTCGCTGGTCTCGCTCGCGATCGCGCTCGCGTTCTTCTTCATGCTCGGGCGGCCCGGCGATTTCGATGCCACCGCCAAGATCGCGGCGATCAACCAGGCCTTCACGATCACGCCGATGCTCTTTGTTCCGCTTGGCCTCGTGATTGTTCTCGCGGTGTTCAGGACGCCGCCTTTCACCGCCATCTTCCTGGGCGCGCTTGCGGGCGGCATCCTCGCGGCGATCACGGCGCCGGAGCGCGTTTCCGCGTTCGCGCGCTCGGCCGGCGACGCGGTGCCCGCCTGGCTTGCGCACCTCAAGGGCGTCTGGCTCGCGCTCGCGAGCGGCTACAAAGCCTCCACCGGGACGCCGGCCATCGACGTTCTGGTCACGCGCGGGGGCATGGACAGCATGCTGAACACGATCTGGCTCGTGATCACCGCGCTCGCCTTCGGCGGCGTCGTCGAAAAGGCAGGCGTGCTCGATCGCCTCATCGCGCCGGTGATCCAGAAGGCCACGTCGGCCGGCGCGCTGGTGGCCTCGCTCGCCGCTTCCATCTTCGCCACCAACGTCGCCACCGCCGACCAATACATCGCCATCGTGCTGCCGGGGCGCATGTTCAGGAGCGCCTTCGAACAGCGTGGCTTGGCGCCCGTCGTGCTGTCGCGCACCGTGGGCGATTCGGCCACCCCGACGTCGGCGCTCGTTCCGTGGAACAGCTGCGGCGCCTACATGGCGGCCACGCTCGGCGTGGCGACATTGAGTTACGCGCCGTTTGCCGTGTTCTGCATCGCGAGTCCCTTGGTCACGATCGCCTTCGCCTTCCTCGGCATTCGAATGATGCGGACGGGCCAGGAGCCGGCGCGCACCCGGGCGACATGATCAAGGCTCGCCACGCTGGATTACTGGACGGGGTCGCGCGCCGCCGATTACACTTCGCTGGTTGCACGAATCCCGTATCGAACCCTCACGCGCGATGATGCCGCGTATGCCGAAATGCCGTTCCGTTGTCGCGCTGCTCGGCGTCGTCGCCGTGCTCGCCGCCTGCCAGCGCAGCCAAGAAGCGCCCGCGCCGGAAATTCGCCCGGTCCGCGTGATCAAGATAGAGAAGCGCGCGAGCGGAGACATGGTCGCGCTCACGGGAACGGTACAGGCGCAAAGCGAGGTCAATCTCGCCTTCCGCATCGACGGGCGGATGACGGAGCGCCTGGTTCAGGTCGGCGACACGATCCGGCCGGGGCAGCTCGTCGCCCGCCTCGATCCCCAGAACGAGCAGAGCACGCTGCAGGCGGCGCGTGCGCAACTCGGTGCGGCCCAGGCGCAGCTCACCGAGGCGCGAAACAACTTCGTGCGCTTCCGCGACCTCGTCGCGGAGAGCGCCGTGTCGCGCGCGTCGTTCGAGCAGGCCGAGTCGATGTTGAAGGCCGCCGAGGCGCAGGTCGAGTCGGCGCAGACGCAGGTGACGCTCGCCACGAACCGCCTCGATTACACGAGCCTCGTCTCCGACGTGGCCGGCGTGGTGACCGCTACGGGCGCCGAGCCGGGTGAAGTGGTCGGGCCCGGCCGCATGATCGTGCAGGTGGCCCGCGAAGGCAGCCGCGACGCCGTGTTCGACGTTCCGGCCCGCGTCAAGGAGACCGCGCAGCGCAACGCAGCCATCTCGGTCACGCTCACGGCCGATCCCAACATTGTGGCGGCCGGCACCGTGCGCGAAGTCGCGCCGCGCGCCGATCCGGTGACGGGAACGTTTCGCGTGCGCGCAAAGCTCGTCGACCCGCCGGCCGCGATGCGCCTCGGCTCGACGGTGACCGGGCGCATACAGCTGCCCTCGAGCGCGTCCATCGAGATTCCCCCGTCGGCCGTGATGCGCGCCGATCGCCAGGCCTCGGTGTGGGTGGTCGATCCCAAGACCGGCACCGTGGCAACGCGCAACATCGAGATCCGCTCGTCGGACCCGGTGCGGGTCGATGTCGCGTCGGGCCTCGCCCCCGGCGATCTCGTGGTGACCGCAGGCATCCAGGCGTTGCGCCCCGGGCAGAAGGTCCGCCTGCTCGAGACCAAGCAGTGATCGGTCCCAATCTTTCCGAGTGGGGGCTCAAGCGACCCTCGCTCGTAGTGTTCCTGATGATACTGGCGGTGGCCGCCGGCGCGCTTTCGTTCAAGCGGCTCGGCCGCGCCGAGGATCCCGTCTTCACGATTCGCACCATGGTCGTCGCGGCCGGCTGGCCCGGCGCCACGGCCGAGGAGACCCTGAAGCAGGTCACCGAACGCCTCGAGCGAACGCTGCAGGAGACGCGCCACTTGGGCGACGTGCGCAGCTACACGACGGCGGGCCAGACGACGATCTTCGTCGAGCTCGAGAGCTCGACGCCGGCGGCGGCCGTTCCCGACATCTGGTACCAGGTGCGCAAGAACATCGGCGACATGCGCGCAACGCTGCCCGCAGGCGTGGTCGGCCCGTTCTTCAACGACGACTTCGGCGACACCTTCGGCATCATCTACGCGTTCACCGCGGACGGCTTCACCTTCCGCGAGCTGCGCGACTACGTCGAGGCGGCCCGCTCGCGCCTGCTACAGGTCAAGGACGTGTCGAAGATCGAGGTGCTCGGCGCGCAGGACGAGCAGGTGTTCATCGAGTTCTCGACCGAGAAGCTCGCCGGCCTGCGCCTGGACTATCCGACCATCGTAGCCACGCTGCAGGCGCAGAACCTCGTGCGGCCCGCCGGCGTCATCCAGACCGAGAACGAGCGTGTGTTCCTGCGCGTAACGGGCGCCTTCGACAACGAGCGCGACATCGAGAACGTCAACTTCGTCGCAGGCGACCGCATCTTCCGGCTGGGCGATATCGCCACGGTCCGCCGCGGCTTCGCCGACCCGCCGCAGCCCATGTTCCGCGTCAACGGCAAGCCCGCGATCGGCCTCGCCATCGCGATGCGCGAGTCGGGGGACATCCTCGCGCTCGGCCGCAACCTGCGCACGGAGATGAAGGACATCCAGGCGAACCTGCCGCTCGGCATCGAGCCGGTGCTGGTCGCCGACCAGGCCGTGACCGTCGACACCGCCATCAGCGAGTTCATGGAGTCGCTGTGGCAGGCCATCATCATCATTCTCGCATGCAGCTTCGTGAGCCTCGGCCTGCGTCCGGGCGCGGTGGTGGCGCTCGCGATCCCGCTGACGCTGGCCATCGTCTTCGCAGTCATGGACGTCGTGAACATCGACCTGCACCGTATCTCGCTGGGCGCGCTCATCATCGCGCTCACCTTGCTCGTCGACGACGCGATGACAACCGTCGACGCGATGCTGCGCCGGCTCGGCGCAGGCGACTCCAAGGACGACGCCGCAACCTTCGCCTACCGCACGCTGGCGGCGCCCATGCTGATCGGCACGCTCGTGACCATCTCGAGCTTCGTCCCGATCGGCTTCGCGCGAAGCTCGGCGGGCGAATACACGTTCTCGATCTTCGCCGTGGTCGCCATCGCGCTCATCGTGTCGTGGCTGGTCGCCGTGATCTTCGCGCCGCTGATCGGCAAGGCGATACTGAAAGTTCCCAAGGCGGAGGCCGAGCCCAAGCCCAGCAAGCTCCTGGGCGCGTACAGCGCGTTCCTGCGTGCAGCCATCCGCATGCGCTGGGTCACCATCGCGGTGACGCTCGCGATGTTCGTGGCCGCGCTCTACCTCGTCCGCCATGTGCCGCAGCAGTTCTTCCCCGCCTCCGACCGGCCGGAGCTGACCGTCGACCTCACGCTGCGGCAGAACGCGTCGATCTACGCAACGGAGGCGCAGGCGAAGCGGCTGGAGGCGATACTCAACGCCGACCCCGACGTCGATCACTACAGCACCTACGTCGGGCGCGGCGCGATCCGCTTCATCCTCACCCTGAACGTGCAGCTCGCCAATCCCTTCTTCGCGCAGTTCGTCGTGGTGGCGAAGAACCTCGAGGCCCGCGAGCGGCTGCACCGCAAGCTCGAGAGCGTGCTCGCGGAGCAGTTTCCCGATGTCGTCTCGCGCGTGTCGCCGCTCGAGCTCGGTCCGCCGGTGGGCTGGCCGCTGCAATACCGCATCATCGGCCCGGACAAGGAGGAAGTGCGGCGGCTCGCGCTCGAATTCGCCGACGTGCTGGGCTCGGACACGCGCACGCGGCACGTCCACTACGACTGGATGGAGCCGGCGCGCCAGGTGCGCGTCAAGGTCGACCAGGACGAGGCGCGCAGGCTGGGCGTGAGCTCGCGCTCGCTGGCCGCCGTGCTCAACGCGGCGGTGACCGGATCGACCGTCACTCAATTGCGCGACGACATCTATCTGGTCAACGTCGTCGCCCGCGCCACCGACACCGAGCGCGTGTCCTTCGAGTCGCTTTCGTCGCTGCAGATGCCGACGGCCGCCGGGCGCATGGTGCCGCTGCGGCAGTTCGCCACGTTCGCCGAGGAGCAGGAATTTCCGCTCGTGTGGCGCCGCAACCGCGTGCCCACGCTGACCGTGCGCGCCGACGTGATTCCCGGCGTCCTGCCCGACGAGGTGGTGGGCGCGCTCGCCCCCAAGGTCGCCGAGTTCGACGCCAAGCTGCCGGCGCACTACCGCGTCGAGACGGGCGGCATGTACGAGGAGAGCGCCCAGTCGAGCGCCTCGGTTTTCGCCGTCGTGCCGCTCATGATCGTGCTGATGCTCGCGACCATGATGCTCCTGCTCGTGAGCTTCCGCAGGCTCGCCATGGTGGTGTGCCTCCTCCCGCTGGGGCTCATCGGCGTCGTGCTGGCGCTGCTCGTGTTCAACCGCCCGCTGGGCTTCGTGGCGATCCTCGGCATCCTCGCCCTCATCGGCATGATCGCCAAGAACGCGGTGATTCTCGTCGTGCAGATCGAGACCGACCGCGGCGAGGGCAAGGGCGTGATGGACGCGGTCATGTCCTCCGCGACGTCGCGCCTGCGGCCGATGTTCCTTACCGCGATATCGACCGTGCTGGGCCTCATCCCCATCGCGCCGACGGTATTCTGGGGCCCGATGGCGTTCGCGATCATGGGCGGGCTGCTGGTGGCCACGCTGCTGACGCTGATCCTCCTGCCCGTGCTCTATGTCGCGGTGTTCGGGGAAAAGCAGCCGGCGGCGCCCGCGGCCTCGGCCGCGTCCACTTGATATGAACATGCGCGCGATGCTCATCCGCGGCGCGCTCCTGTTCGGGCTGTGGATGGTGCTCCTGCAGAGCGCGAAGCCGGCCGATCTCGTGATGGGCGCGGTCGCCGCGGTGGCCGCGACATGGGCGAGCCTGCGCCTCATGCCGCCCGCGGCCGGCCGCGTGCGATTGTTTCGGCTTCTCGCGCTCGCACCGCGCTTCCTGTGGGGATCGCTGCTCGGCGGGATCGACGTGGCGCGCCGCGCGTTCGCGCCGGGCATGCCGCTGCGTACGGGCTTCGTGGATTACGCCACGGGCTTTCCGCGCGGCCAGGCGCGCAACCTGTTCGCGACCATCACGAGCCTGATGCCGGGGACGCTCCCGTGCGGCGAGTCCCAAGGCACGATCGAGTACCACTGCCTCGACGTCGAGCAACCGGTCGCGGCGCAGATGGCGCAGGACGAGCGCCGCTACGCGGGTGCGATCGTTCCCGGAGACGGCGAATGACGGCATTCCTGCTGGCCGCGGCGGGTTTCGTGCTCGCGATGGTCGCCGCAGGCCTGGTGCGCGTGCTGCGCGGGCCCGGCGACGCCGATCGGCTGATGGCGGCGCAACTGCTCGGCAGCGGCGGCATTGCAGCCCTTTTGCTGGGCGGCGCCGCGATCGGGGACGGCTCGGTGGTGGATGTCTCGCTCACGCTCGCGCTGCTCGCCGCGTTTGCCTCCGTGGCGTTCGTCAAGTTCGCGCCCTCCGGAGACAAGCCGTGACCGCCCTGCTCGACGTCTTCACGTACGTCGCGGTCGGCACCGGCGCATTCTTCTTTCTCGCCGGCACGGTCGGCCTCCTGCGCTTCCCCGACGCGCTCACCCGCCTGCATGCGCTCACCAAAGCGGACAACCTGGGGCTGGGCCTCGTCGTGTTCGGACTGCTGCCGCAGGTCGACGGCTTCGCCAACGGCCTCAAACTCGTGGTCATCTGGCTTCTCGTCATGCTGTCGAGCGCGGACGCCGGCCAGCTCATTGCGCGCGCCGAGCGACGGGCGCGCCGGCGCGATGATTGAGCTCTTCTACGCGGCGCCCGCGCTCCTCATCCTGGCGCTCGGCGTCTACGCGACGTTCGCGCGCGACGCCTTCGCCGCTTGCGCCGGGTATCTCGCCTACGGCCTGCTGCTGACGGTGGCGTGGGTCCAGCTGGGCGGTGTGGACGTCGCGCTCACGGAAGCGGCTATCGGCGGCGGTCTCACCGGTGTGCTGCTCGTGCGCGCGTGCGCCAAGCTTCCTGCGAAGGACAGCGGCCTCCGCGCGGACGGGGCCGGCGCGCCCATACGCTGGCTCGCGGCGCTCGCAGCGATCGGCGTGAGCACCGCTCTCGCGTACGCCGTGCTCGCCCTGCCGGTGCCGGCGGCAACGCTCGCACCGGAAGCGCTCGCCAATCTCGCCGCGACGGGCGTGGGCAACCCGATCACCGCCGTGCTCCTTGCCTACCGCGCGATGGACACGATGCTCGAGGCCATCGTGCTGCTGCTCGCCCTCATCGGCATCTGGTCGCTCGCGCCGGATCGCGCGTGGGGCGGCCGCCCCGGTCCGGGCTACGAGGCCGACCCGCACGGCATCCTCGCGTTCATCGCGCGCGTGCTCCCGCCGATCGGCCTGGTCGTCGGGATCTACATCTTCTGGGTCGGCGCGGATCAGCCGGGCGGCAAGTTCCAGGGCGCGACCATCGTCGCGGCGATGTGGCTGCTCACCATGATGGCCGGGCTCACCGATGCGCCGCCGGTGTCGCGGCGGCTGCTTCGTCTGCTGCTCGTCTCCGGACCCCTCGTGTTCGTCGCGATCGGCGCCTACGGCGCGTTCGCGGCCGGCGCCTTCCTCGGCTACCCGGAAGGCCTCGCGAAGCCGCTGATCATCGTCATCGAAATTGCGCTCATGCCCTCGCTCGCCCTGACACTGGCGCTCATGCTCGCGGGCGCGCCGCAGCGGAGCGCTGCGACGTGACCGGACCGACGCTTTTCGCCCTCGTCGCTGCGGCGCTGGTCGGCACCGGCCTGTACGGCTTCATCGTCAGCCCGTCGCCGCTGCGCAAGATCCTCGCGTTCAACGTGATCGGCAGCGGCGTATTCCTGATGTTCGGCGTCATCGCGCGGCGCGGCGCGATCGCGGGCATCGGCGGCGACCCGGTGCCCCAGGCGCTGCTCATCACCGGCATCGTGGTCGCGTTCTCCGCCACCGCACTTGCGATCACGGTGCTCCTGCGCCTCGCCGAGGAAGCGCCCACTACGACGCTCGAGCCCGCGCCGCCGCGCGGCGCGCCGGATGCCACGAGGACGACCTCGTGACGACACCCGGCGGCCTGCTGCTCCCGCTTTGCGTGCTCGTTCCGTTCGTGGGCGCCATGGCGGCGCTCGCGATCGGCGGACGCGGCGCGCAGCGCGTGGCGATGGCTACCCTCGCGGCCGGCCTCGCCATCGCGCTGTGGAACGGCGTCGTGTTCATCGGGTCCGGGCAGGCCGTCGTGTACGTGCTCGGCGGATGGCAGCCTCCCCTGGGCATCGCGTTGCGCGCCGACGGGTTGTCGACGTCGATGCTCGTCGCGGTCGCGGTGGTCATCACGGGCATCGGCGTCTACGCTCGGGCGGATTTCTCCACACCCGCAGGCTCGAGCGAGGCGCGCGGTCCGCTCGTGTACTGGCTCCTGCTGCTCGCGGTGTGGGGCTCGCTCAACCTCGTGCTCGTGAGCGGCGACCTCTTCACGCTTTACGTGGCCCTCGAGCTCCTGACGTTCGCCGGCGTCCCGCTCGTCTGCCTCGACGGCAAGGGCGAGACGCTGCGCGCGGCGCTGCGCTATCTCGTGTACGCCCTTGCGGGATCGGTGCTCTACCTGTTGGGCGCCGTCCTGCTGTACGGACTGTGCGGCACGCTCGACATTCCGCTCGTCGCGCAGCGCGTGCATGCCTCGCCCGCAGCGTGGATGGCGATCGCGATGATGACCGCCGGGCTGCTCGCCAAGACCGCGCTGTTCCCGCTGCACCTGTGGCTGCCGCCCGCACATGCGGGCGCGCCTCCGGCGGCCAGCGCCGTGCTCTCGGCGCTCGTCGTCAAGGGATCGTTCTTCATCGTCATTCGCCTTTGGTTCGACGTGGCGCCCACGCTGCCGGGTCTGGCCGCAGCGCAGATCCTCGCCGGGCTCGGCGCCGCCGCGATCCTGTTCGGCAGCCTGGTGGCGCTGCGCCAGCAGCGGTTGAAGCTGTTGATCGCGTATTCCACGCTCGCCCAGATCGGCTACCTCTTCCTCATGTTTCCGCTCGCCTTCGATGCGGCCTCGGGCGCGTTCGTGCGCGGCAGCGCGTTGACGGCCGGCATGCTGCAGACCATCGCGCATGCCACGGCCAAGGCGGCGATGTTCATGGCGGCGGGCCTGCTGTACAAGGCGTACGGGCATGATCGCATCGCCGATCTCGCGGGCGCATTGCGTGCGGCCCCGTTGTCCGTGCTCGCGTTTGTCGTGGGCGGCGTCGCGCTCATGGGGGTCCTCCCGAGCGGCGCCTACCTCGCCAAGAAGCTCCTGCTCGACGCCGCCGGCGCCTCGGGCCAATGGTGGTGGGAAGTCGTGCTGCAGGGCGGCGGATTCCTCACCGCGAGCTACGTGGTGCTCGTGCTCGCTCAGGTCACCCGCAGGGGCGACGCGGCCGCCGCGCCCGTTCGCGTGCCGCGCACGCAGGAGGTCGCGGCGCTCGCGCTCGCGCTGTGCTCGTTCGCACTGGCGCTGGCCGCGGTGTACGGTCCGGTGTCAGGCGACCTGCTCGGCAACCCGCTCGCGCCCAAGGAGCTGATCTCCACACTCATGACCGTCGCCGTCGGGTGTGGCGTGGCGCTCCTGTTCGCCCGCGACGTTCCGCCGCTCATCCCCGCGGGAAACCCGCTCCGCGCCGCGATGCTCGCGGTGGGCGGCGCGTTCGAACGAACCGACGCGGCGCTGCGGCAGTGGGCCGTGGCCGGGCTGTCGCTGCTGGTGCTCGCCTTCCTGTTCGGGGCTGCGATGCGCACCCACGCGTGAGGCCGCCGTGGAAGCGCTGATCATCCCGATGCTGAAGGCGCTCGTGCTTGTGCCCGTCACGCTGCTGCCGATCATCAACCCGCTCAGCGCCGCGCCGGTGTTCGCCGCGACGGTCGGCGGAGACAATGCGATGAGCAAGCGGCTCGCGAGGCAGGTCGCGATCAACAGCTTCTTCGTCGTCGTGGTGTCGATCCTCGTGGGCACCTACGTGCTGGCGCTGTTCGGCATCTCGATTCCGGTCGTTCGCATCGGCGGCGGGCTGCTGGTCGCGGCGACCGCATGGCGCATGCTCCACAGCACCGACGACGACGACGTGCAGGCCGCGGTGGTCGCCAAGACTTCCGAGATGTCCTACGCCGAGGTGGTAAGGAAGAGCTTCCTTCCGCTCACGTTCCCGCTGACGACGGGACCGGGCACGATCGCCGCGTCGATCGCGCTCGGGTCGCAGATGCCCAACACACCGCTCCTGTATCTCGCCGGCGCGCTGGTCGCCGCGGCGGGCGCGGCACTGGTGGCGGTCGTGCTCTACTTCGTCTTCGCGAATTCGCCGCGGGTCCTCCGGTCGATCGGCCCCATCGGCATGCTCGTGATGACGCGCTTCCTGGCGTTCATCCTGCTCTGCGTCGGCATCCAGTTCATCTGGACCGGCTGGGCCGAGCTCAACGCCCTCGGTCAGTAGGCGCCGCGTGCGGCAGCCGAGCTACGGCGCCGGAACGACGAGAACGCGCTCGAGCGTTCTCGGATTGGTCGTCCTGAACTCCATTTCGATGCGCAATCGCTCGTAAGCCGCGGCACCCTGCATCAGCGTGCGCTTGACGGCGATTCCGTCCGGCGTTTCGCGTAGTGCGTCCCCGCGCGCATCCGCGAGGGTGACCCACCCGGCGCGGGCGTCGCGCCGACCCTGGACGCGCACGCGCAGGAGTCCCGTGCCGGAAACGCCGATCACGAACTCGCCGGCACCATGCACCGTCTCGGGCAACGCAGGCGGCGACACCAAGACGACGCGGCGATTGGCGTCGGGCCGAACGACGACCTTCCCGTCGGCGCTCGTCATCGTGCCGCGCTCCGCGGTCCAGGCCTGGCGATCGCCTTGGGCTGCGTCGAAGATCGCCACGGACGCCGTCTGCTCCGCCGCGGCTGCCGGCATGGCAAGGCCGCCGGCGAGCACCGCCAGCACGAGCGTCAGCGCGGCCGTCGAGCACGTCGGAGTGCCGTGCGAAACCCGATGTCGGGCATGTGCCATAGGTGTCGAGTCCCGAATGGTTGCGGCGATTAGAACGATCCGAACAGCGTTCCCAGCACGATGACGGCAACGAGCGCGACGATGGCGCCCACGATGCCGACCATTACGATGTCGAAGTAGCTCTCCTTGTGCGTGCAGCCGCACACCGTAAGCAGCGTGATCACCGCACCGTTGTGCGGCAGGCTGTCGAGCGTCCCGGCGCCGATCACCGCCACGCGATGCATGAGCGCCGGATCGATGTTGAGATCCGCCGCGAGCTGCATGAACGGGCCGCCCAGCGCCTCCAGCGCGATCGTGAGGCCACCCGAGGCCGAGCCGGTCAGCGCGGCGAGGATATTGGTCGCCACCGCGAGCGACACGAGCGGGCCGCCGCCGATGTTCAGCACCCAGTCGCGGACCGCCGCGAAGGCCGGCATCGCGGCTACGACCGCGCCGAAGCCGACCAGGCTCGCTACGCTCAGGACAGGCAGCACCGAAGCGGTCGCGCCGGCGTCGACACTCTCGCGCAGCGACGACAAGCGGCCGCGGTTGAGCACGATGAGCGCCACGATGGCCACCGCGAGCGCGACGAGCACCGACCATACGCCGCTCACCGACGCGACACTCGCGCCGCCCCATCGCTCGGACGCGAGGAAGGAGAGGTCGAGGCGCGGCAGGACCACGAGGGACGCCACGAGGTTGACGCCCACCACGACCAGCAGGGGCAGCGCGGCGACGAGCGCCCCGGGCTCGCTCGCGCTCGTGTGCCCGTGGCGCACTTCGGCGGTGTCGAACGCGCTCGCGAGCGCCGCACGCTCCCGCAGCTTGGGATCGTCGACAGCGCCCGTCGCCGCGGGCGCGGCGGCGAAGCCTTCGCCGGCGCGGCGCGCCCGCGCCTCCGCGCGGCCAAGCCACCACAGGCCGATGGCCAGCATGATGGCCGAGGCGATGACACCGAGCCCGGGCGCCGCGAACGGGGTCGTCCCGAAGAACGGCATCGGGATCGCGTTCTGGATCGCCGGCGTTCCGGGCAACGCCGACATGGTGAACGTCGACGTGCCGAGCGCGACCGCAGCCGGCATCAGCCGGTTCGGGATGTCCGCCGTGCGAAACAGCGCCTGCCCCATCGGCACCAGCACGAAGAACGCGACGAACAGGCTTACGCCGCCGTAGGTGACGAACGCACCCGCGAGCACGACCGCGAGGATCGCGCGCTGCGCCCCGAGCTTGCCCGTCATCCACTGCGCGATCGCAGCCACCGACCCGGAGTCCTCCATGAGCTTGCCGAACACCGCGCCCAGCAGGAAGAGCGGGAAGAACTGCAGGATGAAGCCGGCGGCCGCGCCCATGAACGTGATGGTCCAGTTGGCGAGCAGCGGCTCGCTCGCCGCCAGCGCGGCCACGAGCGCGGCGATCGGCGCCAGCACGAGCACGCTCCAGCCGCGAAACGAGAACCACACGAGGACCGCAAGCCCCAGGAGAATGCCGGCCAGCCCGATCATCGTCACATCCCTTCAAGCTCGGTGTCGAGGTCGAACGTCGAGCGCACGCCAAGATCGTCGCCGTGCGCCTCGAGGAAAGCGGACGCCGCCTTGCGGCCCTCGTCGCGCAGCATGCAGAAGAACGGCCACTCGGCGATGAGCTTGGACGAGTAGCCCAGGTCGAGCATGACGTCACTCGCGATGCGATGCACGCGCATGCTCGCGAAGATCGCGCCCTCGCCCGTCGCGCCGGCCGCATACTGACGGAGCATGGCGCCGGTGCGCATCTCCTTGAGCAGCACCGAGTTGAAGGCGATCTCGTTCAACCGGTTGTGGATCTCGCGCGCGGTGCGCGGCGTACCCGGCCGCTCGATGGGATTGATCTGCACGAGGACCGTGTCCGACGCATGGCACTCGCGTATGAGCGGCGCCATCGACGGGTTGCCCGAGTAACCGCCGTCCCAGTACGCCTCGCCGTCGATCTCCACGGCCTGGAACAGGGTCGGCAGGCACGCCGAGGCGAGAAGGACGTCGGGCGTCAGGTCCGCGTTGCGGAACACGTGGCCGCGTCCCGTGCGCACGTTGGTCGCGGTGACGAACACCTTGGTCGGCGCTTTCGCGAGCCGCGCGAAGTCCACGCTCTCGGCCAGGACGTTGCGCAGCGGGTTGCTACCGAGCGGATTCGTGTCGTACGGCGAGAGCACGCGCGAAGCCATGTCCAAGGCGGCGAACATCGGCGAGAAGTCGAGTGTCCAGCTGCCGGTCAGGATCTCGAGCGGCCCGCGACGCAAGGGGCTCAATTGCGCCGCGTCCGAAACGCGCCGCCAGAACGCTTCGAGCGCCGCACGCGCCTGAGCGGGGCCGCCCGCCGCGAGCCCGTCCGCCATCACCACGGCATTCATCGCGCCCGCCGACGTGCCCGACATGCCGTCGTATTGGAGCCACGGCTCCTCGAGCAGGCGATCGAGCACGCCCCAGGTGAAGGCGCCGTGCGCGCCGCCGCCCTGCAGGCCGAGGTCGATGGGAACGGGGCGGTGCGCCAACCTCGCTTTCGGCGTCGACGTCTTGCGCGGCCGCGATCGAGCGGTTTTCTTGGGGCGTGTCACGTGGGCTTCTCCGAAGGTTTCGAAAAAATGGCTACGGCGCGAGGGCGGTTCCGAAGCCGGGCGGCTCCGTGAACCAGCGCGGACCTTCGAGCGCCGTGCGGTATCCGAGGTCGTAGAGCTCCTGCATTTTCGCGGGGTCGAACACCTCGTCACCGGTAATCTCAACACCGCCCGGGATCGTAATCCAGCTATAACCCGAGCCTTCGCGCACGGAAACGCTGTATATGCGGAACAGGTCGCCGATGACCGATGCCTTCCCCGCCGAGTCGAATACGCGCAGCGCGATGCTGCGCAGCGAGCGCGACGTCGCCTGCGGGGTCGGCAGGAGCTGGCCATTATGAACGATGAAGATGTCTTCGCTCCCGCGCGCCTTGCCTGCGGCCTCTCGCGCCGCCGCGAAGCTCCAGATGCCGCCCGAGTAGAACACGAACGCGCCGACGCTGCCGTCCACGTGCATCTCGTCGTAAAGCCGGCCGTCCGCCTCGACCTTGAAGAACACCGGCGGGAACGCGACCGGGACCGACGACGACGCAAGCAGGATCGAGCGGAAGAGCTCGAGCGCGTCGGGGTGGCCGCTCGCGGCGATCAGCCCCAGGTTCCAGATAACGAGGCGCTGCGAATCGAGGTCCGCGGTTGCGACGTACAGGCGCTGGCCGCGGCGATGCGCCTCGGCGATTTCCGCGAGGAACGCCGCGTCGACGTGTTGCGCGATGAGCGCACGCAGCGGCCCCGTCTCCGCGAGCGACTCGCCGCCCAGGAGCTGCGGCACGATCGACAGCAGGCGGAAGATGTTGCGCGACGCCGTCGTGGTGTAGAAGTCGCGCAGCGCGCCGTCGTAGCGCGGGCCGAGCAGCGCGAAAGGCGCGATGAGCGCCCCGGTCGAGACACCGGTCACGATCTTGAACGTGGGGCGCTGTCCCGTCTTGGTCCAGCCGTTCAGGAATCCGGCGCCGAACGCGCCGTTGGGGCCGCCGCCCGACAGCGCGAGGTGCGCATAGTGCACGCTTCCGTCGGGGCCCGGCGGGAACTGGGCCGGCGATTCCTGGGCGAACGAGCGCACGAGATCGCTCGTCATCGACGCACTGACGCGGCCGGCGGGTGCGCGCACGTCGGCCATGCCCGGAATCGTGGCCGTGCCCATGAGCTCGGGCGGCACCGCGTTTCGCGGCAGGATGCCGCACGCGGCAAGCAGCAGCGCCGCGCATGCCGCGAAAACGCGCACGGCTTCGCGCGCGGCGGTCGGCGCGCGCGGCCGGGTCAGCTCAGCGCCTTCGCCTTCAGGCGCGCGTACTCGTCGGCGGTGATCGCACCCGAATCGAGCAATGCCTTGGCTTGCGCGATCTCGTGCGCCGGCGAGGATCCGGCGACATTGCGGATGTAAGCGTCGGCGTCGTCCTTCGCCCGCCGCACGGCCGACTGCTGGCGCGCCGCCATCCCCGGTCCTCGGAACAGGATGTAGACGAGCGCGGTCAGCAGCGGAACGAAGATGAGGCCGATGATCCATAGCGCTTTGCTGCCGCCGCCCATCTCGCTGTCGCGGAACAGGTCGACGACGATGTGAAACAGTATGAACAGATATGCGACGAAAATGAACGTCGACGCCATCAGCACCACGAGATCCCAGAAGTTGCTCAAGTCGGCCCCCAATGATTAGCTTGCGGTCACGCGCGGCGCGTGCCTTCGATCCAGCCGCGCACCAGCGCGAGCAGCGAGCCGCCGGTGAGCATCCCCAGCACGTAGATGCCGAAGACGAGAATGGAGACCGGAAGGGTCACGCTGGCCGAAAAGAGCGATACCGTCGCCGTTTGCAGGTTCTGGAACTTGAACAGGACCACGATGCCCGAGAAGACGACGATGAGGAGGATGTACACGTACCTCATGGGAGGCTCCTTGCCGTGCGCGCCGGCGGCGCCCTCGCGCCGGCCGCACGAATGCTGCCAGCGTTCGCCCGGTGCAGCGACTACACGTTGGTTTACCCGCCGTCGGCGGCACGTCGCGGCCCGATGCACACGAATGCATCATAATAAGCGATGCGCGCGGTTCCGGGTTTCGCGTTTGGCAGCCGCAGGGACTACACGTTGGTTTACCTGCACCGGACTCGCTTCGCTGCGAAAATGCGAGGGACTTTGGATGCAACGGATGAGCGACCGCAAGCGTACTCACGTAGGGCCCGCGCGCCTGCTTGCCGCGGCGAGCGTCGCACTGGCGGCATGCGCGGTCGGCCCCGATTACGTGCAGCCGACCGTCGAGGTTCCTTCCGCGTGGCGCATCGACTACCCGAAGGCCGCGGAAGTCGCCAACACGCAATGGTGGAAGCAGTTTTCCGATCCCGTCCTCGACGATCTCATCGACGCCGCCCTGCGCGACAACCGTGACGTGCGAATCGCCGCCGCCCGGGTCGATCAATTCATCGGCGCGCTTCAGTCCACACGGTCTCAACTGTATCCGCAGATCGGGTACGGCGCCGACACCACGCGCACGCGGCAAAGCCGCCTCGGCCCGACGCCCATTCCCGAGCCGGCCAGTCCGTACTTTACGATTTACCAGGGATCCCTCGCCGCCCAGTGGCAGCTCGACCTCTTCGGCCGCGTGCAGCGGCTGAGCGAGGCCGCGCAGGCCCAGGTCTACGCGAGCGAGCAGGCCAAGCGCGGCGTCGTGCTGACGCTCGTCGCGGGGGTTGCCACGAGCTACATCTCCCTGCGCGCGCTCGACAGTCAGCTCGAGATCGCACAGTCGACGGCGCGCAACTTCGGTGAGACCAAGCGCATCTTCGATCTGCGCTACAAGTCGGGCATCGTGTCGCTGACCGAGGTCTCGCAGATCTCGTCGCAGTACCAGCAGGCGCTCGCCGCCATTCCCGCCATAAGGCAGGCGATCGCGGCTCAGGAGAACGCGATCTGCGTGCTCACGGGGCGCAATCCGGGACCGATACAGCGCGGCAAGCCGATCGAGGCGCTGGTCGCCCCGCCGATTCCCGCCGACCTGCCGTCCACGGTGCTCCTGCGCCGCCCGGACATCCTGCAGGCCGAGCAGAACCTCATCGCCGCCAACGCCAACATCGGCGCGGCCAAGGCGCTTTACTTTCCCACGATATCGCTCACCGGGCTCCTGGGCTCCGTCAGCACGGCGTTCGGCAATTTCCTGACCGGCCCCGCGAGCACCTGGGCGCTCGTCGCCGGCGTAACCGGGCCCGTCTTCACGTTCGGCCTGATCGAGGGGCAAGTGCGCACCGCCGAAGGACAGGAGCGCGCCGCGCTCGCCTTCTACCAGCAGACCGTGCTCGGCGCGTTCCGCGAGACCAACGACGCCCTGGTCGGCTCGCAGCAGAAGATCGAGGAGCTCGCGATGCAGACCCTTCGCGTGCAGGCGCTGCGGGACTTCGCGCGGCTGTCGCGCCTGAAGTTCGACAAGGGCGTGGCGAGCTACCTCGACGTGCTCGTCGCCGAGAACGAGCTCTTTGCCGCGGAGCTCGCCAACGTGCAGGTCATGAGCGACCGCTATGCGCAGATCGTGGCGGTCTACCAGGCGATGGGCGGCGGCTGGGTGGACATCGCGAATTCCGTTACGCCGCAGCCCAGGGGCATCGCGGCGGCTTCCGGCAGTTGAGGCTTTCTTGTGGAGAAGGAGAAGGTAATGGCAACGAAACGAGGATGGCGCACGTTGCTCGCACTGGCGTTCATGACGCTCGTGGCGAGCATGTCGAGTGTCCATGCGCAGGAAGTGCCGATCGTCACCGGTGACCAATGGACGACGTCGTCGAACGATCTCAAAAAGGCGTATCTGGTAGGGATCGCCAACCTCCTGCAGGTCGAGGTCGCGTACTTCGGCAGCAATCCGCCGAACGACAACCAGAGCTTCGTGCCGCGTCTTGCGCGGGGCCTGCGCGGCGAGACGCTCGACAGCGTGCGCGACAAGATCGATCGGTGGTACGCGAGCAACCCGACCCGGCTGTCACGGCCCGTGCTCGATCTCATATGGTTCGAGATCGTGGTGCCCGGACTCAACAAGCCCTGAAGGAGACGATCATGATGAGCAAACGTTGGATAGTCGTCGCCGCCGCCATCGGGACGATCGCCGCCTGCACGAACATGACGCCGCAGCAGCAGGGGACCTTGAGCGGCGCGGCGATAGGCGCCGGCGCGGGCGCCGGCATCGCGGCCATCTCCGGCGGCAACGCCTGGACGGGCGCGGCGATCGGCGGCATTGCAGGCGGCATTGCCGGCAACATCCACGGCAACCGTCAGCAGCAGTAGCGCGGGTCAGTGCCACCGCAGTTCGCGCGGGCGGTATCCGCCGCCCGCGCGTCGCAGTTGCCTTACGCCTCCTCGAACTTGAGCGCCGCCGAGTTGATGCAATAGCGCATTCCCGTCGGCGGCGGCCCGTCGCGGAAGACGTGCCCGAGGTGCGCGTCGCATACGTTGCAGATGATCTCCGTGCGCACCATGCCGTGCGAGGTGTCGCGCTCCTCGCGCACGTTGGCGGGATCGAGCGGCTCGAAGTAGCTCGGCCAGCCGCACGCCGCCTCGAACTTGGCGTCCGAGGCGAACAGCGGCGTGCCGCAGCACACGCAGCGATACGTGCCCGGCTCGTCGTGATGGACGTACTCACCCGTCCCCGGCGGCTCCGTGGCGGCGCGGCGGGTGACCTCGAACTGCATCGGCGTCAACTCGCGCCGCCATTCGGCGTCGGACTTGTGGACCTTGGACATCACTTCGCCGCGTAAATGGCCGGGAACTCCCGCTTCAGCGCGTCGAGCTTCGGCAGGTCGTTATAGACGATGTACGGCTGATTCGGATGCAGCGCCAGGTAGTTCTGGTGATAAGACTCGGCCGGGTAGAACGTGGCGAGCGGCGCGATCTGGGTCACGATCGGCTGCCCGAATGCCTTCACGGCCTCGAGCTGCTTCACGTACGCCTGCGCCACCTTCTGCTGATCGGCATCGACGAAGAAGACCGCGGAGCGGTATTGCGTGCCGACGTCGGGTCCCTGCCGGTTGAGCTCGGTCGGGTCGTGGGCGACCGAGAAGAACACGCGCAGGAGCTGCCCGTAGCTCACCACCGAGGGATCGTACGTCACCTGCACCGACTCGGCATGGCCGGTCATGCCCGAGGAGACCATTTCGTAGGACGGATCCTTGACGCTGCCGCCCGCATAGCCGGACACCGCGCTCGAAACGCCCTTGACGTGGCGGAAGACCGCCTCGACTCCCCAGAAGCAACCACCGGCGAACACCGCGGTCTGCGGGCTCTTGGCGGCGGACGATGGGTCGAAATCCGGCGCGGGGAGCGGCGCGGCCGCGGACACCGTGCAGCCGACCGCGAAAAACAACGACGACAACAGGACGAAGCTACGCAAGAGTCACTCCTTTTGCGGTTGCGCCGGACGGACCGGCCTCAGGCGATTGGTCGCGCCAGGGGCGCAAACCTTTCACCGTAGAATCCGTAAAGCATGAGACAGGAGATGCCATGAAGGTCAAAGCCGCAGTCGCCCACAAGGCCGGGGCGCCGCTTTCGATCGAGACCGTCGACTTGGAGGGCCCGCGGGGCGGCGAAGTTCTGGTCGAGATCAAGGCAACCGGCATCTGCCATACCGACGAGTTCACCCGCTCGGGCGCCGACCCGGAGGGCCTGTTCCCCGCGATTCTGGGCCACGAGGGCGCCGGCATCGTGGTCGATGTCGGCCCGGGTGTCACCAGCGTGGCCAAGGGGGACCACGTCATCCCTCTCTATACGCCCGAATGCCGCCAGTGCAAGTCGTGCCTGTCGCGAAAGACGAACCTGTGCACCGCGATCCGCGCGACCCAGGGCAAGGGCCTGATGCCCGACGGCACGAGCCGGTTCTCCCTGGATGGCCGCATGCTCCACCACTACATGGGGTGCTCGACCTTCGCCAACTACACGGTGCTGCCGGAGATCGCGGTGGCGAAGATCCGCGAGGATGCCCCGTTCGACAGGGTCTGCTACATCGGCTGCGGCGTCACCACGGGCATCGGCGCCGTCATCAACACCGCGAAGGTCGAGCCCGGCGCCAGCGTGGTCGTGTTCGGCTTGGGGGGCATCGGCCTCAACGTCGTGCAGGGCGCGCGCATGGCAGGCGCCAACATGATCGTCGGCGTCGACCTCAACCCGCAGCGGGAGGCGCTGGCGCGCAAGTTCGGCATGACGCATTTCGTCAACCCGAGCGAGGTGCGCGACGATCTCGTCGCCCACCTCGTCGCGCTGACCGGCGGCGGCGCGGACTACAGCTTCGAGTGCGTCGGCAGCGTGAAGCTGATGCGCCAGGCGCTCGAGTGCTGTCACCGCGGGTGGGGCATGTCCGTCATCATCGGCGTGGCCGGCGCGGGCCAGGAAGTTTCGACGAGGCCGTTCCAGCTCGTGACCGGACGCGTCTGGAAGGGGACGGCGTTCGGCGGCGCGCGCGGACGCACCGACGTGCCGAAGATCGTCGACTGGTACATGGACGGCCGCATTGCGATCGACGACCTCATCACGCACGTGATGCCGCTCGATCGCATCAACGACGCATTCGAGCTGATGCACGAAGGCAAATCGATACGGACCGTCGTGGTTTATTGACAAAAAGCAAAGCGTCCGCGGAGCGGGCGCTTTGCCGTGGCCGCGGCGGCCTACCGTTTCAAGCCCGGCATGAACTTGGCGAAGTCGCCCATCACCTTCTGCATCGACTCGAACGCGTTGCCGCCCGCGCCGACCACGCCCTGCATCGCCTTGATGACGTTCTGCGCCTGCCGCAGGTCCGGCATCATCGTCATCGCCGCCTTGGCCTCCTTCACGCCGGGCACGCCCTGCATCTGATCTTCCATCATCACCCACAGCCGCTTCTGCATCTCGGAGATCAGGTCGAACATCTGGCCCCAGTAGCGCATCGCGTGCTCGACCGCCTCCTGCGATGCCGACTGCCCGAGCGCCATCATCTCGTCGGGCGTACCGGCTTCGGCTGCCGCCTTGGCCGTCTTGCGGCCCATCGCGCGCGATTCCTCCTCGCCTTCGAACTGCAGGCGGCGCAGCTTGCCCGTGTTCTCGATCGCGGCATTGATAATGTCGAGCGCCATGCGGGCGTTGGCCTTGTACAGGTCCATCGCCTGCTCCGGCGTCATCATCTTCATCTTCGACAGGTCCATGCCCGCGAGCTTTTGCGGGTCGAACATCGGGAACGGTGCGTCCTTGCCGACCTTCGGCGCTGCAGCTTTGCGGGCGGCGGCCTTCTTCGCCGGAGACTTCTTCGCGGCGGTCTTGGCGGCCGATGCGGGGGGTTTTTTCGCCATGGCGGTCTCCTCGTGGTCAAGGGTTAGCTGAGAGTGGGATGAGAACCCTTTGGTGTCGCGCCGTCAAGCGGCGCGTTCCCGCATTTGCCTTGGCCGCGTGTTAGGATTTTTGTTTTTCCGCCCCGGGCGCACGTCGCGCGCGGCGCGCCCCGAAGGCCTCCTCTTGAGCGATCTCGCGCAGCGCTTCGGCCGGCCCCTGCGGCTCGGCGTCATCGGGGGCGGCCCCGAGTCCTGGATCGGCCGCATGCACCGCACCGCCGCGGAGCTCGACGGCCTCTGGCGGTGCGCCGCCGGCGTGTTCTCGGGCGACCCTGGGCGGTCGCGGACGGCCGGCGCGGCGCTCGGCTTCGCCGCCGATCGCAGCTACGGGACGGTCGCCGAGATGATCGCCGGCGAAAAGGCGCGCGCCGACGGCATCGACGCCGTGGCGATCATGACGCCCAACGATACGCACTACGCCGCGGCGGTGGCGGCGCTCGATGCGGGGCTCGACGTCATGTGCGACAAGCCGGTCACGCACGACTTCGCGCAGGCGTGCGACCTCGTCGCCCGTACCCGCAAGCAGGCGCGCGTCTTCGCTGTCGCTCACGGCTACACCGCCTATCCGATGACGCGCTACGCCCGTGAGCTGGTCCGCGAGGGCGCGCTCGGGCCGCTGCGCCTCGTGCAGGTCGAATACATTCAAAGCGGCATGGCGACCCGTGTGGAGGACGGCCCGCAGAGCAACCGCTTCCGCTGGGTCCTCGACCCGGCGCGTAGCGGCCTCGCGCTGGTCATGAGCGCGATCGGCTGCCACGCGCAGCACCTCGCCTCGTTCGTCACCGGCCTTGCTGTCGACCGCGTGACGGCCGACGTGGCGGCGCTCGTTCCGGGCCGCAAGGTCGTCGACTACGTGTCCGCGCTGCTCACGATGTCCGACGGCACGCGAGGAACGTTCACGGTGACCCAGGCGGCCGCCGGCGGCGAGAACGACATCCGGCTTCGCGTCTACGGCGATAAGGGCATGCTCGAATGGTGGCACCGCGACGCGTCGTACCTTCGCCTCGCCCTCCAGGGAGAGCCCGTACGGGTGTTCACGCGGGGCGATCCGTTTCTGCCGCCCGCGATCCTCGCGCTCGGCCGCTCGCCGCGCGGCCATCCGGAAGGTCTGCGCGAGGCCTTCGCCAACCTCTATGCCGACATGGCGCGCGACCGCATGGGACGCTCGCTCGGCGAGCCGGCGGCCGCCCTGCCCTACCCACGCATCGAGGACGGCGCGCACACGATGGCGTTCATCGAGGCGTGCCTGCGCTCGCACGCGGGCGGGCGCTGGGAGCGTGTCGTGCCGGTTCCCGTCTAGTCGGCAACGCCTGCGGCGGGGCTCGCGTGCTCCGCCACGCGTGCGGGCCGCACGATAGCGGCCGACCTGGCGCAGCCGACGAGCACGACCGCCACGATGAGGTAGCTCGCGGCCACGAAGGGCGATTGACCGATCCCGATCGCTTCGCCGTGCATGAAGCCGAAGAACGCGAGCACGGCGCCCGCCGCGGCGAAGCCTGCCGCCTTGCGGAACGCGCCGTCGATGATGAAGGCCGCGATCGCGCCCAGGACGAGCCCGCCCAGGATCGCGCCGCCACCCATGATCGACAGGCCCTGGTACAGCACGCCTACCTGAGCGAGCTTGTCGATCCCGACCGCCGCCGCGGACGTGCCCGCGGCGCCGAGCGCGTTGTCGATCATGAGCTTCCCCCACGCGGCCAGATGCGGCGTCAGCGCGAGCACGACCGCCGGGGCATGCGCCCTGGGCGATTCCTGGAATGCCTGCGCGCCGATCAGCATGCCGATGTACAGGAGGATCGGTGAGATCGCGACCACGGGAATCAGCGAGGAGACGAGCGCGATGATGCCGAACCACGCGAGGCAGATCACCATCAGGCCGGTGGCGGCGGAGTAGCCCAGGCGCCCGCCCATCGCCTTCCAGCCGGGGTGCCCGATGTACACGGCGTTGATGAACGGGTTGCCCATGAGGCAGCCGACGAGGCTCACCACGCCGTCGGCCGTCAGCACGCGCGTGGTCGGGTAGCTGTCGCCCGCCGCGGACGCGCTCTCGACGTTGTCCATCGCCTCCACGAGATCGTAGATGCCGAAGGGGATCGCGGTGATGAGGATGACGCCCAGGAACTGGAAGCCGTTGAAGACATGGCCCACCGCAGGCAGCGGCAGCGAGAAGCCGAAGTTGGCGAAGGCCTGCGAGACATTGCCGAAGCTCATGCCGCCCATCGGCACGCCGAGCGCGGTGGACGCCCAGGCGATCGCGGTGCCCGCGCCGATCGCCACGAGCCCGGCGGGAACGCCGCGCCAATACCGCACGCCGCCGAACCAGCTCGCGAGGATGATCGCGAGACACACGATGCCGATGAGGGGTGTCATGAACATCTCTTCGGCCGGGCGCATCGAGATGAAGGCGATGGAAACGCCCGCGAGCGTGCCGAGCAGCGCGGCGCGCGGCGTGATCTTGCGCACGATGGGCGCGACGAAGCCGCCCGCCATCAGCACGAAGCTCTGCACGAAGACCCACACGAGGCCCGCCTCCCAGCCCTTCACCGGGTCGCCAGTCTTGAGACTGATGGGGAGCATGATCACGAAGACGACGACGAACATGTGCGGCACGCTGATCCCCGACGGCAGCGCGCACACGTCGCTGCGCCCGGTGCGCTTGGCGAGCCGGTAGGCGAGCCAGGCGTAATACAGGGTAGAGAGCGCCATCATGAGACCGGCCGCGGGGATGATTCGCCCGAATACGAGATCGTCCGGCATCTTGAGCACGAAGCGCAGGAGCCCCGTCAGCACGAGCATGTTGACGAGGATGTTCGTGCCGAACCCGAAGAAGGCATTCCAGTCGCCGGGGGTCCACAGCGCGGGCTTGCTGGCCGTCATGAGCTTCTCCTCGTCGAGCGCCGCACCGCGGGGGTATCCCGCGCCGACCGCGCCACCGGCGTGCAACTTCCGGTCCGGACTGCCTGGCCATGTTTGCAAGAAGCAAACCAGTTCAGCGGCGGGGACGGGCCGTGCCGATTCAACGCCTTACGAGAATCCGACGCTGCGCGACACGCTCATCGCGACCCACATCGGTGCGCGCGTGCATCGTTTCTGCGCAAACGCATGGAACGCTCCCTGCTTGACTTGAAGCGCATCGGTCATTCGCGAGGAGTCATTCCATGCTAGACAAGACGGTCATGAAGTTTTCGCACGTGAAGCCCGCCGACACCGATTTCAGAGGCGAAGGTCTGCGCGATTTCTTCGTCTATCGCGACCTCGGCGTCGCCGAGGCCACCGCCGGCAAGGTGCTCGCGCAGCTGGTGCGGCCGCAAAACGCGCCCGAAAAAGGGACGGGTTGGCACTATCACGGTGCCGACTTCCACATCGTGTATATGCTCAAGGGCTGGGCGCGCTTCATGTACGAGGACGAGGTGACGCTCGTCGAGGCGGGCGACTGCGTCCATCAGCGCCCCGGCATCGTGCACTACCTGTTCGATTACTCGTCCGACATGGAGTACCTCGAGGTGGTCGGTCCCGCGGACTTCACGTCGGTGGAAGCCCCCGGCCCGTGCGCCGTGCCGGATCCCACGCCCTGGAAGTAGGCCGTCAGAACTCCATGTCGAGCTCGTCGATTTCCTCGACCTCGAGCTTTGCCGCCGCGGTCCACTCGATCATCTCGGGCATCGCCAGAACATGAGACCCGTACCCCGCACACTTGCGGTCGAGCTTCACGTCGTAGGTGACGAAGCGCGTGCAGACCGGCGTGTACATGGCGTCGGCCATCGTCCTGTGCCTGCCGAACAGGAACGGCCCGCCGTACGCCGCGAGGCACTCGCGCCAGATCGCCGTGATGCGGTCGATGTCGGCCTGTGCGCGCGCCCACACCTTGTGGCCCGGGAATGCGCGCTTGAGATTCATCGGAAGCGCCGAGCGCAAGTTCGCGAAGCCGGAATGCATCTCGCCGCAGATCGCGCGGCAGTGCGCCCGCGCAGCGCGGTCGCCGGGCAGAAGCCCGCTCTTCGGCTTGATCTCGTGCAGGTACTCGGCGATGGCGAGCGTGTCCCAGACCTTGATGCCATCGTGGGTGAGCCGCGGCACGAGGATCGACGGCGACAACAGCAGGATCTCCTTGCGCGCGTCGGCGTCGTCGGGCCTGACCATCACTTCGTTGAACTCGAGCCCGGCGAAACGGCAGAGCAGAAAGCCCCGCAGGGACCAGGAGGAGTAGTTCTTGCTGCTGATGGTCAGCGTTGCCTTGGCCATGGCTTTGTCCGTGCACCCGATTGGTTCGGCTTGACCTGAAAAAGCGAGAACGACTCGACATGTTTGCAAGCGACGTGCCAACGCAGGCCATCAAACAGCTGCAGCGCTTGACGCGCGCTGACGCAAGGCCCCCCCTCGAATTGCCCGCTCCCCCAGGCGACATGCTCTACCACGCGTACGAGTCGCACGTCGGCATGCTCTGGCCGCTGCACGCGGCGGCGCTTACGGTGCAGCCCGGGCTGCATCGCGCCCGCGACGCGCCCGGCAAGCTTCTTTCGGTGCAGAAGCTCGCTGCCGCCTGCGAGGTGTTCCTGCTCCTGCGGCTGACCCACACGCGCCCGAACTTCGGCATCGGGAGCGTCCAAGCAGACGGGAGCGAAGTGGCCGTACGCGAGGAGATCGCCGCGCGGACGCCGTTCGCGACACTCCTCCATTTCTGCAAGGACTGTCCGGATCGCGGCCCGCCCGTGCTGATCGTCGCGCCGATGTCCGGCCACTTCGCCACGCTGCTGCGCGACACGGTGCGTACGATCCTCGCCGATCACGACGTCTACATCACCGACTGGCACAACGCGCGCGACGTGCCGCTCATCGCCGGCCGCTTCGGGCTCGATGAGTACATCGAGCACGTGATCCGCTTTCTGCAGGTGATCGGCGCCGGCGCGCATCTGCTCGCGATTTGCCAGCCGTGCGTCGCCTCGCTCGCCGCGGTGGCGGTCATGTCGGAGGACGGTCACGCCGCCGTGCCGGCGAGCATGACGCTGATGGCGGGTCCGATCGATTGCCGTGTGGCGCCCACCGAGGTCAACCGCCTCGCCACGGAGCGTCCGTACGCATGGTTCGAGAAGAATCTCATCAGCAGCGTACCGCTCCGGCACCCAGGCGCGATGCGGCGCGTCTATCCGGGCTTCGTTCAGCTCATGGCGTTCATGAGCATGAACCTCGAACGTCACCTCGACTCCTTCCGCGGCCTGTACAACGATCTCGTCAACCGTGAAGACGAACGGGCGAATGCAACGCGCGCGTTCTACGAGGAATACTTCGCCGTCTGCGATTTGCCCGCCGAGTTCTACCTCGAGACCGTGAAGCTCGTGTTTCAGGAATACGCGCTCGCGAAGGGCAGGCTCGCCTTTCGCGGGCGCCGCGTCGATCCGGGCGCGATCCGCCGCACCGCGCTTCTCACCGTGGAGGGCGAGCGCGACGATATCTGCTCACTCGGGCAGACGCTCGCGGCGCACGACCTGTGCAGCGGTCTTCGCCCCTACATGAAGACCCACTTCGTGCAGGCCGGCGCGGGGCACTACGGCGTGTTCAGCGGCAAGCGGTGGAGCGGCAGCATCTATCCCGTCGTGCGCGAGGTCGTGCACACGTCGCGCTGAGGACGCATCAGGCCGCGGGCGCCTTGCGGCGCCCGGCAAACCAGCCGATGCCGATGCCCACAAGGAGGCAGGCCACGGCAGCGATGACGCCGTCGCGCACGAGCGTATTGCGCACCTTGGCGAGCACCGGGTTGTCGAGGTTGTTGGTGCCGAAGTGGATGGCGCGAAGCCGCCACTGGTTGTCGTCGCCGCGCACCATGACGGCGGTCCAGCGCGTGAGGAAGTCGAACACGTCGCCGTCCTTGGCCTCGTAGTGCTCGAGCGCCTTGCCGCGCACGAGCCCCCAGCTCTTGTCCGGCGACAGCTCGGTGAGGCCGTCGGCGTCGAGCTTCATCTGCATCCTGCGCATGTAGCCCGTCGGGCCGAACCACGCCCGGAAGTAGTTCGACACGTCCTGGCGGCTGCCCATCACCTCCTGCGTAATGCTCGTCGCCTCGACGTTCTCGGTGAGGTAGGGGAGCATCCTGTCGTACTGGCCGGTGTTGATGGCGGTGACGACCTCCGTCAGCATGCTTCGCAGCGCCTCGTGGATCGCGTGGTCGGGCTCCTGCGCGGCAAGCATGGGCGCGTGCGCGAGGGCAAGCGCCCACGCGGCGGCAGCGAGTGTTCTCACGAGGACCTCCGTCGTATTGTCGTCAGGCCACCGGGCGATACCACGGCGGTACCTGCCCGCCCGCGGCGTACTTTGGATCGAGCGGCGGCACGCGATAGCGCTCGCGCAACGCGGCGAGCGGCGCGCGCGTCGCATCCCAGAAGCTCCAGCCGTCGTCGAACACGTCGACCGCGACCTCGCCGCCGCGCTCCCACGCGCTCCAGAACTTCACCGGATCGAGCTGCCCCTTGACCTCGCCGGCGAGCTTCGTCATCTCGAGCCCCAAGTGCCAGCTCAGGATGACGGGCAGGATGTGGCCCGACATCGGCTCCTTGGGGTGCATGCCGGCGGTGAATGTCGACACGAGGAGTTCGCCTTGCGGCGTCGTGTCGTAGCCCGAAAGGATGTGCGTCGAGTCGTGCGGCGTGGCGAAGCGCTGGTTGAGCCCCGCGGGCTCGCCCGCGAAGGCGAAGCCGTTGTCGCGGTAGAACTCGAAGAACGCGCGGCCGAGCGTGCCTTCGTGCAACGTCCCCAGCGCACGGTACCGCGCCGCGAGCGCTGGGTCGGGCGCGTTCCGATACGGCACGACCCATACGTCGATCGGCTCGCGGATATCGTCCCCCGTGACCGAGCGCAGGTTCTGCCGCGCCACGTCCGCGCGCACCCAGGCCAGGTGCCCGCGTCCCAACTCCGCCAGCTGGCGCACCGAGTCCTCGCGCACGCCGAGCGCTTGCGCGAACGCGTCGACCACTCTGATCTTTGCCGGGTCGACGGTGCCGTCGACGAGGGCCATCACGACCAGGAACTGCACGACGTGATCGCGCTCCGGCGCGCCGGGAACCGCCGCGCCGAGCGCGGCTGCGGTGGTCGCGGGCAGCGACTCGACGTCGAGCGCGCCGGAGCGGCGCAGGATGAAGCGGTCGAACGCGACGAGCGCGTTGCGATCCGCCTCGCTCAACCGCTCCGCCCCTCCGGCGGAGGCCACGAGCCGCATCGCGCCCAGCACGAGCGGGATCTGCGCGGCCGAAAGCCTGATCAGCACGGCGTCAACCGTTGCGTCATGCGATGCGCTCCTTCGCTCGCCCTCGCCGGCGATGATAAACGAACGGCCCGCACGCCCACCGGTTTGCAATAATGCGCTCCTGCCCGCATCTTACGTTGCTACCATGAAATACAAGGACTATTACAAGATCCTCGGGCTCGAGCGCGGCGCGAGCGCGGACGAGATCAAGACCGCCTACCGCCGCCTCGCGCGCAAGTACCACCCGGACGTGTCGAAGGAAAAGGACGCCGAGGAGAAGTTCAAGGAGATGTCCGAGGCGTACGAGACCCTCAAGGACCCGGAGAAGCGCGCGGCGTACGACCAGCTCGGCACCCACCGCCCCGGGCAGGAGTTCCGCCCACCGCCCGAGTGGGGCGCGCAGTTCGGCGAGGGCTTCGGCCCGGGCGCGGGCCACTTCGAGGACATCGACTTGTCCGACCTTTTCGCCGGCCTCGCCGGACGCCATGCCCGCGGCGCCGGGCGGCGTGCCGACCGTCCGATCCCGGGCAGCGATTACGAGGCAGTGGTTCGCATCGGCTTCGAGCAGGCGTTCCAGGGCACCGAGGTCGACCTCGAGCTTTCGGCGCTCGAGTGGGACGCGGACGGCGGCGTACGGCGCGTGCCGCATCGCGTGCGCACCCGCATCCCGCGCGGCGTGACCAACGGCGAGAAGCTGCGCGTCCCGGGCAAGGGCGGCAAGGGTGTGAACGGCGGCCCCGACGGCGACCTCTACCTCGACATCGAGGTGGCCGAGCATCCGCTGTATCGCGTCGCGGGCAGCGACCTTTACGTCGACCTCCCGCTCGCCCCGTGGGAGGCCGTCCTCGGCACGAGCGTGGAGCTCCCCACGCCGGCCGGCGCGGTCACGCTCAAGGTGCCGCCCGGCACGCGCGCGGGCCAGCAGCTTCGCCTGTCGGGCCGCGGCATGACGCGCGGCAGCGGCGCGGCGGGTCACCTGTACGCCCTCGTGCGCATCGAGGTCCCGAGCGTGGTCGACGACGCGCAGAAGGAGCTCTACCGCAAGCTCGCGGACTCGTCGAGCTTCGACCCGCGCGCGCATTTCTCGAAGGAGGCGAAATGATCGCACCCACCCAGGATGCCGTGCGCTTCGAGACCGCCACTTTCGTGACGTGGACGCAGATGATCCACGCCACCGGGCTTTCCGAGACGGAGCTGACGGAGCTCGTCCGATACGGCGCGCTCGTCCCGCGCGACGTCGCCGCGGCACCGTGGACGTTCGAGTCGCACTGGCTCATGGTCGCGCGCACCGCGTCGCGCCTGCGGCGCGACTTCGACCTCGACGCGCACGGCGTGAGCGTGCTCTTGGCCTTCCTCGAGCGCATCGAGTCGCTGGAGGCCGAGCTTACGAAGCTGCGCGCGCGGCTGGGGTGATGGAATGAAGGCCCGGCGCGACGAGCTGGGCCTCACGGCGCGCGAATACGCGACGCTCGCGCGCCTGACCGCCCCGGAGCGCATCCAGGCATTCCTCAACGCGATTCCCGCCAACCACGAGCCGGCCGGCGAGACGGTGCATTCGGTGCGCGGCGTGCTGCGCCACCGTGTGGCGCACTGCATCGAGGGCGCGCTGGTGGCCGCTTGCGCGCTGTGGGTCCACGGCGAGCCGCCGCTCGTCATGCACCTCGACTGCGCGCCGCACGACAACCCGCACGTGCTCGCCCTCTTCCGTCGACGCGGCTGCTGGGGCGCGCTGTCGAAGAGCAACGGCGCATGGCTGCGCTACCGCGAGCCCGTCTACCGGTCGCTGCGCGAGCTTTCGATGTCGTACTTCCACGAGTTCTTCGACAGGCGCGGCCGCAAGACGCTGCGCGGCTACACGCGCGCGTTCGACCTGCGCCACGTCGACCCGGCCTCGTGGGTGACCAGCGAGACGTCATGCTGGGCGCTGCACGACCGCCTCGCGTCGCTGCGACACTACCCGCTCGTCAGCGCCACCCAGGCCCGTGCGCTGAGCCCGCGCGATGCGCACGAGCGGCACGCCGCGCGGCTCGTGCAGTATCCGAGGCCGCACGGCAGCCGGCGCGCGTGAAGAGGCTTCAGACGCGCGAAGGCGGACGGTTTCGCGCCATGGTCAAAGGCCGCGTCGCTTCATCAGGACATCGAGGTCTTCGCTTACGATGCGTCCCGCCTCTCGGCCGGGATCGCCGGCGTGCCCGGGGCTCGCGGGCCAATACGCCCAGAACTCTCCCGAATTCGTCGAATCGCGAGCGATGACGACATAGCTTGCGGTATTGCAGTCGAGGTCGATCCGGACGGGAGTCGTGGGATGACTGTGATGGGGTTCGACATGGTCGACCTGTCTCAGAATATCGAGCAAGGACGACGCGTCTTCAGCCCGAACGCCGTTCACGCAAGCCTGCGACGCGTGCTCGACCGCGCGCCGGAACTCGCCGCGCGCTTGCCCTTCGCTCAAGCGCCCCCAAAGGAACAGCGTTGCGATGGCGGCAACAAAGGCGATGACCAGCCATTCGGTCGAGGTGAGCTTTCGCCTCTGAGGCCGATCGGATGCGCCGCTGATCATTTTCGCTTCCGCCCTGGGGCCGCGATCAACGCCACGGCGGGAACGGACTCACGATGACTCAATGCCCCGCCGGCTTCGGCGGCACGCTCCCCTGCGCGACCTTGACGTCGGTACCTTGCGCCGGCGTCACACCGTCGGAAATCCCCTTGGTCAGTCCGGCGAGCGAGGTCGAGTTCAGCCCCACCTCGGCGAGCAGCGAGTCGATGAGCGGCGCATTCGCGCGATACGCCAGCGCTGCCTGGATCACCGATTCCGCGAGATTGCCGCCGCCCCGGTGGATCAGCGGCGCGCCGTCGGCGCCGTTGCTGGCGCCGACGCCGCGGTTGAGGCCGTCGACCTGAACGATCTTGATGCCGTCGATCACCTTCATCGGCTCCACCGATTCCTGGATCACTGCGGGCAGCGCTGTGACGAGCGCGAGGTGGTATTTTAGCGTGCTCTGCTCCTGAGACAGGAGGTTGATCGCCTCTGTGACGGCGCGCTGCACCTCGGCCTCCGCGAGGCCCTTCTGCCTGGCCGCGTTGGCAAGTTGCACTGTCGCGTCGGCCTGAAGTCCGGCGGCGTCACGCTACGCGCGCGCCTTGATGATCACGCGCACTGCCTGCGTCTCGGCGTCCTTCGACGCCTCGATCATGGCCACCGCCTTCTCTGCCGCGCTCGATGCCCGCTTCCTGCTATCCGACGAGCGGCAGCAGCCCGAACGATCGTTCTAATAAGGGGTGGAGGGTGGTACGCTTCCACGTTCGAAGGGTTCCGACCCGACCGCAGCGCCCTCATCTAACGACCTGCCGATGAAGTCCACCCACGCCTTCCATCCCGCCGTCGAGCGCTGGTTCGCCTCGCAGTTCCCGGCCCCTACGGCGCCGCAGCGCGCCGCCTGGCCGATCATCCAGTCGGGGCGCAATGTGCTGGTCGCGGCGCCGACCGGGTCCGGCAAGACGCTCGCCGCGTTTCTCGCCGCGATCGACGATCTCGTGCGCCAAGGCCTGCGCGCGCCGCTCCCGGACGAGACGCAGGTCCTCTACGTGTCGCCCCTCAAGGCGCTCAGCAACGACATCGACCGCAACCTCGCGGCGCCGCTCGCCGGCATCCGAGGCGAGCTCGCGCGCCTGGGCATTCCCGACGTCGACATCCGCACGCTCGTGCGCACGGGCGACACCACGCAGACGGCGCGCGCCGGCATGCGCAAGCGGCCGCCGCACATCCTCGTCACGACGCCCGAGTCGCTGTACGTGCTGCTCGGCTCAGAGTCGGGGCGCGCGATGCTCGCGACGACGCGCACGGTGATCGTCGACGAGATCCACGCCATCGCGGGCAACAAGCGCGGCAGCCACCTCGCGCTGTCGCTCGAGCGCCTCGCCGCGCTCACCGCGAAGCCGCCTGTGCGCATCGGCCTGTCGGCCACGCAGAAGCCCATCGAGGAGATCGCTCGGTTCCTGGTCGGCGCCGGACGGCACAAGTGCGAAGTGGTCGACGCAGGCCACGGGCGCGAGCGCGACCTGGCGCTCGAAGTGCCGGGCTCGCCGCTCGAGGCGGTGATGTCGCACGAAGTCTGGGAGGAGGTGTACGCGCGGCTCGCCGACCTCGCCGCGTCGCATCGCACCACCCTCGTGTTCGTGAACACGCGGCGCATGGCCGAGCGTGCCGCCCGGCACCTGTCGCAGATCCTGGCCGCCGGACACGTGATGTCGCACCACGGCAGCATGTCCAAGGAGCTTCGCCACAAGGCCGAGCAGCGCCTGAAGAGCGGCGAGCTCAAGGTGCTGGTCGCCACCGCCTCGCTCGAGCTCGGCATCGACATCGGCGACGTCGACCTCGTGTGCCAGCTGGGCTCGCCCCGCTCGATCGCCACGTTCCTGCAGCGCGCCGGACGCGCGAGCCACCAGGTCGGCGGCGTGCCCAAGGCACGGCTCTTCCCGCTGTCGCGCGACGACCTCGTCGAATGCGCGGCGCTGCTCGACTCGGTGCGCCGAGGCGAGCTCGATCGCCTTGCCATCCCCGGAAAGCCGCTCGACGTCCTCGCGCAGCAGATCGTCGCCGAAGTCGCCTCGCGCGAGTGGGGCGAGGCCGACCTCTTCGCCCTATTCCGCCGCGCGCACCCGTATCGCAACCTCTCGCGCGAAGAGTTCGTCGAGGTCGTGCGCATGCTCGCCGAAGGCTTCAACACGAGCCGCGGCCATCGCGCTTCGTACCTGCATCGCGATGCCGTGAACGGCGTGCTGCGCGCACGCAAGGGCGCGCGCCTGACCGCGCTCACCTCGGGCGGCGCGATTCCCGACAACGCCGATTACGACGTCGTGCTCGAGCCCGCGGGCCAGAAGGTCGGCACGGTCAACGAGGACTTCGCCGTGGAAAGCCTGGCCGGCGACGTCTTCCAGCTCGGCAACACGTCCTACAAGATCCGCCGTGTGGAAGCCGGGCGCGTGCGCGTCGAAGACGCGCAGGGGCAGGCGCCGACGATCCCGTTCTGGCTCGGCGAGGCGCCGGGCCGCACCGACGAGCTCTCGCACGCGGTATCGCGCCTGCGCGACGAAGTCGACTCGCTTGCGCAGCTCGCGCCCGCCGGCGTGGTTCCCGCAGCGGCGGCCCAAGTCTCCGACTATCTCCTCGCGGCAAAGGCCGCGCTGGGCGCCCTGCCCACGCAATCCACGATCGTGCTCGAGCGCTTCTTCGACGAGAGCGGCGGCATGCAGCTTGTCATCCATTCGCCGTTCGGCAGCCGCATCAATCGCGCGTGGGGACTCGCGTTGCGCAAGCGCTTCTGCCGCAAGTTCAACTTCGAGCTGCAGGCCGCCGCGACCGAGGACGCCATCGTGCTGTCGCTGTCGACGAGCCACAGCTTCGAGCTTGCCGCGGTCGCGCGCTACCTGCACTCGAACAGCGTGCGCGACGTGCTCGTGCAGGCGATGCTCGCCGCGCCGATGCTCACCGCGCGCTGGCGCTGGATCGCGACCATCTCGCTCGCCCTGCCGCGCTTCCGCGGCGGGAAGAAAGTGGCCGCGCCCCTGCAGCGCATGCGCGCCGAGGATCTCATGGCGTCGGTCTTCCCCGACCAGATCGCCTGCGCCGAGAACATCGTCGGCGACCGCGAGATCCCCGATCACCCGCTCGTGCGGCAGACGATCGACGACTGCCTGCACGAGGCGATGGACATCGACGGCCTCGTGCGCGTGCTGCGCGGCATCGAGTCCGGCGCGATCGCCGTCATCGCGCGCGACATGCCCACGCCCTCTCCGCTCGCGCTCGAGATCCTGACCGCGCGCCCGTACGCGTATCTTGACGACGCGCCGCTCGAGGAGCGCCGGACGCAGGCGGTGATGGCACGCCGCTGGCTCGATCCGGAGACGGCCTCCGACCTCGGGCGCCTCGACGCGGCCGCGATCGAGCGCGTCCGCCAAGAGGCATGGCCGGCCGCGGCCACATCCGACGAGCTGCACGACGCGCTGCTCGGGCTGGGCCTGCTGCGCGCCGATGAAATCGCCGCGGGCCTCGGTTGGCCCGCGTTCGTCGACGCGCTGATCGCACAACGCCGCGCGACGTGGCTCGCCGTCGAGGGGACGCAACGCTGGTGTGTGGCCGCCGAACGCTTGCCGCAGGTGCAGGCGGTTCACCCGGGCGCACCGATGCAGCCGGCAATCACCGCACCGGCCGAGTTCCGCGAACGCGCGGTCACGCGCGAGGCCGCGCTGGCCGACCTCGTGCGTTCGCGCCTCGAGGGCGCCGGTCCCGTCACACTCGATGCCCTGTCGGCCACACTCGTCGTCGCCGCCGCCGAGATCGAGACGGCGCTCGCCACGCTTGCCGCGCAAGGCGTCGCCATGAGCGGCCGCTTTACGCCGGGCGCATCGACGCTCGAGTGGTGCGACCGCGGGCTTCTCGCGCGCATTCACCGCTATACCGTGAAGCGCTTGCGCGACGAGATCGAGCCCGTGACCACGCAGGACTTCATGCGCTTCCTGCTGCGCTGGCAGCACCTCGCCTCCGCCGAGCGCCGCCAGGGACCGGATGCGCTCGACGCCGTCATCACGCAGCTGCAGGGGTTTGAAGCCGCCGCCGCGGCGTGGGAGTCCGAGATTCTCCCGGCACGGCTCGACGAGTACGATTTCACGTGGCTCGACGATCTGTGCCTGTCGGGACGCGCGGTGTGGACGCGCCTCACGCCGCCCGCCGCGTCCGCGTCGCATGGCAGCGGCCCGATCCGTACCTCGCCGATCGCGCTGCTGCCGCGGCGTGCGCTGCCGATGTGGAACCGGCTGGCACGGCCCTCGAGCGAGCCGATAGTGTCGAGCCCGCGCGCACAGCGCATCGCCGACTTCCTCGCCGAGCACGGCGCCTCGTTCTTCGACGAGATCGTCGAGGGCACACGCGAGTTGCGCACGCAGGTCGAGGACGCGCTGGCCGAGCTCGTCGTGTCCGGCGCAGTCACCTCGGACAGCTTCGCCGGCCTGCGCGCGCTCTTGACGCCGTCCGAGAAGCGCAAGCCCTTCGGCGGGCGGCGCGGCCACCGCCGCGCGCTGTTCGGCATCGAGGACGCGGGCCGCTGGGCGCTGCGCAAGCGCGCATCCGCGCAGCCCGATCTCGACACCAGCGCGCTCGAGCCCATCGTACACGCGCTCCTGCGCCGCTACGGTGTGGTGTTCTGGCGCATGCTCGAGCGCGAGGCGGCGTGGCTGCCTCCCTGGCGCGAGCTTCTGCACGTGCTGCGCAGGCTCGAGGCCCGCGGCGACATCCGAGGCGGGCGCTTCGTCGCCGGCATCTCGGGCGAGCAGTTCGCGACCCCCGAAGCCGTGCAGGCGCTTCGCGAGACGCGGCGTTCGCCGATGACGGGCGAGCTCGTGGCGGTGAGCGGCGCGGATCCGCTGAACTTCGCGGGCATCCTGCTCCCGGGCGCAAAGGTGCCGGCGCTGACCGGCAACCGCCTCGTGTATCGCGACGGCATTCCCGTCGCCACGTTCGTGAGCGGCGAGACGCGCTTCGCCGAGCGGCTCGAGCCCGAGAGCGCGCAGAGGGTCGAGGATCTGCTGCTGCAGCGGCGCGCCGGGTCGCCGCTACTCGCCTATCTCCGATAGACCGGGGATTCAGTGTCCGGGACGCCTCGCCCGGACACGGGGCGGACGGCGCCGGACACGGCACCGTCCACAAAAACACCGCTCATTCAAAGTGTTGCGCATGGCACGCCGCGTGCAATGAAGCGTCCATGATCCGCGACACCTCCGCCCAGGACGTCGTCCTCGCTCCGCGCCCGCGGCGATGGCGGCGGACGATCGTGGTTGCGGCCGGCGGGATCGCGCTGATCGGCGCGCTCTCCGCGCTGGCCTGGGCGTGGCGCGACAGCACGCAATCCGTGAGCGCGTCGCGCCTGCGCATCGCCACCGTCACGCGCGGCACGCTCGTGCGCGATGCCGCCGTGAACGGCCGCGTGGTCGCGGCGGTGAGCCCGACGCTGTACGCGCCGGCGGCCGGCACCGTCACGCTCAAGGTGAGCGCGGGCGACACGGTCAAGCGGGGCGACGTCGTGGCGGAGATCGACTCGCCCGACCTCGCCGACCAGCTGAAACGCGAGCAGTCGACGTACGAGCAGATGCAGGCCGAAGTCGCGCGCCAGAGGATCGTCGCGCAGAAACAGAAGCTCCTGGCCCAGCGCGACGCCGACACCGCGGAGATCGACCGCGTGGCCGCGCAGCGCACGTACGAGCGCATCGAGAAGGCCGGCATCGCGGGGGTTGTCGCCAAGAACGACTTCATGAAGGCGCAGGACGCCCTGCGCTCCGCGGAAATCCGCAGCCGTCACGCGGCGCAGGCGGCGCAGCTCGAAGGCGACGACGTGGCGCTCGAGCTGAAGACGCGCGAGAGCCAGCTAGAGCGCCAGCGGCTCACGCTCGCGTATGCAAAGCGCCGCGTCGACGAGCTCTCGGTGCGCGCACCGGTGGACGGCTTCATCGGCAGCCTCGCCGTGGCGAACCGCAGCGTGGTGCCCGCCAACACCGCGCTCCTCACGCTGGTCGACCTCTCGGTGCTGGAGGTCGAGCTCGAGGTGCCGGAGACGTACGCCGCCGATTTGGGCATCGGCATGGCCGTCGAGATCACGACCCCCGACGGCAAAGCGGCGGGCAAGCTCGCGGCGCTGAGCCCCGAGGTCGTCCGCAACCAGGTGCTCGCCCGCGTGCGCTTCACGGGCCCGCAGCCCGCCAACCTGCGCCAGAGCCAGCGCGTTTCCGCGCGCCTGCTCATCGACGAGCGGCCCAACGTCCTCGTGCTGCCGCGTGGTCCCTTCGTCGAGTCCGGCGGCGGGCGAATCGCCTACGTCGTCGAGAATGGCGTGGCGGATCGGCGGCCCATCCGCATCGGCGCGACCAGCGTCTCCGCCGTCGAGGTCATCGAGGGCGTCAAGGAAGGCGACAAGGTCGTCATCGCCGGCAGCGACGCGTTCGAGAACGCGCAGCGCGTCTCCATCAATCAATAAGTCGGAAAGGCACGACCCGTCATGCTACGAATGCAGAACCTGAGCAAGGTGTACCGCACGCAGATGATCGAGACGCACGCCCTGCGCGGCTTCGAGATCCACGTGCGCGAAGGCGAGTTCGTGACCGTCACCGGGCCGTCGGGCTCCGGCAAGACGACCTTCCTCAACATCGCCGGCCTGCTCGAGACGTTCGACGAAGGCGATTTCACGCTCGACGGCGTGGACGTGCGCAAGCTCTCCGACGACGCGCGCTCGCGCTTCCGCAACGAGAAGCTGGGCTTCATCTTCCAGGGATTCAACCTGATCCCCGACCTGAACCTCTTCGACAACGTCGACGTGCCGCTGCGCTACCGCGGCATGAGCGGCGCGCAGCGCGCGCAACGCATCAAGGACGCGCTCGGCCAGGTCGGGCTCGCCTCCCGTATGCGGCACTACCCGGCCGAGCTCTCGGGCGGCCAGCAGCAGCGGGTGGCGATCGCGCGCGCGCTCGCCGGGTCGCCGCGAATGCTCCTCGCCGACGAGCCGACCGGCAACCTGGACAGCCAGATGGCGCGCAGCGTGATGGAGCTCCTGGAGGAGATCAACGCTCGCGGCACGACCATCCTCA
>DATJXV010000117.1:0-12376 GCA_035499955.1 Casimicrobiaceae bacterium
CCCGGGCTCGATCCGGCTCTCCAATGAGGCCTGCGGGCCCTTCACCGTGCACTATGTGTTCGACACCTTCGCGCAGGCCAACGTGACCGGGCTGGCCGCGGTCAAAAGCGGCCTCGATACCTGGTTCTTCCTGACCGCCGATTATGCGTTCGGCCACGCGCTCGAGCGCGACACCTCGGCGGTGGTCGAGGCCAATGGCGGCAAGGTGCTCGGCAAGGTGCGCCATCCGATCAACAATTCGGACTTCTCGTCGTTCCTGCTGCAGGCGCAAGCCTCCAAGGCCAAGGTGATCGGCCTCGCCAATGCGGGCGGCGACACGATCAACGCCATCAAGCAGGCGGCCGAGTTCGGCATCGTGAAGGGCGGCCAGAACCTTGCCGGCCTCCTCGTGTTCCTCACCGACATCCATGCGCTTGGCCTGCCCACGGCGCAGGGGCTCATCGTCACCAACACGTTCTACTGGGACATGAACGACCAGACCCGCGCATTCGCCAAGCGTTTCGCGGCGCAGGACAAGGGCATTTACCCGACGATGGTGCATGCCGGCGTGTATGCGTCGATCCTCCACTACCTCAAGGCGGTCGAGGCGCTGAAGAGCGACGACGGCACGAAGGTCGTCGCCAAGATGAAGGAGATGCCGACCGACGATCCGCTGTTCGGGAAGGGCATGATCCGGGTAGACGGGCGGACGATCCATCCCGCGTACCTGGTCGAAGTGAAGAAGCCTGCGGAATCGAAGGCGCCGTGGGATTACTACAAGATCAAGGCGACGATCCCGGCGGACCAGGCCTTCCGGCCGCTCGCGGACGGCGACTGCCCGTTGGTTAAGAAATGACGTAACCGTCCCTCGGCCGGCAAGCCCTCTCCCTGGCGGAGAGGGCGCGGGGCCGGGCCGACTCTTCAGCCATGAGCATATTTGGGATACCGATGCAGGCGCTGTTCGGGCAGCTCCTGATCGGCCTCATCAACGGCGCGTTCTACGCGATGCTCAGTCTCGGGCTCGCGGTCATCTTCGGCCTGCTCAACATCATCAATTTCACGCACGGCGCCCAGTACATGATGGGCGCGTTCTGCGCGTGGTGGCTGCTCGAGCAGGCAGGCGTCGGCTACTGGTGGTCGCTGCTGCTTGCGCCCATCGCGGTGGGGATCACGGGCATCCTCATCGAGCGCACGATGCTCGCGCGGCTGTACAAGCTCGACCACCTGTATGGCCTCCTGCTCACCTTCGGCCTCGCGCTCATCATCCAGGGCCTGTTCACGAACTACTACGGAAGCTCCGGCCAGCCGTACCGGCTGCCGCAGGAGTTCGTCGGCACGTTCAACCTGGGGTTCATGTTCCTGCCGAAGTACCGCGCGTGGGTGATCGTCGCCTCGCTCGTCGTGTGCCTTGCCACCTGGTTCGTGATCGAACGCACCAAGCTCGGGTCGTATCTGCGTGCGGCCACCGAGAATCCCGGGCTCGTGCAGGCATTCGGCATCAACGTGCCGCGCATGATCACGCTCACCTACGGCTTCGGCGTCGCGCTGGCGGCCCTGGCCGGCGTGATGGCGGCGCCGATCTACCAGGTGAGCCCGCAGATGGGCGCCAACCTCATCATCGTCGTGTTCGCCGTTGTCGTGATCGGCGGCATGGGCTCGATCATGGGCGCGATCCTCACCGGGTTCGGCCTGGGCGTGATCGAGGGCCTCACCAAGGTCTTCTATGCAGAGGCTTCGAACACGGTGATCTTCGTCATCATGGTGATCGTGCTTCTGGTCAAGCCGGCCGGCCTGTTCGGCAAGGAACGCTGATGGCTACCGTCACAACGGGCGCCGCGGCCGACGCGAACCTCCCGGCCCGCAACACGTTCCTCATGGCCACGTCGATCATGGCCGCGCTCTTCGCCGTGGCGCCCTTCGTCGGCGTGTATCCGGTATTCCTCATGAAGGCGCTGTGCTTCGCGCTCTTCGCCTGCGCGTTCAACCTGCTCATCGGCTTCGGCGGGCTGCTCTCGTTCGGCCACGCCATGTTCCTCGGCACCGCGGGCTACGTGTGCGCGCACGCGGCGAAGGAATGGGGTTGGCCGCCGGAGGCCGCGGTGCTCGCCGGCACCGTCGCGGCAACCGTGCTGGGCGTCATCGCGGGCGCCCTGGCCATCCGCCGGCAGGGCATCTACTTCGCGATGATCACGCTGGCGCTGTCGCAGATGATCTTCTTCTTCTACCTGCAGACGCCGTTCACCCACGGCGAGGACGGCATCCAGGCCGTTCCGCGCGGAAAGCTGTTCGGCTTCATCGACCTGTCGAGCACGCTGGTCATGTACTACACCGTGCTTGTGATATTCCTGGTCGCGTTCGCCTTCATCTACCGCATCGTGAATTCGCCGTTCGGCCAGGTGCTCAAGGCGATCCGCGAGAACGAGCCGCGCGCCATCTCGCTCGGCTACGACGCCGAGAAGTACAAGCTCGTCGCCTTCATCCTGTCGGCCATGCTCGCGGGCCTCGCAGGTTCGGTGAAGGCGATCGTCTTCCAGCTCGCCTCGCTGACCGACGTGCACTGGACCATGTCGGGCGAGGTCGTGCTGATGACGCTCCTCGGCGGCATGGGCACGATCTTCGGACCGGTGGTGGGCGCGCTCGCGATCGTAGGGCTCGAGAGCTATCTCGCGAGGTTCGGGCAGTGGGTCACCGTGATCACCGGCGTGATCTTCGTGATGTGCGTGCTCGCGTTCCGCCGCGGCATCGTGGGCGAGATTGGGGCGTGGTGGGCGCACAGGAAGTGAGCCGGCACCTCGGGGTCGCGGCCGCGCTGCTGCTCGCGGCCGGAAGCGCCGTCGCCCAGGACTACACGGTGGACGCAAGCTGCCGCGACGGCCAGCCGCACGGCAGCTACGAGCTGCGCGACGCCCGCGGCGTGGTGCGCGTGGTCGGGGCGTTCAACCGCGGCAGGCGCACCGGCAGCTTCATCTTCTGGAACGGCGCCGGCGTGCGCGTCGCGCACCTGCCGTTCGACGACGACGCGCTTTCCGGCACCGCGGCGCTATGGTATGCGGACAAGGGGACGCGCGACGAGCCGCGCATGAAGGTCGAGGCGATGTACACGCGCGGCAGGTTGAACGGCAGCAAGCGCTCGTGGTATCCCGACGGCAAGCCGCGCGCCGAGTTCGCTTACGAGGACGGCGTGCTGCGCAGCGCCCTCGCGACGAGCGAGTCCGGCCGTCCGCTGCCCGATTCGGAGGCCCGCTCGCTCGCCGCGCGCGATATGGCCGCCGATGACGCCTTCTATGCGTCGCTGCTCGACGTCGTCGCCTCGCACCTGCCGCGCTGCGACCCGGCCGGCGATCGCCTGGAGAAGGCGTAGTCCCCCGCTTTGACGCACTGCGGCAAGTAGGCTAGATTGCCGCTGCGGCCCTCGAGGGGCCGTGCCGCACTCGTCTATCGAACATCGCTTTCGGGGAATCGCATGCGAAAACTCGTCTTTCTCGCGCGGCTCGCTGCCGCCGCCGTTGTCGCTTCCGCACTCGCGCTTGCGCCCGGCGCATCGGCCGATGAGCTCAGGATCGCGGTGGCCGCCGACGTCACGTCGATCGACCCGCACTTCTACAACCTCTTCCCCAACAACAACATCGCCGAGCACATCTTCGACAAGCTCGTGCAGATGGACCCCGACTCGCACATGATCCCCGGCCTCGCGACGTCGTGGAAGACGATCGACGACAAGACTTGGGAGTTCAAGCTGCGCAAGGGCGTGAAGTTCACCGACGGCGGCGAGCTCACGGCCGACGACGTGGTGTTCTCGATCAACCGAGTGCCGACCGTGCCGAACAGCCCTGGTCTGTTCACGCCCTACACCAAGGCGATCCAGAAGATCGACGTCGTCGACCCGTACACGCTTCGCATCCACTACGCCGTCCCGTACCCGCTCGCGCCGAACGACCTGTCCACGATCTACATCGTGTCGAAGAAGGTGGCCACCGGCGCCACCACCGAGGACTTCAACTCCGGCAAGGCCGCGATCGGCAGCGGCCGTTACAAGCTGGTGCGCTACGTCAACGGCGACCGCATCGAGCTCGTGCGCAACGACAACTACTGGGGCGACAAGCCGCCGTACGAGAAGGTCACGTTCAAGATCATCAAGAACGAGGCTGCGCGCATGGCCGCGCTGCTGTCCGGCGACGTCGACGCGATCGAGCAGCCGCCGACGGCGGACCTCGCCCGGCTGAAGTCCGATCCCAAGTTCACGCTGACGTCCAAGATCTCGCATCGCGTCATCTACTTCAATTTCGACTATCTCGAGCGGTCGAGCCCGTTCATCACGGCGAAGGACGGCAAGCCTCTCGACAAGAACCCGCTGCTCGACCTTCGCGTGCGGCGTGCGATCAGCAAGGCGATCAACCGCCCCGCGATCGCCGAGCGCGTGATGGAAGGCCAGGCGATACCGTCGGGCCAGCTCGTCTCCGACAAGCTCTTCGGCTTCAACCCGGCGCTCAAGCCCGAGGTCTACGATCCCGAAGGCGCCAAGAAGCTTCTCGCCGAGGCCGGCTATCCCAACGGCTTCAATCTCACGATTCACGGTCCCGCTGGCCGCTACGTGAACGACGAGAAGATCGTCCAGGCGGTGGCGCAGATGCTGAGCCGCGTGGGCATCACGTCGAAGGTCGAGACGGCGCCGATGGGGCCGTATTCGGCGCGCGCGAGCAAGCAGGAGTTCAGCTTCGACATGGTGGGATGGGGCGCGTCGACCGGCGAGGCGAGCTCGCCGCTGCGTTCGCTCATCGCGACGTACAACCGCGATACCGGCATGGGCGCGGTGAACTGGGGGCGTTACTCCAATCCGAAGGTCGACTACCTGATCCAGCAGGCGATCCAGCAGGTCGACGACGAGAACCGGCTCATCATGCTGCAGCGCGCGACCGAGTTCGCGATGGCCGACCTCGCCATCATGCCGATCCACTTCCAGTTCACGATGTGGGCGACCAAGAAGGGCGTGCAGTACACGCCGCGCACCGACGAATACACGCTCGCGTTCCAGTTCAGGCCGGTGAAGGGCAATCCGGGATGACGTGAAGGAAGTCGGCGGTGCTCGTCTACATCATCCGAAGGAGCACGCAGAGCGTCGTCGTGCTGTTCGTGATGTCGCTCCTCGTGTTCGTCGGCGTGTACGCGATCGGTAACCCGATCGACCTCCTCATCAACCCGCAGGCCGACCAGATCGAGCGCGAGCACGCCATTGCCGCGCTCGGCCTCGACAAGCCGCTGTGGGAGCAGTACTTCGTGTTCCTCAGGGGCGCCCTGACCGGCGACTTCGGCAAGTCGTTCGTGCACGCGACTTCGGCCCTCGGCCTCATCCTGGAGCGCATGCCCGCAACCCTCGAGCTCGCCATCGCCGCGATGCTGATCGCGGTCGTGCTCGGCATACCGCTCGGGCTGTGGGCGGGCCTGAAGCCGAAGGGCGTGGCCGGCCGGACCATCATGGCGGGCTCGATCCTCGGCTTCTCGCTGCCGACGTTCTGGGTCGGCCTCATGCTCATCATGGTGTTCTCGGTGATGCTGGGGTGGCTGCCGTCGAACGGGCGCGGTCCGACCACGCTGCTCCTCGGGCTGATTCCGGTGTCCTTCCTCACGTGGGAAGGGCTGTCGCATCTGATCATGCCGGCGACCAACCTCGCGCTGTTCAACATCGCGCTACTCATCCGCCTCACGCGCTCGGGCGCGCACGAGGCGCTCATGCAGGACTACGTGAAGTTCGCGCGCGCCAAGGGTCTGTCGAACCGTCGCGTGATCGGCGTGCACGTGCTGCGCAACATCCTGATTCCCATCGTGACGGTGGTTGGGCTTCAGTTCGGCGCGCTGATCGGCTTCGCGATCGTCACCGAGAGCGTGTTCGCCTGGCCGGGCATGGGCAAGCTCCTGATCGACTCGATCAATCTCCTCGACCGGCCGGTGATCGTCGCCTACCTGCTCGTCATCGTCACGCTGGTGATCCTGATCAACCTCGCCGTCGACGTGCTGTACTCGGCGCTCGACCCGCGGGTGCGGTTGAGCGAGGCGAAGGGATGAGCGTGGTCCGTGTGAGCGTCGCAGCGCCGGCCCAAGGCGCGCATTGCCCCCCCTCGGGGGGCGGCGAGCCCGCTTCACCGGCGGGCGTGGGGGCGCATTGAGCACGGTGTTGCCGGCGGCAGTGGCGAAGCGGCAGATGCGCGTCGCGCAGAGCCCGTTCCGGCGCATCGTCAGCGATTACTTCGAGAACCCGCTCGCGGTGCTCGGGCTCGCGCTCCTCCTCGTCATCGTTGCCGCCGCGATCTTCGCGCCGCTCATCTCGCCGCAGAACCCCTACGATCTCGCTCAGCTCGACGTGATGGACAGCAAGCTGCCGCCGGGCGCCGCGGCGGGCAACGGCGGGACCTTCTGGCTCGGCACCGACGACCAGGGTCGCGACATGCTGTCCGCCATCTTCTACGGGCTTCGCATCTCGCTCGTGGTCGGCGCCTCGAGCACGGTGGTCGCGCTGGTCATCGGCTTGACGATGGGACTCGCCGCGGCGTACTTCGGCGGTCGCGTCGAGGCGCTGATCATGCGCATCGTCGACATCCAGCTCTCGTTCCCCGCCATCCTCATCGCGCTGATCCTCATCGCGGTGCTCGGGCAAGGAACAGGCAAGGTGATCACGGCGCTTGTCACGGTGCAGTGGGCCTACTACGCGCGCACGGTGCGGGGCGCAGCGCTGGTCGAGAAGCGCAAGGAGTACATGGAGGCCGCGCGCTGCCTCGCGCTCCCTCCCGCGCGCATCGTGTTCCGGCACCTGCTGCCCAACTGCCTTCCGCCGATGATCGTCGTGGCGACCGTCCAGGTGGCGGCGGCCATCGCACTCGAAGCCACGCTGTCGTTCCTCGGGCTGGGCCTGCCCATCACCGAGCCCTCGCTCGGGCTCCTGATCGCCAACGGGTACCAGTACCTGCTGTCCGGCAAGTACTGGATCAGCTTCTTCCCCGGCGTCGCGCTCTTGCTCACCATCGTCAGCATCAACCTGGTCGCCGACCAGCTGCGCGACGTCCTGAACCCGCGCCTGCAGCGCTGACATCGTCGCCAAGTGAGCGAGGCCGTCCTCACCGTCGAAGGGTTGCGCACGCACTTCTTCACCAAGGCGGGGGTGGTCAAGGCGGTCGACGACGTGTCGTTCAGCGTCGGCCGCGGCGAGGTGCTCGGGCTCGTCGGCGAATCGGGCTCCGGGAAGTCGATGACCGGCTATTCGCTGATGGGTCTCATCGATCCGCCCGGACGCATCGTCGAGGGCCGCATCGTGCTCGACGGCGTGGACCTGCGCGCGCTCACGGCGGAAGGCATGCGCAACATGCGCGGCAACCGCATCGCGATGATCTTCCAGGACCCGATGATGACGCTGAACCCCGTCCTGCGCATCGACGTGCAGATGATCGAGGCCATCCTCGCGCACGACGACGTGAGCCACGCGAGCGCGCGGGCGCGGGCGCGCGAGACGCTGGTCAAGGTGGGCATTCCGTCGCCCGACGAGCGCCTCGAGGCGTACCCTCACCAGTTCTCGGGCGGCATGCGGCAGCGGGTGGCGATCGCGATCGCACTGCTCAACGATCCCGACCTCATCATCGCCGACGAGCCGACCACCGCGCTCGACGTCACGATCCAGGGCCAGATCCTCTACGAAATGCAGAAGCTCGCGCGCGAGACCGGTACCGCGCTCATCTGGATCACCCACGATCTTTCCGTGATCGCGGGGCTCGCCGACCGCGTGAGCGTGATGTACGCGGGGCGCATCGTCGAGCAGGGCACGTGCGACGAGGTGCTCGGGCGCCCGGCGCACCCGTACACGCAAGGGCTCCTCGATTCCGTGCCGTCGAACAACGAGCGTGGCCAGAGGCTGCGGCAGATCCCGGGCATGACGCCGTCGCTGCTCGACCTGCCTCCCGGGTGCCCGTTCCGCGAGCGCTGCGCCTACGCCAACGGCGAGTGCACGGAGTCGCCGGCGATGCGGCCGGCCGGCGGACCCGGCCAGACGGTGCGCTGCTTCCATCCGTTGGTCTCTCTTTACTGATGGAACCGAGCGATCCCGACGCCCTGGTCGAGCTGCGCGGCGTGTCCAAGCGCTTCGTGAAGACGCTCGACGTCGCGGCGCGCATCGGCAATGCGTTCGGTGCGGGACTCAAGGAGGAAGTCGTCCACGCCGTGGACAACGTCGACCTTGCAGTCGCGCCGGGCGAGGTGGTCGGGCTCGTCGGCGAGTCGGGCTGCGGCAAGTCGACGCTGGGCCGCCTCGCCGTGGGGCTCCTTCCGCTGTCGTCGGGCGAGCGGCTCTGGCGCGGCGCGTCGCTCGCGCACCTGCCCCCGGCCGGCGCGCGCAAGCAGCAGCTGAAGATGCAGATGATCTTCCAGGATCCGTACGCGTCGCTCAACCCGCGCATGCGCGTGATCGACATCGTCGGCGAGGCGCCGGTCGCGCACGGCATGATCGGGCCCAAGCAGCGCACCGAATACGTCGGGCTCGTCCTCAATCGCGTCGGGCTCGACCCGACGCTCATGCGCCGCTATCCGCACCAGTTCTCCGGCGGGCAGCGTGCGCGCATCGGCATCGCGCGCGCCCTCGCGGTCAAGCCGGAGTTCGTGGTCTGCGACGAGTCCGTGGCCGCGCTCGACGTCTCCATCCAGGCGCAGGTGCTGAACCTCTTCATCGAGCTTCGAACCGCGCTCAACCTCACGTACCTGTTCATCAGCCACGACTTAGGCGTGGTGCGCTTCATCTCCGACCGCGTCGTCGTCATGTATCTGGGCCGCGTCGTCGAGAGCGGTCCCTCGGCCGAGCTGTTCGCGTACCCCAACCACCCGTACACGATCGCGCTGCTCGCCGAGGTCGGCAAGGTGCAGCCGGGCAAGCGCACGTTCGTGCCGATCAAGGGCGAGATTCCCTCGCCGCTGGACCCGCCGCGCGGCTGTCACTTCCATCCGCGCTGCCCCTTCGCGATGGACCGGTGCCGCGAATCCGCGCCGCCGCTGCGCGACATCGCGCCGGGCCACCGCTCGGCGTGCTTCCTCAACGACACGCATGAATGACCCGCTGATCCGCCACGACCCCGCGACGGCGCCCATCGCCCTCGTGCTGGACTCGCCGCACTCCGGCGAGTGGTACCCGGACGACTTCGACCACCTGCCGGCGCGCGAGGTGGTACGGCGCGCCGAGGACACGCACGTCGCGCGCCTCTGGCGCGCCGCGCTGGACCACGGCGCGACCCTGATCGAGGCGCGATTCCCGCGCGCCTACATCGACGCCAACCGCAGCCTCGACGACATCGACGTCGAGCTCCTATCGGACCGTTGGCCCGAGCCGATCGCGCCGTCGCGCAAGACGCAGCAGGGCATCGGCCTCGTGTGGCGCCTCGCGCGCGGCGGCGCGCCGATGTACGCGCGCAAGCTCACGAGCGCGGAGGTGCGCGCGCGCATCGAAGGCTGCTGGCGCCCCTACCATGCTGCGCTCGACGCCGTGCTCGACGCGCGCCGCGCGCAGTTCGGCGGCGTATGGCACATCAACTGCCATTCGATGCCCGCCGTCGGCGACGCGCTGGCCGACGATCCGGGACGCTTGCGCGCCGACTTCGTGCTGGGCGACCGCGACGGCACGACGTGCGAAGCCGCGCTCACCGATCTCGTCGCGCAGGCGGCGCGCGCGATGGGCTACAGCGTCGCCGTCAACGACCCTTACAAGGGTGTGGAGATCGTCCGCAAGCACGGGCGGCCGGCCGAGAACCGGCACAGCCTGCAGATCGAGCTCAAGCGCACGCTGTACATGGACGAAGACACGCTCGTGCCCAACGAAGGCTACCCGCGCCTCGCGCGCGACCTGGGCGAGATCGCAAGGCTCCTCGCAAGCCACGTGCGCGGCCGCAGCGGGGAGGGTCGGGCCGGTTGAACCCGGCGCCGCAGCGTCGCTCGGCCTGGGAAAATGCCTCTTTTCCGGTTGCGTTGACCCCCCGTGGTGCGGCGCGGTAAAATCAGCAAGTTTTGGGGTTGCGGGAAGGCGCCTTCGAGGCTACATGCGCGGCAAGCTCGTCGTCGGCAACTGGAAGATGAACGGCGGGCTGGCAGCCAACGCGACGCTGCTGGTGGCGCTCGTCGCGGGGTTCAAACCGAAGCCGGGCCTGCAAATGGCGGTTTGCGTGCCGTTTCCGTATCTTGCGCAGGCGCGCGACGTGCTCGCGGGCTCCCCTGTGGCGTGGGGCGCGCAGGACATGAGCGAATTCGCGGCGGGCGCGCATACGGGCGACGTCGCGGGCGGCATGATCGCCGAGTTCGGGTGCCGGTACGCGATCGTCGGGCATTCGGAGCGGCGGGAGCAGCACGGCGAAACGGACGTCATTGTGGCGGCGAAGGCGAAAGCTGCGCTTGCCGCGGGGCTGACGCCGGTCGTGTGCGTCGGCGAGACGCTCGCCGAGCGCGATGCCGGGCAGTGGCACACGGTCGTGGCGCGCCAGCTCGACGCCGTGACCGGGGCGCTCGGACGCGACGCATCGCTGATCGTGCTCGCGTACGAGCCGTGCTGGGCGATCGGCACCGGGCGCACCGCGACGCCCGAGCAGGCGCAGGAAGTGCACGCGTTCCTGCGCGGGCGGCTCGCGTCGGCGGGCGCTACGGGCGTGCAGGTGCTGTACGGCGGAAGCGTGAAGGCCGCGAATGCGGGTGCGCTGTTCGCGCAGCAGGATGTCGACGGTGGCCTCGTCGGAGGCGCGTCGCTCGACGCAGTGGAATTTTTGGCGATCGCGAACGCCTGTTAGGCGGCGCTTGCCGGGGACTTGAGCATGCCGTTTCTGGAATCCTTCTTGTTGGTGCTTCACTTGATCGTCGCGGCCGTGGTGTGCGGGCTTGTCCTGCTCCAGCACGGCAAGGGCGCGGACATGGGCGCTGCCTTCGGCAGCGGCTCGTCGGGCAGCCTCTTCGGCGCCGCCGGCTCGGCGAACTTCCTGTCGCGCACGACGGCGATCCTCGCCGCGGTATTCTTCGTGTCGAGCCTGGGCCTCACGTACCTCGGCACGATGCACACGGGACCGAGGGACATCATGCAGCAGGGCACGCCGGACGTGCCGGCGGCGACCAAGAGCGCCGAGCCCGCGAAGCCGGCGCCGGCGTCGGTGCCGGTGCCCGGCTCGACGCCCGCGCCGGCGAGCGAGGCGCCGAAGCAGGCGGGAGAGGTACCGAAGTAACAGGGATCGGGAGTCGGGTATCAGGGATCAGACGCAGCGGCATATCCGGTGGCGGCTTCAGCGCCGATGCGGCCCGGCGCTCGATGCGCGGCCAAGGAAAACACCGGCGCGTCTGATCCCCGATCCCTGAACTCTGATCCCTGACAAGCCGACGTGGTGAAATTGGTAGACACGCTGTCTTGAGGGGGCAGTGGCGCAAGCCGTGGGAGTTCGAGTCTCCCCGTCGGCACCAGATTGAAACGCACGCGGTCTAACCAAGGCGGCGTGCGTCGCGTGGAGACTGCCGCAGCGTACAATTGCGGCAGGTCGAAAAGCTGAAAGTCCGGAAGGCAGCAGCCGATGCTGGAACAGTACTTCCCCATCCTCCTCTTCATCATCGTCGGCCTGGGGCTCGGAGTCCTTCTTCTCTCGGTGGGCACGCTGGTCGCGCCCAACCGCCCGGATCCGGAAAAGCTCTCGCCATACGAATGCGGCTTCGAGGCCTTCGAGGACGCGCGGATGAAATTCGACGTCCGCTACTACCTCATCGCGATCCTGTTCATCCTGTTCGATCTCGAGATCGCCTTCCTCTTCCCGTGGGCTGTCGTGCTGCAGGACATCGGTTTCGAAGGCTTCGTCGCGATGATGGTCTTCCTCTTCATCCTCATCGTCGGCTTCGCCTACGAGTGGAAGAAGGGCGCGCTCGAATGGGAATGAGGAGCTGAGGGTTCATGGCGATCGACGGCGTCCTGGAAAAAGGCTTCGTCACGACGACGCTCGACAGCGTCATCAACTGGGCGCGCAACGGCTCGATGTGGCCGATGACGTTCGGCCTCGCGTGCTGCGCGGTCGAGATGATGCACGCCGGTGCGGCGCGCTACGACCTCGACCGCTTCGGCGTCGTGTTCCGGCCGAGTCCGCGCCAATCCGACGTGATGATCGTGGCCGGAACGCTGTGCAACAAGATGGCGCCCGCGCTGCGCAAAGTGTACGACCAGATGGCCGAACCCCGCTGGGTGATCTCGATGGGCTCCTGCGCCAACGGCGGCGGCTACTACCACTATTCCTATTCCGTGGTGCGCGGCTGCGACCGCATCGTGCCGGTCGACATCTACGTGCCGGGCTGCCCGCCGACCGCCGAGGCGCTGATGTACGGCATCCTGCAGCTGCAGAACAAGATCTGGCGCACCAACACG
>DATJXV010000118.1:0-2450 GCA_035499955.1 Casimicrobiaceae bacterium
AAGGCCGTAGACGGGGTCGTGATCGCGGGTACCGAGGCGAATGGCTTCACGCGCGAGCGCGTCAATCGCGCGTGACCGGCAGCCGGGATCCGGCTTGGCGCAGCGCGCGGCGAGGAGTCCGGCGACGATCGGCGAGGCGTACGAGGTGCCGCGCACGGACTGGTAACCGTCGCCGACGCTGGCCGCGAGCAGATCGGAGCCGGGTGCGGCGAACATGACCTGCGGTCCCCGATTGGCCTCGAGCAGCACGTGGCGCCGCGCATCGACGCCGGTCACTCCGATCACGCCCGGGTATGCCGCTGGATAGAGAGGAGGCGCGGCGGGGCCGTCGTTGCCGACGGCGGCGACCACGACTTGGCCACGCGCCTGCACGCGCGCGATCAACTGCTCGAGCAGGGCATTGCGCGGGCCGACGAGGCTCACGTTGACGACGGGCACGGACCGCTCGAGCAGCCAACCGAATGCCCCCGCGACGCGATCGACCGAGCCACCGGTGGGCAAGCCGCAGAACACGTCCGCCGCGAAGATCCGGGCGTGCGGCGCGGCGCCGTGGAAGGGAGGATCGTCGCCGGCGATCAGGGATGCGACGGCCGTTCCGTGAGCGGCTGGAACGGGTGTTTCGCAGCCCCAGTTCACGATGGCGGCGCCGCGCAGAGCGGAGTGCGCGGCGTCGACGCCGCTGTCGATGAGCCCCACGGCGACCGCGCCACCCGGCATCGAAGCGGACGAATCGCCGGGAGTGGCGGTGGCGGATCCCGCCGCGTCGCCCACACCGAGATAGATGTGGTTGTAGTCGTAGGCCATGGCCGGATCCGACTTCCTCAGCTCCTTGAGCAGCCGATGGATCGATCGATCCGCGGGCACGGTCAGCACGATGAGTTCGAGGTCAAGCGTCGCGATGGGCGCGTGCCTGAGAACGTGCATCCCCGCCGGAAGCACGAGCGACGCGGCCCGGTCCGGCGCGACGAACGCGAGGAGCTCGCCACGAACGATCAGGTTGCCCTCGCGGTCCCGGTCGAGTACGGCGCGGTTCGCCTTGAGGAGCCGCGCACTCGTGAGGCGACGCACTTCGGCGAGCGTCGTTCCAATGGCGCCGCCTGCCAGGCTCGTGGCATCGCGCGCCACGGAGGTGAGCGGCGTGGTCGCCGGAACGGGCAGCGTTGGCAGGCGCAGCTGCGCGTGCGCGGCGGCGGCGCCGAACGTCAGCGCCACCAGGATCGCCAGGGCAGGGAGTCGCCAGCCTGTCATGCCGGGGCCGCTGTCGCCGGGTAATCCGTTGAATTGACTGTGGATGCTAACATTCGGGCACTTCCGGGACCGACGAATGATCGGCCTCAGGGAAGAAACGGCGCTCGCCGCGCGTTTAATCCATAGAGGACGGATGGACGACATCGAGCGGATCAAGCGCGAGCTTGTCGAGCTGCTGCCGCGGCTCCGGCGTTTCGCGCGCCACCTTACACGACACGTCGCCGATGCGGACGACGTGCTGCAGGTGGCGCTCGAGAAGGCGCTCGGCCGTCTCGACCAGTGGCAACGCGGAACGAGGCTGGATAGCTGGATGTTCACGATCGTTCGCAACACCTGGCTCGACGAGGTGCGTTCGCGCGCGCGTCGCGACGACCACGCGCCTCTCGATGAGCACGCGGAGGTCGCGGCACCGGACTTCGCGACGGACGAAGCGATGGCGATCCAGCAGGCCCTGTCGCGCCTGCCCGAGGAGCAGAGCACCTGCCTGATGCTGGTGCTGGTCGAGGGGCTTTCGTACAAGGAAGCTGCGGCGGTGCTTGAAATCCCGATCGGCACGGTGACGAGCCGTCTTGCCCGGGGGCGCGAAGCGTTGCAGGCCGTGTTGGGACCGCAAGCAGGATAAAGCCATGCAGATCACCGAAGACACTCTGATGCGGTACGCGGACGGTGAGCTGGAGCCTGCGGACCGGGCCGAGGTCGAGGCGGCGATCCGCGCGGACGCGGCGCTCGGGCGGCGCGTCGAGGCGTTCCGTGCGCAGCGTGCGCGCCTTGCGAAGGCGTTCGCGCCCGTACTCAACGAGCCGGTCCCGGATCGGCTCCGGCAGATACTGGAGCCGCCATCCGCGCAGGTCACCGACCTCGCTGTGCGGCGTGAGTCGAAGCGGCTCGCAGAGCGCGTCCGTGCGTGGTCGTGGCCTGAAGTCGGCGCGATCGCGGCGGCCCTCGTGCTCGGGGTCGTGATAGCGCAGCAGGTCGGCCGCGAGGATGGTGAGGCGTTTCACACCGGGCCGAATGGAGTGGTTGCCAGTCGCGCGGTCTCCCGGGCGCTGTCGGAGCAACTCGCGAGTACCCAGCCGGCCGATGCCGCCGTTCGTGTCGGCCTCACGTTCGAGAATCAGGCAGGCGACTTCTGCCGGACCTTTGTCCAACGCGCCGGCGACCTCAACGGCATCGCGTGCCGACGCGACGACGAGTGGCGCGTC